>DASUCO010000186.1:0-11832 GCA_036275955.1 Acidimicrobiales bacterium
GACTTCCTCAGCGGTCCGCACCACGCCCGACGCGTCGTGACCGCGATGCACGAGACGTTCCCCACGCTCACGTTCGACATCACGACCAAGGTGGAGCTCGTGCTGCGCCACGCCGACGTGTGGCCCACGTTCGCGGCGGCCGGATGCCTGTTCGTGACGTCGGCGGTCGAGTGCGTGGACGACGACGTGCTGCGCATCCTCGACAAGGGCCACACGGCCAAGGACGCGGTCGCCGCCATCGAGCTGCTCCGGGAGCACGGCATCGAGCCGCGCCCGTCGCTGCTGCCGTTCACGCCGTGGACGACGCGCCAGTCGCTCGTGGATCTCACCGACCTCGTGGCCGAGCACGACCTCGCTGGCAGCGTCGATCCCGTGCACTGGTCGATCCGGCTGCTCCTGCCCGACGGCTCGCTGTTGCTCGACGTCCCCGAGATCCAGCCGTACCTGACCGGCTACGACGCCGAGCTGCTCGGCACCCAGTGGCGTTCGGCCGACCCGGCCATGGACGACCTGCAACGGGAGATCGCGGCGCTGGTCGAGGACGGCGGTGACTTCGCCGACGTCCGTCGCGTCATCTCGGGGAAGCCGACGCCGCCGTGGACGACGGGTCGGCCGCACCTCACCGAGACGTGGTTCTGCTGTGCCGAGCCCACGTCGGTGCAGCGCGCCACGCTGCGGGGCGCGTAAGCCGGTCCTCCGCTTCACCGGCGGTTCGTACGATGCCGCGGTGATCTACCAGCACCCGCTGGCCTACCTGCTCGGGCTCGAGGGTGTGGCCCTGCTCCGAGCGTTCGCCGGCGAGCACGACCGCGCGTTCGTCGAGGAGCGCTTCGACGAGATCCGCCGGCTGCTCGACGAGCGCGAGCGCTTCGGCGACGGCACGACGATCGAGCCGATCAGCGCGACCGAGGGCTACCGCCGGTGGGCGCCGAGCTACGACCAGCCCGGCAACGGGCTGATCGACGTCGAGGGGCCGATCGTGCAGGCGATCATCGACGAGCTTCCCGTCGGCACCGCGCTCGACGCCGCGTGCGGCACTGGTCGCCACACCGAGCACCTCGTCGCCCGCGGGCACCGCGTCATCGCCGTCGATGCCTCGCCCGACATGCTCGAGCGTGCTCGGGCGAGGGTCCCGGGCGCCGAGTACCACGAGGCTGACCTGCACGAGCTCCCGCTGCCGGACGAGCACGTCGACCTCGTCGTGTGCGCGCTGGCGCTCGCCCACGTGCCCGACCTCGACGCCGCCTTCCGCGAGCTCGCGCGCGTCGTCAAGCCCGGCGGACACCTGGTCATCTCCGACGCGCACGGGCTCGCGGCCGGCATCCGCCCGCCGGTGATCCTGGCCGACCAGGACGGCACGCCCGGGTACCTGCCGCACACCAACCGGCTCGTCGGCGACTACGTGCGTGCCGCGCTGGCATCGGGCCTCCGACTCCTGCGCTGCGAAGAGCCGCGCACCGGACCGTCGCGCGAGCTGGAGGGCGTCGAGCTGACGGCCGAGGAGATGCTCCCGGACGGTCCGCCGAACATCTGGCTCCTCCACTACTGGCACCCGAGCGCCAGCATCGCCGCGTTCCGCAACCAACCGGTCGCGCTCGTGCTGCACGTCCAGCGCGACGAGCGCTGACGGTCAGTCCTCGCGGGCGATGTCCTGCAGGGCGGCGTCGAGCCGGCTGAACTGACCGGACTTCAGCACCAGCGGGATGCCCATGCGGTGCATCTCCTGGCGCACGAAGTCGCCGGCCACCGCGGTGTAGGCGACGATCCCGATCTTTGGGTGCTTGCTGCGCAGCTTCGGGATCGTCTCGAACCCGTTCACGACCGGCATGAGCAGGTCGAGGATCACCGCGTCGGGCTTCTCCCGATCGCACAGCTCGAGCGCGGCGCGCCCGTCGGCGGCCTCGCCCGCGACCTCGTAGCCGGCCCGTTCGAGCTGGTTGCGCAGCAGGACGCGGATGTCCTCCTCGTCGTCGACGATCAAGACACGCATCACATTGCCTTCGCTCTGCGCCGGGGGCCCTTCGGGCGAGGGGCGCGCCGCTCCGGCGTGCCTGCATCTGCGCGCGCCCGCGGCGTCGGTCCGCAGCCCTTCGGGCGGGTGCCCGACTTGCTCGTCGAGCGGCGCGCTAGGCGGAACACGGGAGCTCCAACCGGACGACCAGACCGCCGCCGGCTCGAGCATGGACGTGCACGTCGCCGCCCTCTGCGCGCGCGATCGTGCGCGCCACCGCCAGGCCCAAGCCGAGGCCGGGAGCCGTCATGACCGCGGCCTCGCCCCGGAAGAAGGGCTCGCACAGCAGCACGACGTCGCCCTCCGCCAGCTCCGGCCCTGCGCTCTCGACGTCGAGGACGACGCGGTCGCCGTAGGTGGCGATCCGCACCTCGACGGGGTCGCCGTGTCGACGAGCGTTGTCGATGATCGGCTCGAGCAGGCGGTCGACGGCCTCGACGCGGGCGGCCGCCACGCCCGTCCCTTCGACCGGCGCCGGCCAGCCGGCGCGCCGCACGGCGTCGGCCAGGTCGACGGCGACGACGTCACCGACCGGCGACGCGGTGAACACACCCGACGCCAGGAGCAGATCGTCGACGAGGCGCTCGAGCCGGACGGCGCTGCGCACGAGCGCGTCGGTCAGGGTGCGCCGAGTCTCGTCGTCCTCGACGTCGACCAGGCTCTCGGCCAGCCCGCGGACGGTCGTCACCGGCGTGCGCAGCTCGTGCCCGACCACGTTCACCACGCGGCGTCGAAGCAGGTCGAGGTCTTCGGCGGCGGCCACTGCAGGCAATGTACCGACGCCCGCCTACGCTCCCTCTCGTGGACGTACGCATCGGTGTGACCTACACCTCCAAGGAGATCGACGTGGAGCTCGGCGACGGCGCCGATCCCACCGCGATCCGGGCCGACATCGAAGCCGCCCTCGCCAACGAGGCCGGCGTCCTGTGGCTGACCGACCGCAAGGGCCGCCAGGTGGGCGTGCCGGTGGTCAAGGTCGCCTACGTCGAGATCGGCGCGCCGGGTGACGAACGTCGCATCGGCTTCGCCGGCACCTGATTCGGGCATCGTGACCTCGTGAGCCCGCCGATCCTCGACCGGCGGCTCCTGTTCGTCACCGGCAAGGGCGGCGTCGGGAAGACGACGGTGGCCGCAGCCCTCGGCCTCCTCGCCGCACGCGAGGGGAAGCGCACGCTCGTGTGCGAGGTCGACGCCAAGGGCAACCTGGCCGACTTCTACGAGATGGCCCCGCCGGGCTTCGACCCCGTCCAGGTGCAGCCGAACCTGCACGTCATGTCGATGGACACCGAGGCGTCTCTGAAGGAGTACCTGAGCCTGCAGCTCAAGCTCCCGCTGCTGGCCAAGATCGGCCCGCTGGCACGCACGTTCGACTTCCTGGCCAACGCCGCCCCGGGCGTGAAGGAGATCCTCACTGTCGGCAAGCTCGGCTGGGAGGTGCGGGAGAAGCACTACGACCTGGTGGTCGTCGACGCGCCGGCCACCGGGCACATCGTCGGCCAGCTGCGGGCGCCGCAGGCGATCAACGAGCTGGTGCAGGTGGGCCTCGTGCGCGACCAGACCGGCTGGCTCAAGGACATCCTCGCCGATCCGGCGCAGACCGGCGTCGTGATCGTGGCGTCGCCCGAGGAGATGCCGGTGACGGAGTCGCTGGAGCTCATCGACCGGCTGCACGAGGAGACCGACGTCGACGTGGCCTCGCTGGTGGTCAACCGCGTGCTGCCGGAGCTCTTCGGCCGCGGCGAGGAGGAGGTCTTCGAGCGCCTGCGAGAGCCGGAGATGGCCGGCGCGCTCGCGACCGCGGCCGGGGGGCCGGTGGAGTCCGTGCTCGAGGCGGCGCGGCTGGCGGTCACGCTGCGACGCACGCGTGCGGGGCACCTGGCCCGACTGCGAGCCGGGGTCGACCCGACCATGCCGATCCTGTACGTGCCGGAGCTGTTCGCGCGCGGCCACGGGCTGCGGGTGACCAACCAGGTGGCCGACGCGCTCGGCGCCGAGCTGGGGTTCTGATCGTGCGGTTGGACGAGCTGCTGGCAGCCAAGGAGATCGTCGTCACCTGCGGGTCGGGTGGCGTCGGGAAGACGACGACGGCTGCGGCGCTGGCGGCGATGGCGGCGATCGACAACGGCGGCAAGGTCCTGGTGCTCACCGTCGACCCCGCCCGCCGGCTGGCCAACGCCATGGGGCTGGAGGCGTTCGGCAACGTGGAGACGCGGGTGACCGCGGCGGCGTTCGCCGAGGCCGGCGTCGAGCCGCGCGGCGAGCTGTGGGCGGCCATGCTCGACACCAAGCAGAGCTGGGACGACCTCGTGCGCCGGCACGCGCCGGACGAGCGCACGCGCGATCTGATCCTCGCCAACCCGCTGTACCAGAACGTGACCGGCAAGTTCGTGCAGAGCCACGACTACATCGCCATGGAGCGCCTCTACGAGCTGCACGCCTCCGGCAAGTACGACCTGATCGTGGTCGACACGCCGCCCACGCGGAACGCCATCGACTTCCTCGAAGCGCCCGAGCGCATGGCCGACTTCTTCTCGTCGCGCCTGCTGCGCTGGCTGCTCGCGCCGTACCGCTCGCGGTTCATGAGCATGGCGTCGAAGCCCTTCTACCAGGTGGCTGATCGCATCCTGGGCTCGCAGTTCCTGCAGGACATCGCCGAGTTCTTCATGCTCTTCCAGACGATGTACGACGGCTTCGTGGAGCGCGCTCGCGCCGTCGAGCGACTGCTGCACGATCGCCGGACCACGTTCGTCGTCGTCACCACGCTCGACGCGGCACCGGTCCACGAGGCGCAGTTCTTCGTGCAGGCGCTCCGCGAGCGGAAGCTGCACCTCGGCGCCGTCGTCATGAACAAGGTCCTGCCCACCTACCTGCTCGACCGCGACGCCACCAAGGTGGCGACGAAGCTGTGCGACGACCCGGCACCCATCGCCGACGCGCTCCCGGCCGACGTCGGTGAGCGCAAGGCGGTCGAGCGGGTGCTGCACGAGGTGGGCGAGAGCTTCCTGAACTTCCAGGTCGTGGCCAAGCGTGAGTCCGAGCAGCGCAGCGAGCTCGGCGCCACCGCCGAGGTGGTGGCGACCGTGCCCTACTTCGACACCGACATCTACGACCTCGCCGGCCTGATCAGGCTCGGCTCCAGCATCTGGCGCTGACGCCCCGTCAGCGGTGGTCGTCGAGGAGGAGTGACTGGACGGCGCGGCCGACGCGGCCGTGCCGGTCGTAGAGCGCCGACTCCGCGAGGCCGACGCCGGTGCCGGAGGTGAGCGTGCGGGCGGCGAGGCAGATCCACTCGCCCTCGGGTTGGCGCAGCAGGTGCAGGGTCAGGTCGGGGTTGATGAACAGCCACTCGGGCGGCAGCACCCACGACAGCCCGTTGCCGAAGTCAGCCGTGGCGGCGGCGCGGACGGCGCCGCTGGGTGCTTCGCCCGGCAGCAGCGGCACCCGCAGCCGGAACCACGCCGTGCCCGGTCCCGGCCCGGCGAACCCACCGGCCACGGTGCGCAGCTCCATCGCGTCGACGTGGAAGTGCTCGAGCCCCTCCTCGGCCACCGCGAACGGCGGCCGCACGACGGTCGCCGCCTCCGGGACGTCAGGAGCGCCGGCGTCGACGCCGACCTCGACCGGCAGGTCGGCGGTGCGGATGCGCAGCACGGTGGCCCGCATCACCTCGACGTCGTCGGTCCGAAGGGACGCGCCGACCAGCTGCACCTTCTTCCCCGGTCGCAGCACCTCGGTGACGACGGTCAGGGCCGCGAGCGGCACGGGACGCAGCAGCTCGAACGTCGCTCGTGCCACCTGCATCGGCACCGGCGCGTCCACCGCCTCCACCGCGCGCACGAGCAGCGCGGAGGGCGGACCGCCGTGCAGCGCGTCCGGCGACCACGGCCCGCGGGCCAGGCCGGTGGGCAGGAAGCGGTCGCCGTCGGCCTCGAACAGGGAAGCGGACACCGCCCGTACGATGCCACGGTGCTCGACTACCACCTGCACCTGTGGGAGCACGGGCCGCGCCCGCTGGACGCGTCGCTCGAGCAGGTGGCGGCGTACTGCGCCAAGGCGCAGGCGGAGGGTGTGACCGAGATCGCGCTCACCGAGCACCTCTTCCGCTTCCGCCAGGCCGACGCCGTCCTCCGGGGCTGGTGGTCCGAGGACCCCGACGAGGCCATGCGCGCGTCGATGCAGCAGTTCTGGGACGAGGAGCAGGGTGGCGACCTCGACCGGTACGTGGAGGTCGTGCTGGCGGCCAAGGCCGAGGGACTGCCCGTCGTGCTCGGCCTCGAGGTCGACTACTACCGCGACCGCATGCACGACGTGCAGGCGATCCTCGACGGCTACCCGTTCGACGTGCTCCTGGGCTCGGTGCACTGGATCGGTGCATGGGGCTTCGACAACACCGACGACGCCGCGTTCGCCGTGCAGTGGGAGACGCGCGACGTCGAGACGATCTGGCACGACTACACGACCTCGCTGGAGGAGCTGGCCGACAGCGGCGTGTGCGACGTGCTGGCCCACCCCGACCTGTGCAAGATCACCGGCAGGTTCCCCTCCAGCACCGGCGAGTTCCACGACCGCATGGCGGAGGCGGCGGCTCGCAGCGGCATGGCGGCGGAGATCAACACGAACGGCGCCCGCAAGGTGGTGGCCGAGACGTATCCGTCCCCCGACCTCCTGGCCCGGTTCCACGCGGCCGGCGTCCCGGTGACGACGGCGACGGACGCCCACGTCGTCGAGCGCGTGGGCGAGCGGCGCGACGACGTGCGGACGTTGCTGGCCAACGCCGGCTACGAGAAGCTGCAGGCGTACCGCGAGCGCAGCGGCTACGCGGTCGAGATCTAGTGGCCAGCCTCGCCGAGCTCGTCCGCCTGCACGCGCGCTACGACGCGGCGCGCATCACCCACCTCCAGCGCCTGGTGTCGTCGTGGAGCCCCATCGCCGACCTTTGCTTCGCCGACCTGCTGCTGTTCGTGCCGCTGGCGGGGGAGGGTGGCCGCCGCTTCGTGATCGTGGGTCAGGTGCGCCCGAGCACCAACCAGACGCTGTACCGCAACGACTACGTGGGCGAGATCGTCGACGAGGGCAGCCGGCCGCTCATCTCTCGCGCGCTGCGCACCGGTGAGCTGGTGGAGGGGGAGACGCGCGTCGGTGCCATCGACGAGCGGGTGCGGGTGCTTGCGATCCCGGTGCGGCTGAACGGCGACGTCATCGCCGTGTGCAGCCGCGAGTCGCGGCCGAGCATCGGCCGCCAGCCCGGCGAGCTGGAGCGCACGTACCTGTCGGTGTTCCAGCGCTTCGCACGGATGATCGCCGCGGGGACGTTCCCGTTCGCCACCGACGACGTGCTGGCCGAGGAGGCGCCCCGCGTCGGCGACGGCGCCATCGTCGTCGACATCGAGGGATGCGTGGAGTACGCGTCGCCCAACGCCATCTCCGCGCTGCACAAGATGGGCATCCACGCCAACGCAGAGGGCCACCGCTTCTCCGAGCTGGGCCTGCAGGCGACGGCGGTGCACAACGCGCTCACGCTCGGCGTGCCCGTCACCGAGGAGATCGAGCGGGGCCCCGAGGTGACCGTGCTGCTGCGGTGCCTGCCGCTCATCGAGGACGGCGACGTCACCGGGGGGCTCGTCCTGCTGCGCGACATCTCCGAGGTGCGCCGGCGCGACCGCATGCTGATCTCGATGGACGCGACGATCCGCGAGATCCATCACCGGGTGAAGAACAACCTGCAGACGATCTCGTCGCTGCTGCGCCTGCAGGGGCGCCGGCTCGACTCGCCGGAGGCGAAGTCCGCCATCGAGGAGTCGGTGCGTCGCATCCGCTCCATCGCCCTCGTGCACGAGATCCTCTCGCGGGAGACGGGTGACGACGTCTCCTTCCACGAGATCGTCCGCCCGCTGGTGCGCATGGTCGAGGAGGCCGTGCAGTCACCCGACCGGCCGGTGCGCTTCCGCGTCGAGGGCGATGCCGGTCGCGTGCCGGCGCGCGTGGCGACCCCGCTGGCCGTCGTGCTCGCCGAGCTGCTGCAGAACGCGGTGGACCACGCGTTCCCCGAGGAGGGCGAGCGCACGGGCGAGGTGCAGGTGCTCGTCCAGCTGGCCAACGACGGCAAGGAGCTGTCCGTGAAGGTGGCCGACAACGGCGTGGGTCTGCCTGCGGACTTCTCGCTCGAGTCGACCGGCGGACTCGGGTTGTCCATCGTGCGGACCCTGGTCACCAGCCAGATCGAGGGGTCGATCGACATGCGCAACCGCACCGCCGACGAGCCCCCCGGCGGCAGCCGCTCAGGGACGGTGTGCGAGCTGCGGGTCCCGGTCCTGACGACGGACCAGGAGTGAGATCAGCTGGCCGCGGCGGCGGCGCGACGCTGGCGCAGCCACTGGCGACGCAGGGTGCGGCGCTCCTCCTCGGAGGTGCCGCCCCACACGCCGCTGTCCTGGTTGGTGGACAGCGCGAACTCGAGGCACGGGCCGTTCACCGGGCACAGGGCGCAGACGGCCTTGGCCGCCTCGATCTGGTCGATCGCCATGCCCGTGGTCCCCACCGGGAAGAACAGGTCGGGGTCGACGCTCCGGCACGACGCCTCGTGGCGCCAGCGGTCGTGCTTCGGGACTTCGGGCAGGGTCCAGGCGAGTGCCACGGGTGACTCCTTGATGGGGACGTGCGGTGTGGGCGACATCCCCTTCGCCCCCCCGGGTCTTGACTTGTCGTTTGGCAACCTACGGCGACAGACCATTGACGTAAAGGGTCATCGTGGATGGCCCGATCGGGCCATGTGCAGAAGGGACGTTCGGGCGTGACCAGCGTGTTCGGGCATCGGGGGGCATCAGCGGCGGAGCCGGAGAACACGGTCGCCGCCTTCCGGCGGGCCAGGGAGATGGGTGCCGACGGGGTCGAGCTCGACGTCCGCCGCCACGAGAGCGGGATCCTGGCCGTCGCCCACGACGCCGTGCTCGGCACCGAGCTGGCGCCCACCGTCCCGTCGCTGGCCGAGGCGCTCGACGCCTGCGCCGGCATGACCGTGAACATCGAGATCAAGAACATGCCGGGCGACCCCGACCACGACCCGAGCGAGTCCCTGGCCGAGCGTGTGGTCGAGCTGCTGCACGAGCGCGGCAGCGACGACGTCTTCATCTCCTCGTTCAGCCTCTCGTGCATCAACCGCGTGCGCGAGCTCGACGCGTCGATCCCGACCGCGTTCCTCGTCATGCACGCACCGGACGACGACGTGATCGGTCGCATCATCGACCGCACCCGCCGCCACGGCCACGGGGCGGTGAACCCGCACCACATGGGGGTGACGCCCCGCCTCGTCGAGCTGGCCCACGCCGCCGGCCTGCTCGTGCACGCCTGGACGGTCGACGACCCCGAGCGCATGCGCCACCTGGCCGACCTCGGCGTCGACTCGATCATCACCAACGTCCCCGACGTCGCCCTCGAGACCCTGCGCTCGGTGTGATGCGACGGAGATCGAGGCGAGCTCTGGCGGGCATCGCGGCGGCCGCCGTCCTCGCCGGGTGCGCGAACGGCGAGCCGGCGCGGTCGACCAACACCTCGGCCACCACCTCGACGACGGCTGCGGCGGCCGATCTCGCCCTCCTCGCCGAGAACCTCCTGCGCCTGCACCCGGACCCGCTCCACCACGTCACGCGGGCTGAGCTCGACGCTCGGACGATCGACGATCCGACCGATCCCGACCGGCTGCTCGTTGCTGCCATGCGGCTCGCCAACCTCGGCATCGGTGAGGGCCACGGTGGCGTGTACCCGTGGGCGCAGCAGTCGCTCCAGGCGTGGCCCCTGCACCTCTACGACTTCGACGACGGGCTGCACGTCGTCGGCGGCATCGGCGCGCCCGTGGGCGCTCGACTCGTCGCTGTGGGGGAGACGCCCGTCGAGGAGGTCGTCGAGGCCGTTCGGCCGCTCGTGCCGCACGACAACGAGTGGACCGTGCGCAGCCGTCTCCCGGGCTATCTGGTGTTCCCCGCGGTGCTGCGCGGGCTCGGCATCGACGCCACGACGCTCACGTGGGAGCTCCCCACCGGCGAGATGACGACCGAGGCGCCGCCGGCGACGGTGCCGAGCGGGGAGCTCGCCGAGCTGCTCGGCCTGTTCCAGGCGCAGGTGCCGCCGACGCTGCCGTACGACCGCGATCGCCTGTTCTGGTCAGAACGTCGGGGCGACCTCCTGTACGTCCGGTGGAACCAGGTCCAGCGCGCCGACGGCGACACGACGCTGGCGGAGCTGGCCACGGCGATGGTCGATGACGTGACCGCCGGTGCCGTCACGCGGGTCGTGATCGACGCGCGTCACAACCCCGGTGGGGAGATCGGCGCCGCGACACCACTGGTGCTCGCGGTCACCGAGATCGAGCGGGCGAGGCCCGGCACCGTGCGCTTCCTGGTCGGCCGCGGGACCTTCTCGGCGGCATCGAACGTGATCGCCCGGCTCGCGCACGAGCTGAACGTCACCGTCGTCGGCGAGCCGACCGGCGGCAACCAGCGCAGCTACGCCGACCCACGACGGATCGACCTGCCCGCGTCCGGCATCGTCGCGTTCGTCAACACCCGTCTCTACGACAGCGGTGACGCCAGCTGGGGCCCGGTCCAGCCGGACATCGTCGTCGCGCCGACTCGGTCGGGCGACCCCGCCCTCGATGCCGCCAGTCACTAGGGGATGACGAGGCGCAGGACGTCGGGCTCGTGCTTGATCTCCAAGCGCTCGGTCTCGCCCAGGTAGTCGCCGTCGACCTGGTAGGGGAACGGTCCGTAGCCCTCGACCCGCAGCGACGTGAGGTCGTGGCGGTACGACACCTTGGGGTGCTTGCGGGCCCGCTCGCCGGTGCCGAGCACCGACAGGATGATCGCCATCGTCGGCGCGAACGACAGCGTGCGCAGGCCGATCACCGCGAGGCCGCGATCAAGCCCGGCGTCGGGCGCCACGTTCAGCGGGCGGTTGCCGAGGAACGTGTACGGGTTCGTGTTGAGGCACAGCGTCAGGTACGAGTCGTCGACGACGTCACCTCCCCCCCGCCTACCAGGGCCGTCCGGGTAGTGGATCGCCATCCGCGGCCGCTTGGTGTCGTAGTGGCGGAACCACGTGGCGAATCCGGCGTACACGAACAGCGGGTGCCCGGCGTAGCGCTTGAGCCCCGATCGCCGCTCGACCTGCTTCACCACCGCGGCGTCGAAGCCCATGCCGACGTGGAACAGGAAGTAGCGGCCGTTCACCGAGCCGAGCCCAACCGGCTCGATCGACCCACGGTCGAGCGCGGCCAGCAGCATCCCGGTGGCCTCGATGGGGTCGTTCGGCAACCCCAGCGTCCTGGCGAAGACGTTGGTCGACCCACCGGGCAGCGGGGCCAGAGCGGTGTCGGTGCCGGCCAGGCCGTTGGCCGCCTCGTTGAGGGTGCCGTCGCCCCCCAGAGCGATGACCAGGTCGACGCCGTCGGCCGCCGCCCCGCGGGCCAGACGGGCGGCGTGACCCCGCCGGCTGGTCTCGGCCACGGTCACGTCGTGGTCGGCCGACAGCGCCTTCTGGATGACGACGCGGCCGCGCGGGGTAACAGAGGAGGCGGTCGAGTTGACCAGCAAGAGCACGCGCACGGCCGCCTGAAGTTACAGGGGCGGCGTTTTGGACCCGCCCCAACCCGTCTACAAGGATGCGCCCATGAACGTGGTCGTCTGCGTCAAGCAGATCCCGGACCCTGCCAACCCAGGAGCCCTGGATCCCTCAACCAACTTCCTCAAGCGCGACGGGAAGCTGATCCTCGACGAGTCCGACGCCTACGGCGTCGAGATGGCGCTGCAGCTGGCCGACAAGGCCGGCGG
>DASUCO010000187.1:0-31829 GCA_036275955.1 Acidimicrobiales bacterium
TGCGACCTCGACCTGGCCGAGCTGAAGGACGTGCGCGCCCTGTTCGGTGCCATGCGCGAGTCCGACGAGATCCCGGCCGGCGGCGGCGGTGTCGCCGTCAACGGCAACGCGCTGTCCCTGCCGTTCCCCGATGCGACCTTCGACCGGATCATCGCCTCCGAGGTGATGGAGCACATCCCTGACGACGCCGGCGCCGCCGCCGAGCTGGCCCGGGTGCTGAAGCCGGGCGGCACCATCGCCGTGACCGTGCCATCGGAGTGGCCCGAGCGCATCTGCTGGGCGTTGACCGACGAGTACCACGCGCCCCACGTCCCCGGCGGCCACGTGCGCATCTACACCGAGGCCAAGCTGCGCCGCCGCCTGCGTGACGCGGGGCTGAAGCCGGGCGCCGCCCACCACGCTCACGCCCTGCACTCGCCGTACTGGTGGCTGAAGTGCGCGGTCGGGACCACCAACGACGAGCACCCCCTCGTGCAGGCCTACCTGAAGCTCCTGATCTGGGACATCGCCAAGGCGCCGTTCGCCACCAGGTTCGCCGACCGAGTGCTGAACCCCGTTCTCGGGAAGTCTCTCGTGGTGTACGCGGAGAAGCCCGCATGTTGAGCCGCGCCGAGCTCGATGCCACCGTCGACTCCATCGTCGAGGTGCAGCTGCCGAACGGGATGATCCCGTGGTTCCCGGGCGGGCACGCCGACCCGTGGAACCACGTCGAGGCCGCCATGGCGCTGGCCATCGGTGACCGCCGGGTCGAGGCCGAGCGGGCCTACGAGTGGCTGCAGTCGATCCAGCGCCCCGACGGGTCGTGGCACCAGTACTACCTGGCCGACCGCGTCGAGGAGGCCAAGCTCGACACCAACGTGTGCGCGTACGTCGCCACCGGCATCTGGCAGCACTGGCTGCTGTTCGAGGACCGCGGGTTCCTCGAGTCGATGTGGCCGGTGGTCGAGGGCGCCATGGAGTTCGTGCTGTCGCTGCAGAAGCCGCGCGGCGAGATCATCTGGGCCATGCACGCCGACGGCACGCCGTGGTCGTACGCGCTGCTCACGGGCTCGTCGTCGATCGCGCACTCATTGCGCTGCGCCATCGCCACCGCCGAGACGCTCGGTCACGAGCGCCCGGACTGGGAGCTCTCGGCCGCACGCCTGGCGTGGGTGATCAAGAACGAACCGGACGCGTTCGAGCCCAAGGACCGCTGGGCGATGGACTGGTACTACCCGGTGCTCACCGGCATGATCGCCGGCGACGACGGGCGCAAGCGCCTGGCCGACGGGTGGGACACCTTCATCATGGAGGGCAAGGGCACCCGCTGCGTGCAGGACCGCCCGTGGATCACCGCGGCGGAGACGTGCGAGTGCGTGCTCGCCCACCTCGCCGTGGGCGAGGACGAGCGGGCGCTCCAGCTGTTCGAGTGGGCCCAGGACCTGCGCGAGGACGACGGCTCGTACTGGACCGGCATCGTCCACCCCGAGGCCAAGCACTTCCCGGGCGGCGAGCGCTCGACCTACACCGCGGCGGCCGTGGTGCTGGCCGCCGACGCGCTGTCACGCACGACGCCGGCCGCCGGCCTCTTCGTCGACCACGACGACCTCCCCGAGCTCGTCGACATCGACTGACCCCGCAAGATCTCGTCGCACGCAGCGGCGTCAGACGCCGCCGACTACGACGAGATCTTGCGCCACCTCGTGATGAGGAAGAGCGGGAGGGCGGGGTGGTCGGGGGTGAGCGTCGATGTCCATCAGCGACATGCTGGCGATGACGCCAGCATCTCGGCCGACAGCTCGACGCCGACGACCTCCTTGCCCTGCAAGGCGAGATGGCGGGCGATGCGTCCCTGACCGCAGCCGAGATCGAGGATGCGCTCGCCGCTGACGTCGCCGACGATGCGGAACAGCGGCTGGGCCACCGGGTCCTCGGCCGGATCGGCGATCCAGTCGTCGTACCAGCTGGCGTGCTCGTCGTAGCGGGCGTCCGGCGCCATGCCGCGATTCAACCGGTTCTGGTGATGTCAGCGCGCCACATCTGGCGCGCTGGCATCACCAGAACCAGATCTAGGGCCGCGTTCGGGTGAGGACCCGCAGCGAGCCGACCGCGTGCAGCTCGCGGAAGCCGTCCTTCAGCGCCCGCTGGTAGATCTCGAACGGCGGGCGCCCCCCGTCCTTCGGGTCGGGGAACACGTCGTGGATGCACAGCAGGCCGCCGAGCGCGACCTTGCGCGACCAGCACTCGTAGTCGGCGTGCGCCGGTTCCGGGCCGTGGCCGCCGTCGATGAACACCAGCGCGCACGGCGTCGTGAAGAAGGCGCCGACCGTCGGCGAGTCGCCGACCATGGCGATCACGGTGTTGTCGAGGCCGGCCGACAGGATCGTGCGCCGGAAGAACGGCAGCGTGTCCATCAGCCCGGTCTCGGGGTCGACGACCTCCGCGTCGTGGTGCTCCCAGCCGCTCTGGTTCTCCTCCGAGCCGCGGTGGTGGTCGACGGCGAAGAGCACCGTCTCCCGCTGGCGCGCCGCCTCGCCCAGGTACACCGATGACTTGCCGCAGTAGGAGCCGATCTCGACGAACGGCGCGCCCGGGACGAGCGAGCCGGCCTCGCAGCCGGCGTCGAACAGCGCCAGCCCCTCGTCGGGCGGCATGAAGCCCTTCACGGACTCTGCGAGCACTCGGAGGGCGGGATGCACGGCCGACTACCGTACGGGCCAATCCAACCGGGGAGTCCGCGCGCACCGCGGGCTGAGAGGGGCGAAGGCGTCGCCCGACCCGCTGAACCTGCTCCGGGTCATGCCGGCGAAGGGAGAACCGATGGCGACCACCGATCTCGAGGCCCCGCTGACGCTGGACCAGCCGGCGACGCGGATGCTCGGCACCGCCGACCAGCTCACGCTGTGGTGGAACCTCGGCATCTCGCTGCTGCTGCCAGTCACCGCCACGTTCCTGCTGGCGCCGGGCATGTCGCTCGTCGCCGTGCTGGTCGCGATCGTGGTCGGCACCGTCATCGGCAACACGTTGCTCGGTCTGGGTGCCGTCGCCGGCGCCGACACCGGCGCGCCGTCGATGGTGCTGCTGCGCGGCCTGTTCGGACGCAGTGGCTCCTACCTGCCGACCGCACTGAACCTGGCGCAGTGCATCGGCTGGGCCACGTTCGAGATCGTGATCATCGCCGAGACCGCCGATCGCATCGCCGACGGCGGCTGGCGATGGGCGTTCGTGCTCGTCGCCGGCGCGCTGGCCACGGCCATGGCGGTCAGGCCCATCGCCGTGGTGCGGACGCTCAAGCGATTCGTCGTGTGGCTGGTCATCGCGTCGACCATCTACCTGTTCGTGCAGATCGGCCGGAAGGACCTCGGCTCGTTCACCGACGGCGGCTGGGGCGGGTTCTGGCTGTCGGTCGACCTCGTCACCTCGCTGTCGGTGTCGTGGATCCCGCTCGTCACCGACTACTCGCGCCACGCCCGCGACGCTCGCTCGGCGTTCGTGGGCACCGCCGTCGGCTACGGCGCGTCGTCAGCGGCGTTCTTCACCCTCGGCGTGCTGGCATTGGCCAGCCTCGGCCTGGCGCCCGGCTTCGACGTCATCGACGCGCTCCTCGACATCCCCGCCGGCTGGCTGGCGCTGCTGATCCTCGTCGTCGACGAGGTCGACGAGGCGTTCGCCAACGTGTACTCGACTGCCATCTCCGCCCAGAACGTCGCGCCCAGCGTCGACCGACGCGTGCTGGCCGTCGTCGTCGGCATCGTCTCGACGGCGCTGGCGCTCGTGTTCGACATCGTCGCCTACGAGAGCTTCCTGTTCCTGATCGGGTCGGTGTTCGTGCCGCTCTTCGCCACCTTCGCCGTCGACTACTTCATCCTGCGCCGCCGCCAGTGGGACGTGAGCGACGACGCGCCCGCCCGTTGGGTGATGGTCGTGCCGTGGCTGGCCGGCTTCGTCACCTACCAGCTGATCAACCCCGGCCTCGTCGGCTGGTGGGCGCGCTGGTGGACGGCCCGCCAGGACGACCTCGGGTTCACCCCCGAGTCGTGGATGAGCGCCACGCTGCTCTCGTTCGCGGTGTCGGCGGTGCTGACGCTGCTCGTCGGACGGCTGCGACAGGTGCGCAGCGCCACGAGCTGATCGAGTGGGCTACGCCGAGGCGAGGGCGACCGCGGGGCGGTTGCCGAAGCCGAGGCGCTTGGGTGAGCCGTGGTCCATGGCGTCGCCGAAGGCGAAGACGTTGCCGTCGCGAGCCTGCAGCCAGTAGCCGTCACCGGTGTGGGTCGACGTGAGCCCGACGATCTCGGGCACCGTGCAGAACCCGATGCGGTCGGCACCGCCGTGCCACACGGCGTCACCGAAGGGCAGCACCGAGCCCGCCTTCGTCGTCATCCAGTAGCCGGCACCCGATGGGGTGGGCGTGATGTCGACGATGGGCGACAGCGTGTTCCCGCCGGTCGAGCCCAGGTATCGCGCGTCGCCGAAGGAGAAGACGCCCCCGTCGGCCGCCACCAACCAGTAGCCCTTGCCGGTCGCGGTCGGCGCCATGCCGACGATCGGCTGGTTGAGCGTCATCGCCCCCGTCGAGCCGGCGAAGCGAGCGTCGCCGAAGGAGAAGATGCCGCCGTCCGACGCGACGAGCCAGTAGCCCTTGCCCGACGGCGTCGGCGCCATGCCGACGACGGGACGGTTGAGCACCATCGCACCGGTCGAGCCGAAGAACTTCGCGGCACCGAAGGAGAAGATGCCGCCGTCGCCAGACAGCTGCCAGTACCCGTCGCGCCGCGGCGTCGGCGTGAGGGCGATGATCGGCTTGGCCAGCGGCTGGCCACCCATGGAGCCGAAGTACGGCGCCACGCCGAACGAGTAGACGGACCCGTCGCTCGTCGTCGACCAGTAGCCGGGCGCGGCGAGGACCGACGGATCGGCCTCGGGGTTGCCGTCGAACGCGCAGCGGTCGTTCACGCGTCGACCCTGCGACAGCATCAGCGACCAGTAGGGGTTCACCGGCTCGCCGCCGGGCTTGTGGATCTCGAAGTGCAGGTGGGGCGAGGTGCCCTCGGCGTTGCCGCTGTCGCCCAGGAAGCCGATGTGCTGGCCGGCGACGACCTCGCTGCCCTCCTCGATGCCTGGGGCGAAGATCCACTCCGGCGGGTTGGCGCCGTCGTCGGTGCCGGGCGTGTCGTTGTTCACGTGGATGTACGAGTACGACCAGCCGTCCTCGCCGCGCAGCGAGAACATGTTGTTGCCGTCGGTCCGCGCCCACCCGATGCGGCCGTCGGCGGCGGCAACCAGCGGCTGCAGCTTCGTGCCCATGAGGTCGTTGCCCTCGTGCTGGCGGGCGCAGCCGCTCCGGCAGTCGCCGAAGTCGTTCGAGTAGCGCGCCCCACCCATGACGGGGAAGGTGATCCGGTGGTAGGTGACCTCGTCACTGACCGCGTGGGCGCTGGGTGCCGTACCGATGAGGGCCAGTCCGCCGACTGCTGCCGCGACGAAGCCAGAGACAAGTCGGCTCCGCATTCGTACCTTCTCGGCCGATCGGGCCAGGCCCTTGAGCCCGAACGGGCTACCTCACGAAGCGTGGTCGGACTACGCGGGGATGACGACGTCGTCGTCGCCGGGGGCGTGGTCCTTGAACAGCACGTAGTGCAGCAGGAGGAACTTCCCGACCCAGAGGAAGCCGAAGGCGCCGAGGTTGGCGGCGCTGATGGCGATGGTCGAGTCGTTGTAGCGCTCGACGATGCCGACGACGACGGTCGAGAGCACCAGGCCGAGGAAGGCCAGCGACCAGAACGGCACGACCTCCTTCCAGAGGTGGCTCTTGCTCGTCTTGCCCCACACCCACGTGCGGTTCAGCTCGTAGCTGGGGACGGTGCCGGCGGCGACGGCGATGATGTTCGACGGCACCGCGGAGAGGTCGAACACGGCGTGACACAGCACGAGCACGATCTGGCTCACGGTCACCGCGATGACCGAGACCAGCGAGTAGAGGATCGGCTTGCGCAGCTTGGTCTTCGCAAGCTCGAGGCGGCTGGTCACCACCGTGAGGCTAAAGGCTGTTGGCGCGAGCCACCGAACCGAACCACTGCGCCGACGGCTTGGGCGTGCGCACGAAGGTCGAGCGGTCGACCTCCACCAGCCCGAACGTGGGTCCGTAGCCCAGCGCCCACTCGAAGTTGTCGAGCAGCGACCAATACGTGTAGCCGAGCACCTCGATGCCGTCGTCGATGGCGCGCAGCACGCCCTGGAGCGCGCGCTCGACGTACTCGATGCGCTCCTCGTCCTTGTCGGTGCCGATGCCGTTCTCGGTCACCAGGATCGGCGTGTGGTCGGTGAGCGACCACGCCCGACGGATCGTCTCCTCGAGCGCCTCGGGCCAGAACTCGTAGCCCATGAGCGTCGTGCGCACGCCGGGCTCGGGGCCGACGTCGCCGTCGGGTCCGATGCGCATGCGCGAGTACGTCTGGACGCCGATGAAGTCGTCCCCGGTGGCGGCCTCGAGGAAGACGTCCTCCAGGTTGCGCATGATGCGCGCCGCCCGCTCCTCGCCGCCGTCGACCGGGTGCGGCGACTGCATGGCCAGCGTGAGGCCGACGTCGAGGTCGCTGCGCACGCCCTTGATGGCGTCGAACGCGGCGCGGTGGGCCTGACAGAACACGTCGTTCACGGCGCGGCGGAGCGCGGCGTCGCGGCGACCGGGCGGGAACGCGCCGGACAGGTAGCCGTGCGTCGACACCATGTTCGGCTCGTTGATCGTGCATGCCCGCCCGATGCGGTCACCGAGGTGCCGGGTGACCCGCTCGCAGTAGCGGGCGAAGCGCCCGATCGTGTCCGGCTCCTCCCAGCCGCCGTGGTGAGCCACCCACCGGGGCGTGGTGAAGTGGTGGTACGTGATCACCGGCGTGACGCCGCGCTCGAGCAGGTCGTCGCACACGCGGGCGTAGTGGTCGAGGGCTGCGATCGAGAACTCACCCTCCTCGGGCTCGATGCGCGCCCACTCGACCCCGAACCGGTAGTTGTCCAGCCCGAGCTCGGCGATGATCGCGTGGTCCTCGGCGTAGCGGTGGTAGGAGTCGCAGGCGTCGCCCGACGGCTCGGTGGTGCCGGAGTCCGGGTTGTGCTCCCACGCCCACCAGTCGTTGTTCCAGTTGCCGCCCTCGATCTGGTGGGCGGCGGTGGCGGTGCCCCAGGTGAAGCCGTCGGGAAAGGCGCGCGTCATGCGCCGGACGCTACGTCTCCGCAGGTGGCCGGAGTGCGGCGACGGTCATGACGCCGCGTACTTCGTGAGGCGATCGATGATGTCGGCCCGCACCCGCTCGTGCGTGATGCCGAGCCCGCCGAGGATCGTCGCCGCCAGCCCGTCGGGCACCCGGTAGAGCGCGAGCAGCAGATGCTCGGTCCCGACGTAGTTGTGGCCCAACGTGAGCGCCTCGGCCAGCGCGCCCTCGATCACCTGCTTCGCCTTGGGCGTGAACGGCACGTGCTTGCGTCGGCCTCGTTCGCGCCCGCCTTCACCGGGCACGAGCTTGGCCACGACCGCGTCGCGGGTCACGCCGAGGCCAGCCAGCGACTTGCCGGCGATCCCCTGGCTCACGGCAAGCAGACCGAGGAGCACGTGCTCGGTGCCCAGGTAGTCGTGCCGGAGCTCGCGAGCGGCATCCTCCGCTTCCCGGACGGCGTAGCGGGCCCGGGGCGTGAACCGGGTGAACAGCGGGCCGAAGCCCCGACCGCGCCGCGACGGGCGCTCGGAGGTGTGCCGCTGCTGTGCGGCCTGCTTGGTCACGCCCATGGCGGCGCCGATCTCCGACCACGAGCAGCCGTCGCGGCGGGCGGCGTCCACGAAGTGCCCGATGAGGCTGTCGGCCAGCTCGTCGAGCTCGGCCTTCACCGCCATCGCGTTGGCGAGGCGGTCGAGGGGGTCGTCGCCCTCGACCTGTTCGATGAGGTCATCAAGATCCATGTCGTCAACGTCTCATTGACGGCCCTCAGCCGTCAAGCAGAAGTTGACGACTACGCTCCGGCGTCGTGGGCGCACCCCTCGACGAGCTGATCGACCTGCTCGATCTCGAGAAGATCGAGGAGAACATCTTCCGCGGGCGTCAGCCGGACGAGGACCGCCAGCGCGTGTTCGGCGGCCAGGTGGCGGGCCAGGCGCTGGTTGCCGCCACCCGCACCGTCGAGCCCGAGCGCCAGGTCCACTCGTTGCACGCGTACTTCCTGCGCCCCGGTGACCCGTCGATCCCGATCCTCTACGACGTCGACCGCATCCGCGACGGCCGCTCGTTCACCACTCGCCGCGTCGTCGGCATCCAGCACGGCAAGGCGATCTTCAACCTGGCCGCGTCGTTCCACACCGTCGAGGACGGCCTCGACTTCTCCGTCGACGGCCCGGACGCGCCGGACCCCGAGTCGCTGCCGACGTTCAAGGAGCGCATGGCGCCCTACGCCGACCAGATGGGCGACTGGTACCACCGACCGCGCCCGATCGACATGCGGTACGTCGATGCGCCACTGCCCGGCGCCGAGAAGCCGGCGGTGCCGCAGACGAGCCAGCGGGTGTGGATGCGCGCCGACGGCACGCTGCCGGACGACGACCCGACGCTCCACGCGTGCATCGTCACCTACGCCAGCGACATGACGCTGCTCGACACGACGCTGCTCCCCCACCACGTGCGCTGGACCGAGAACACCATCCAGATGGCCAGCCTCGATCATGCGATGTGGTTCCACCGCCCGTTCCGCGCCGACGAGTGGCTGCTGTACGTGCAGGACACGCCGTCGACCTCGAGCTCGCGCGGCCTGGCGCGCGGGTTGATCTACGACCGCGCCGGCGACGTCGTCGTGTCGGTGATGCAGGAGGGCCTGATACGTCTCGTCCGCTGATGGCGGCTGCGGTGGCACTCGCGCTCGTCGTCGCCGCCTGCGGTGACGACGATGACGACGCGTCGCCGACGACGTCGACGACCACCACGACCGCCGAGGTCGATGAGCCGACGTCCAGCACGACGGCGGCGGAGGCAGCCGGGCCCGCGAACCTCGACGGCATCGCGGTGTCCCTCACCGAGATCGCCCGGCTCGAGCAGCCCATCGACCTCGCCGTGCGCGAGGGCTTCGACGGGCTCTTCCTCGCCGAGAAGGGCGGCCGGGTGCGGTACCTGCCCGCGCCGGGGGCCGAGACCGAGCAGGTGCTCGACATCAGCGACGACGTGTCGACCGGCAACGAGCAGGGTCTGCTCGGCATCACCTTCTCCCCGAAGGGCGAACACCTCTACGTCCACTACACGAACCGCGACGGCGACACGCGCGTCGACGAGCTGGCGATGGGCGATGCGGCGACGGCGGTCGACCTGGGGACCCGTCGCACCGTGCTCGAGGCCGAGCAGCCGTACGCCAACCACAACGGCGGCCGGCTGACCTTCGGGCCGGACGGCCTGCTCTACCTCGGGCTCGGTGACGGAGGCGCCGGCGGCGATCCCGAGCACAACGGACAGGACCCCGACGCGCTGCTGGGCAAGATCCTGCGCTTCGATCCCGCCGGCGGTGAGCCGGAGCGGTGGGCGATCGGGCTGCGCAACCCGTGGAGGTTCTCGTTCGATCGCGAGACGGGCGACGTCTGGGTCGGCGACGTCGGCCAGAACGCCTGGGAGGAGATCGACCTCATCGCCGCGGGCACGCCGGCCGGCGTCAACCTCGGCTGGAACCGCTTCGAGGGGACCCACCGGTACGACGGCAACAACGACCGGACCGGCCTGCTGTTCCCGGTGTACGAGTACGGCCGCGATGACGGCCAGTCGGTGGTTGGCGGGTTCGTCTATCGCGGCGACCGTCCCGAGTGGAACGGCGTGTACTTCTTCGCCGACACCTACACCGCCGTGCTGCAGGTGCTGCTGAACACCGGCACGGAGGTGCTGCACCGAGATCTGGGCGTGGAGGTCCCCGGCGGGCTGATCTCCTCCTTCGGTGAGGATGCCGACGGCGAGCTGTACGTCCTGTCGCTCGACGGGGGCGTGTTCCGGCTCGACCCGTAGCCTCGACGCCATGCGGCGGCTGGTGGCGGTGCTCGTGCTCGTGCTCGCGGCGTGCGCCGGCGACGACGATGACGCGGCGCCGGCGACGACGACGTCCACCACGGCGACATCGACGACGGCCGAACCCACGACGACGACAACGACGATCGACCTCGACACCGCGCCCGTCGCCGCCAGCGACCCTGCCGCGCTGGCGACGCAGATCGCCGACGCCGAGGCCGCCGTTCGCGACGAGTCGGTGACGGGTGACGCGCTGGCGCTCGCGGCGCACACCCAGCAGGTCGCGTACCGCGCGCTCGCCGCCAAGCCCGAGTGGGACGCCGAGGTGAAGGCGGCACTGCCCGAGTCGCTGCACGGGACCGTGGACGCCAACGTGTCCGCTGGACGGGAGCTGCGGGCGCTCGTGCGCAACCCGCGCCCGAACCTCCCGGCGTGGCGCATCGTCGCACCGGAGCCGATGGACCGCCTGCGGCAGCTGTACGAGGCGGCCGAGGCCGAGTTCGGCGTGCCGTGGGAGTACCTGGCCGGCGTGCACCTGACCGAGACGCGCATGGGTCGCATCCGGGGCACGAGCACCGCCGGCGCCCAGGGGCCGATGCAGTTCCTCCCGAGCACGTGGGAGGCCTACGGCGAGGGCGACATCAACGACACCGGCGACGCCATCCGTGCCGCGGCTCGCTACCTGAAGGCGAACGGCGCGCCCGAGCGCATGGCCGACGCGCTGTACCGCTACAACCCGACGCCGAAGTACGTGAACGCGGTGACCGCGTACGCCGAGCAGATGGTGGCCGACGAGCGCGCCTACCGGGGCTACTACCACTGGCAGGTGTACTACTGGTCCACCCTCGGCGACGTCTGGCTCCGGGTCGGCTACGAGGCCACCGAGGAGCGCCCGGTCACCCCCGAGGACCTCTAGAGCCCGAACGTTGTCGCGTGCACGTGCGTGGGGCACGTGTACGCGACAAAGTTCGGGGCATGCGCTTCCCTGAGCACGGCCTGAGCAAGGACGAGATCCTCGAGGCGCTGGCGGCCAAGCGCGTCAACGACGCCCGGTGGCAGGACGGCAAGACGTTCGGCATGGTCTACGACGGCGGGCCCTCCGTGCACGAGGTGGCCGAGGCGGTGGCCGTCGAGTTCCTCCACGAGAACGCGCTCAACACGGCGGCGTTCCCGAGCCTGGGCCAGATCCAGTCCGAGGTCGTCGGCGCCTGTGCCGACCTGTTCCACGGCGACACCGCGGCCGGGTTCATGACCTCGGGCGGCACGGAGTCGATCCTCATGGCGGTCAAGGCCGCACGCGAGCGGGGCAAGGCCGAGCGGGGGATCACGGCGCCGGAGATCGTCCTGCCCGAGAGCGCGCACGCCGCGTTCCACAAGGGCGCCTACTACTTCGGCCTCAAGGTGAACAAGGTCAAGGTGCGCGACGACTGGCGCGCCGACGTCGACGCCATGGCCGCGCAGGTCAACGAGAACACCGTGCTCGTCGTCGGCAGCGCGCCGCAGTACCCGCAGGGCGTGGTCGACCCGATTCCCGAGCTCGCCGCGCTGGCCCAGTCGGTCGGCGCGTCGTTCCACACCGACGCGTGCATGGGCGGGTTCGTGCTGCCGTTCATGGAACAGCTCGGCTACGACGTCCCGCCGTGGGACTTCCGCGTCCCGGGTGTCACGTCGATCTCGGCCGACATCCACAAGCTCGGGTATGCGCCGAAGGGCGCGTCGGTGATCCTGCACGCCAACAAGGAGCTGCGCCGCTACCAGACGTTCGTGTTCGACGACTGGCTGGGCGGGTTCTACGCGTCGCCGAACATGCAGGGCACCCGGCCGGCGATGGCGATGGCGACGGCGTGGGCGGTCATGCACCACCTCGGCCTCGAGGGCTACCAGCGGCTCACGAAGATCACGATCGAGACTCGCGAGAAGATGGTCGCCGGCATCCGCGCCATCGACGGCGTGCAGGTCCTCGGCGAGCCCGAGGCCCAGCTGGTGGCGATGGCGTCGGACGGCGTCGACGTCTTCGCCGTCGGCGACGTGCTGCTCTCGAAGGGCTGGTTCCTCGACCGCCAGGGACCGCCGGACACGCTGCACGCCACGGTGTGCGCCGCCAACGAACCGGTCATCGACCAGTACCTGGCCGACCTGGCGGAGGCGGTCGAACAGGTCGGCGTCACGGCGGCGGCCGACCGTTCCACCAGCTACGCGACCCTGGAGTGAACATGGACGAGATCTGCACGGTCGATGACCTGCGCGCCATCTACCGGCTGCCTCGTGGCGGCCCGCTGGACAAGCAGCACGCCACCGTCACCGACCACGACCGCGCGTTCATCGCCCACTCGACGTTCGTGCTCATCGCCACCGCCGACGAGCGCGGTCGGTGCGACGTGTCGCCCAAGGGCGGGACGCCCGGCTTCGTCACCGTGCTCGACGACCACACCGTCGCCATCCCCGACCTCGCGGGCAACAACCGGCTCGACTCGATGCAGAACCTCCTCGCCAACGACGGCATCGGGCTGCTGTTCATGGTCCCCGGCATCGACGAGACGCTGCGGGTGAACGGCACCGGGCGGCTCGTCACCGATCCCGAGGTGCGCGCCGCGTGCGCCGTCAACGGCGCGGTGCCGAAGGTGGTGTTCGCCGTCGACGTCGAGGAGGTGTACCTGCACTGCGGCAAGGCGCTGCGGCGCGGGTCGCTGTGGAAGCCCGAGGCGTGGCCCGACACCAGCGACATGCCCTCGGTGCCGCGCATGTTCCGCGACCTGGTCGCGCCCGAGCTCGAGGTCGAGGTCATCGAGGAGGCACTCGAGCGCGACTACGAGAAGACGCTGTGGCAGGCGCCGTCATAGCGGGTTGACACGAACCGTGCCATCGTGACACGGTTCGTGTCATGGCGTTGCGGGAGCAGCAGCGGGAGGCGACCCGGGAGCAGATCATCCAGGCCGTCCACGACGTCCTGGCCGAGGAGAGCCCGGCCGCCCTCTCGATGCCCCGCATCGCCGAGCGGGCCGGCACCAGCCTGCGCACGCTCTACCGGTACTTCCCGACCAAGGAGGCGCTGGTCGACGCGGCCAGCGAGAGCTTCCGGGTGCCGGCGTCGGTCGTCGGTGGCAGCGTCAACCTCCGCACCCTGCCCGACTACATGGAGACGGTCTGGACCGGCTTCACCGAGATCATCGGTGCCATCCGGGCCCAGCACATCACCCCCGCCGGGCGCGCGCTCCGCGACGCCCGGTTGCCACGGAACCGCCAAGGCGTGCGCGAGTCCCTCGTCGCCGACGGCATCGACATCCCCGAACGCGACCTCGACCAGCTGGTGGACCTCATCGTGACGCTGATGTCGTCGTCCACGTACCTCGAGATGGTCGACCGACTGGGACACCACGAGAAGGACGCGGCCCGACTGGCCGCCTGGGCCGTCGCTGCCTGCGTCGACCGTGCCCGTGCCGAAGGAGGCATCGACCTGTGACCGTCACCGCCACGTGGACCAAGCCCGGACCCGGTACGTGGGAGCTCGACTCCTCGCACGCCGGCCCGGCGCCGGGACCCATCCAGCGCGACCTGTACGAGCGGTGCATCGACCGCGGCATGACCGACGGCCTCGCGCTGTTCGGCGCGCCGCTGCGCACGATGCACTGCCGCTTCGTGAACGGGAAGTTCTACCGGCGACTCGTCCCGCTCATCGGCGGCGACAGCGATCGCAAGGCGCCGCCGGCCGCCGCGCTGTGGCTGGCGACGCGCGTGCACCCGGCGTTCCGCCGGGCGGAGAAGCGGGCCGAGGAGAGCTTCGAGACCAAGCGGTGGCGGGCCGAGCTCGCTCGCTGGGAGTCGGAGTGGAAGCCGGATCTCGTCAAGGCCAACCTGCGCTTCACCGACGTCGACGTCGCCGCGCTGGACGACGCCGCGCTCGCCGACCACCTCTGCGAGCTGCACGAGCATCTGGTCGAGAGCACCGCGCTCCACTTCCGCCTGCACGTGTCCGACATGGGGCCGCTCGGTGATCTCATGGTCAAGCTCGAGGACTGGGGTCTGCACCGCGACGACACCTTCCGCGCCCTGGTGGCGGCGTCGCCCGCCACGCGCGAGCCGCGCGCCCAGCTGCGTGCCATCGCCGGTGCGCTGCGCGCCGCCGGCGTCGACCCCACGACGATCACCTCGCTCGGCGACGTGCGCGCCGAGCCCGCCGCGTCGGCCGCGCTCGACGAGTACCTGCGCTTCCACGGCTGGCGGCTGACCACCGGCTACGACATCGAGGACCGCGTCCTGCTCGAGCTGCCGGACGTGATCGTGGCGTCCATCCGCGGGGCGCGCGAAGCGGTCGTCGATGACGCCGAGGCGGCGCTGGCCTCGGTCGAGGCGCTGCGCGACCGCGTGCCGGCCGCGCACCGGGCCGACTTCGACGACGCCGTCGAGGACGCCCGGCTGTCCTACGGCCTGCGGGACGAGAACGGCCCGCTCACCTACGAGTGGCCGGCGGGGCTGCTGCGGCGGGCGCTGCTCGAGGCCGACCGGCGGATCGATGCGCCCGTGTTCGAGCTCACCCTCGACGAGGTGGCGTCGATGCTGCGCGGCGAGACCGGTCCGTCGACGGAGGAGATCGCGGCACGGGCCGCCGAACGTCGCCGCTGGGCGACGCTCGATGCACCCGCGCGCCTCGGGCCGGAGGAGGCGCCGCCGCCGGTCTCGGCCATGCCGCCCAACCTGGCCCGCATCACCCGAGTCGTCCTCACCGTCGTCGGCTCGCTGGAGGCCGACGAGGGCCTCGCCCCGCTCCACGGCATGGGCATCGGCACCGAGACCTACGTCGGCACCGCCCGCGTCGTGCACGACGCCGTCGAGGCGCTGGCGACCATGGAGCCGGGCGACATCGTCGTCGCCGAGTACACGGCGCCGACGTACAACTCGGTGCTGTCGATGGCGGGCGCCATCGTGACCGAGCAGGGCGGGTTGCTGTGCCACGCTGCCGTGATCGCCCGCGAGCTCGGCATCCCGGCGGTGATCGGCGCCACCGACGCCATGTCGCTCATCCCCGACGGGGCCCGCATCGAGGTCGACCCGACGAACGGACGTGTCACGATCCTGTCGTGACCGTTCGGGACGCCACCGTCGACGACCTACCGCTCGTCGCTCGCATCTGCGCCGCCGGGTTCGAGGACGACCCGCTCATGCGCTGGGTCTTCGCCGACGACCCGACGCGACTCGAGCCGATGCGCCTGGCCTTCGGCGGGCTGGCCAACAGCTACCTGGCCGAGCACAGCGTGCTGCACGTCGTCGAGGACGCGTGCGTGACGATGTGGCGCTCGCCCGCCTACGTGGCGCCGCCGCCCGCCGATGACAGCAACGACTCGCCAACCCCGTTCTCGCCCGACGTGCAGGAGCGGTTCCGCATCCTGGGCGAGCTCATGGAGGTCGCCCACCCCCACGACCGGCCGCACTGGTACCTCAACGTCATCGCCACGCTGCCGGAGCACCAGGGCCGAGGGCTCGGGGCGCGAGCGCTTCGCCCGATGCTCGAGCGCTTCGACGCCTCGGGTGAACCGGCGTACCTGGAGTCGTCGAACCCGCGGAACATGACGCTGTACCGGCGCCACGGCTTCGAGGACACGGGCGAGACCATCGACATGCCCGACGGCCCGTCGCTCTACCCCATGTGGCGCGAGCCGCGCTGATCCGTCAGTCGACGAGGGCTTGGTAGACGAGCTGCTTGAGCTGGGGGCGGATCGGGTGGGTGCTCGACGGCAGCAGCTGGGTCATGAACAGCGCGGTGATCTGCTCCTCGGGATCGACCCAGAACGCGGTGCTGGCGGCGCCGCCCCACGCGAACTCGCCGTCTGACGACAGCACCTTGTTGTCGACTGCGTTCTGCACGACCGAGAACCCGAGGCCGAAGCCGACGCCCGCGAAGGACGTCTCCGCGAACAGGGGCCGGCCGAACTGCTCGAGGTCCTGCCCGCCGGGCAGGTGGTTCTGCGCCATGTACTCGACGGTGCGGGTGCCGAGCAGCCGGTTGCCGTCGAGCTCGCCGCCGTTGAGCAGCATCTGGCTGAACCGGTGGTAGTCCGACGCCGACGCCACCAGGCCGCCGCCGCCGGAGAGGAAGTCGGGCTGCGACTTGGCGGCGTCGCCCATGGCGTCCATGCGCGTCGCCTGCAGCGTCCCCGGCATCGGGATGTACAGCGCGGCGAGCCGGTCGACGTCCTTGGCGTAGAACGCGGCGTCGGTCATGCCGAGCGGGTCGAAGATGCGCTCCTGGAAGAACGCGTCGAGCGACTGGCCGGAGACGACCTCGATCACGCGGCCGAGCACGTCCGTCGACACCCCGTAGTTCCACTCGCTCCCCGGCTGGAACAGCAGCGGGAACGACGCGAACAGGTTGCAGATCGCCTCGTTGTCGAGCCCGGGCGGGCTGCCCCACTCGAAGCCGCCGGCGCGGTACATGGCGTCCACCGGCGTGGCGTGGTGGAAGCCGTACGTCAGGCCCGACGTGTGCGTGAGCAGGTGCCAGATGCGCATGGGCTCGGTCTGGGGCTCGAGCACCGGGTTCACCGCCGAGCCCGACCGGTAGACCTTGGTGTCGGCGAACGCTGGGATGTACTTCGAGACCGGGTCCTTCAGCTCGAAGGCGCCCTCCTCGTAGAGCATCATCGCCGCCACCGACGTGATCGGCTTCGTCATCGAGTAGATGCGCCACAGCGTGTCGAGCTCGACCGGCGCACCGGCCTCCTTGTCGCGCTGGCCGTACGTCGACAGGTGGGCGATCTGACCAGCGCGCGCGACGGCGACCAGGTAGCCCGGGAGCCGGCCATCGTCGACGTAGCGCCGGAAGTGGGTGTCGATGCGCGCCAGCCGCGACGCGTCGAACCCGACCTCGCCCGGATCGATCTCGACCTTCAGCTCACTCATCGCTGACCTCCACAACCATCTCGATCTCCACCGAGATGTCGAACGGGAGCTCAGCCTGCCCCACCGCCGACCGTGCGTGCTTGCCCGCCTCGCGGTTCATTGCGGCAGGCGAAGCTTCGCCGCCTGCCGCCAGTCCTTCCTGGCGACGGGTCTGGCCGCCTGCAGGGGCTCCGCTCGGTCAGCTCGTCCGGGGTTGAGAACGGACCGCCACGGCAGTTGGCGTGGTCGCCAGGAACCCGTGGCGGTCGGCGGCGGAGCCTCGCCGACCGCAAAGAGCCGCGATGCCGAGCTCGGTCAGTCGCTGTTCTGGTGTGCTCACCCCACCAGTCTTGCGAACTCCTGGATGATGGCGCCCCAGCCGCCCTCGCCGTCGATGCTGGCCCGCAGCGTGGGCGCACCGTCGCCGTAGACGTCGAGGTTGCGATGCTCGAGCGTGACGGTGGTCGTCGCCGCGTCGTTGGCCACGAACGTCACCTCGACCTCGCTGGCGACGTCGGGGTCGAACTGGAAGTCGAGATCCAGGTGCCACGCGAGCACGAGCCGGTTCGGCGGCTCCCACGCCGTCACGTAGCCCCACATCGTCTCGGTGCCGTTCACGCCGCGCTCGTACCAGCGGCCGCCGACGCGCGGTTCGATGAACGCGCCCTCGACCGCCTCCTCCGCGGTGTGGTGCGTAGCCAGCGGCCACCAGTCGCCGAAGCGTGCGGTGAACACCTCAAAGGCCTGCTCGGGCGTCGCGTGCACGGTCACGGACTTCGTCACCGGTGCGATCGTGGTCATGGTCATGTCTCCTCCACTGCGTCCTTGAACGCGGCCAGTGCCCGATCCCAGAAGCGGTCGAGCCAGGCACGCATGTCCTCGATGCCGCGGGGGTCGACGGCGTAGAGCCGGCGACGCCCCTCGGCGCGGTCGGTGACGAGCCCGGCGTCCTTCAGCACCTTCAGGTGCTGGCTGACGGCGGGACGGCTCACCGGGAAGTGCACGGCGAGCTCGCCCACCGCGCGTGGACCGTCGGCCAGGTGCTCGAAGATCGAGCGCCTCGTCGGGTCGGCCAGCACGTCCAGGGCGGTCGTCACATTGGTAAGTCTACACTTACCAATGTGACGACGTCAAGATGGGAGCGACGCCGTCGGCGGCGTGGTCGTCGCGTTCGACACGCCGGACTGCGACCTGCTGCGGCGCCGACGCGATCTCGCCCTCGGCTGCCCGACGAGATCCAGCCGCGCTGACACAAGGCCCTCTAGAGAAGGTTCGCCGCCACGGTGGCGCCGAGGTCCCACGCCGCGTCGGTGTCCTCCTTGGCCGGCGCGCCGAGGACGGTGACGTCGGCGTGCACCTGCTTCCAGCGCAGCCCGGTCACGATCTTCGTGAGGTCGCGGCGGGCGCCGGTGACGTCGTCGTTGCCGTGGAGGTAGACGCCGAACGGTCGGCCCACCGTGGCGTCGATGCACGGGTAGTACGCCTGGTCGAAGAAGTGCTTCAGCGCGCCGGCCAGCATCCCCAGGTTGACGGGCGCGCCGAGGACGTAGCCGTCGGCCTCCAGCGCGTCGACCGGTGACGCCGTCAGCGCCGGCCTCGCCACGACCTCGACGCCTTCCACCTGCCGGGCGCCGTCGAGCACCGCCTCCAGCAGCGCGTGCAGCGCGGGCGACGGGGTGTGGTGCACCACCAGGAGTCGGGTCACGGCCGAACGCTACGGTCCGGCCGTGAGCGACGCGACCGAACAGCCCGGCGGAGGAACGACCTTCCTCGGGCCGCTCGGGTGCTAGGAAGACCGCGTGCTCGGCGGTGTGCCGACGCCCCTCGATCCGTTCGAGATGCGCCGACTCCTGTTCACGTTGACGTTGATCAGCTCGCTGACGAGCACGCCCGTCGCGTCGTCGACGTCAGCCGCTCCGACGCGCGGCGTCGGCGCAGCACACGGTCGGGACGCGCTCGGACGCCGCCACGTCCGACCGCCGCGCAGCTGCTGAACACCGGTGGTTGCGCCCAGTCCGGGTACCCTGACCACGTCGCACCCGGACTCGCCGGGCGCGCGGGGCCACCTCTCCTAGTTCCTTCGGGGCGCTCTGAGGCAGCCCACCCGAACGAACGGAATCCCCCTTGCAGAAGACCTTCGCCGACCTCGGTCTGCGCGCGGAGCTCGTGGCCGCCCTCGCCGAGCAGGGCATCGTCGCTCCCTTCCCCATCCAGCAGCAGACGATCGAGGACGGTCTCTCGGGTCGTGACGTCTGCGGCAAGGCCAAGACCGGTAGCGGCAAGACGCTCGCCTTCGGTCTGCCCATGCTCCAGAACACCAAGCCGCCGGCCACGCCCAAGCGGCCCTCCGGGCTCGTCATGGCGCCGACGCGCGAGCTCGTGCGCCAGATCGTCGACGTCCTCAAGCCGCTCGGCGCCGCCATCGGCGTGAAGATCACCGGCATCTACGGCGGCGCGCCAATGGATCGCCAGATCGACGACCTCAACAAGGGCGTCGACATGATCATCGCCACGCCCGGTCGCCTCATCGACCTGCTGGACCGCGGCGCGCTGCGGCTCGATGACATCACGCAGGTCGTCATCGACGAGGCCGATCACATGGCCGACCTCGGCTTCCTGCCGCAGGTCCAGTGGATCATGCGCAAGGTCAAGGACGCGCAGCCGCGCGTCATGCTGTTCTCGGCCACGCTCGACGGCGAGATCGACGTGCTCGTGCGCGACCACCTCAAAGATCCGGTCAAGCACGAGGTCGTCGAGGACGAGAGCGACGAGGACGACGTCCGCGACCTCATCCACCGCTTCTTCCAGGTCCACAACATGGACCGCGCCCGCGTGGTGGGTTCGATCGCCAAGGGCGCCGGACGCACCATCGCCTTCGTGCGCACCAAGCGCGGCGCCGATCGTCTGGCCGACCAGCTCGAGGAGATCGGCGTGAAGACCGCCGCCATCCACGGCGACTTGCGACAGCAGATGCGCGAGCGCGCGCTGAAGCAGTTCGGCGACGGCAAGCTCGAGGTGCTGGTGGCGACCGACGTTGCCGCCCGCGGCATCCACGTCGACGACGTCGGCGCCGTCGTGCACTTCGACATGCCGGAGGACGCGAAGGCGTACACGCACCGCTCGGGCCGCACCGCCCGCGCCGGCCAGCAGGGCGTGGTGGCCACGTTCGTGCTGTGGGATCAGGTGGCCGACGCCGAGAAGCTCAAGCGCCAGATCGGGATCACCGAGCCGACGGTCGAGATCCTCTCGAACGATCCGCGCCTGGCTGACCTGCGCAGCTTCGAGCACAGCGCCGAGGAGCTCGAGGAGCCCGAGCCGGCTCCCGCGCCCAAGCCGGCCGTCAGCCGTGCCGCGCTCGCTCGCTCCTTCGGCGGCCGCCGCGGCGGTCGGCGTTAGAAGACCGCTGATCTATCGTCCGCTCCCATGCGTCGCTGGGAGCTGATCGACAAGGGCGAGCCGGGTACCAACCTCGAGCTGGTGGAGGTGCCCGAGCCCGAGCCGAAGCCGGGGCAGGTGCTGGTCGACGTCGAGGCCGTCGGCCTGGCGTTCCCCGACGTGCTGCAGTGCCGCGGGATCTACCAGGTGCCGACGCCGCCGCGGTACACGCCGGGCGGCGAGACAGCCGGCCGCGTCGCCGCGCTGGGCGAGGGCGTCGAGGGCCTCGCCGTCGGCGATCGCATCGTCGCCATGGGCGGCGGCTTGGCGGAGAAGGTCGTGGTGCAGGCGGCGTCCGCGTTCAAGGTGCCCGACGGCGTCAGCCCCGAGGCCGCAGCCGCGCTGCCGGTCAACTACGGGACGACCTGGTACGCGCTGCACGAGCGCATCCAGCTCCAGCCGGGGCAGACCATGCTCGTGACCGGCGCCGCCGGCGGCACCGGCACCGCCGCCATCCAGATCGGCAAGGCGGCCGGGGCGCGCATCATCGCCGTCGCCGGCGGCTCGGAGAAGGTCGAGCTCGCCAGGCGTGAGGGCGCGGACGTCGTCATCGATCATCAGCAGAACCCGGAGTGGGTCGATGCGGTGAAGGAGGCGAGCGGGGGTGGTGTCGACGTCGCCTACGACCCGGTCGGCGGCGACACGTTCCACCACGTGCGCCGATGCATGGCGTGGGGCGGCAAGCTGCTCATCATCGGCTTCGTGGCCGGCATCCCCGACGCACCGATGAACCACGTGCTGCTGAAGTCCTACGACATCGTCGGCGTGCACTGGGGCGCGTCGGTCATGCGCGACCCGTCGTCCGTGCGCCGCCAGCTCGACGCCGTCCTGGCCGATGTGGCCGGTGGGAAGTACACGCCGCCGCTCTATCCCCCGTTCGCGTTCGAGGACGCCGCCAAGGGTCTGCAGGACCTGGCCGACCGCAAGACCTGGGGCAAGGCCGTCGTCAAGCTCTAGTGGTTTTGGTGATGCCAGCGGGTCGGAAACGACCCGCTGGCATCACCAAAAACACAGGATCAGTCCTGCTCGTCGCGGGGCTTCTTGCCGGCGCGGCGGCGGTCGGGCTCGGCCAGCAGGCGCTTGCGGACGCGGATGGCGTCGGGGGTGATCTCCACCAGCTCGTCGTCGGCGATGTGCTCGATGGCGGTCTCGATGGTGAACGTGCGCGGCGGCGCCAGCTTCACGGCGTCGTCGGCGGCGTGGGTCCGGATGTTCGTCTTCTGCTTCTCGCGCACGCAGTTGACGACCATGTCGCCCTCCTTCGCGCTCTCGCCCACGACCATGCCCTCGTAGACCGACTCGCCAGGTCCGATGAACAGCTCGCCGCGCAGCTGCAGGTTGTCGAGCGCGTACGCGGTCGACGTGCCGCTGCGATCGGCGATCATCGCCCCGCCCATGCGGTGCGGCAGGTCGCCGTACCACGGGGCCCAGCCCCGGTGGCGGGTGTGCATCATCGCCGTGCCGCGCGTGTTGGTGAGCATCTGGCCGCGCAGGCCGAGCAGGCCGCGCGCCGGCGCCTCGAAGCTCACGATGGTGCGGCCGGGGTCGCCGGGACGCAGGTCGGTGACCGTGCCCTTGCGGGGTGCCAGCAGCTGCGTGATGACGCCGACGTAGTCGTCGGGTACGTCGATCACGCCCTCCTCGACCGGCTCGTGCCGCTTGCCGTCGATCATGCGCGTGATGACCTCGGGCCGGCTCACCTGCAGCTCGAAGCCCTCGCGCCGCATCGACTCGATGAGCACGGCCAGCTGCAGCTCGCCGCGGCCGGCGACCTGGAGGATCTCCGGCGAGTCGGTGTCCTCGATGCGGATGGACACGTTGCCGAGCACCTCGCGGTTGAGGCGGTCACGCAGGTGGCGTGCGGTGAGGAACTTCGACTGCGACGACTTGCCGGCCAGCGGTGAGGTGTTGACGCCGAAGGTCATGCTCAGCACCGGCTCGTCCACGGTCAGGCGCGGCAGCGGGTCGGGATCGGCCGGGTCGGCCAGCGTGTCGCCGATCTCCACCTCGGGGAAGCCGGCCAGCACGAACACGTCGCCGGCGACGAGCTCCTTGGCCTCGACCCGCTCGATGCCCTCGTACATGAGGACCTGCGCCGGCTTGCGGGCGATCGGGTTGCTGTCCAATGCGTGCAGCAGCGCCACCTGCTTGTCGGCGCGCAGCGTCCCGCGCATCACGCGACCGACGGCGAGGCGGCCGAGGTACTCGGATGCGTCGAGGTTGGTGACGATGGCCTGCAGCGGCGCGTTCGGGTCGCCCATCGGGGCCGGGATCGTGTGCAGCACGGCGTCGAGCAGGCACTCGAGGGTGGCGTCCTCGGCCGGCATGCCGACGCCCTCCATGGCTCGACCCTCGCGGGCGACGGCGGAGAACACCGGGAACTCGATGTGGTGGTCGGGCACCTCGAGATCCATGAACAGCTGGTAGATCTCGTCCAGCACCTCTTCGGTGCGCGCATCCTGCCGGTCGACCTTGTTGAGCACGACGATGGCCGGCAGGTCGGCGGCGATCGCCTTCGACAGCACGTAGCGCGTCTGGGGCAGCGGGCCCTCGGCCGCGTCGACCAGCAGCAGGATGCCGTCGACCATGGCCAGCGCCCGCTCGACCTCGCCGCCGAAGTCGGCGTGGCCGGGCGTGTCGACGATGTTGATCTTCACGCCCTTCCAGTGGACCGACGCCGACTTGGCGAGGATGGTGATCCCGCGCTCGCGCTCCTGGTCGTTGGAGTCCATGACGCGGTCGACGAGCGCCTTGTGGGCCTCGAACGTGCCGGTCTGGCGCAGGATCGTGTCCACGAGCGTGGTCTTGCCGTGGTCGACGTGGGCCACGAGGGCGATGTTGCGGAGGGCGGCGGGTTCCATAGGGGGCATGCCAGCCTAAGACTCTGGAAAGCGATCAACCTCTTTGAGGTCGGGAAAGGCGAACCACCAGGCGCCGGCGATCGCCACCGTGGCCACGCCCCCCAGGACGATGGCGGTTGGCGCGCCCAGCAGCTGACCGGCGACGCCCGACTCGAACGCGCCCAGCTCGTTGGAGCCGCCGATGAACACGTTCTCCACCGCCAGCACCCGCCCGCGCAGCTCGGGCGGGGTCGAGAGCGGCACCAGCGTGGCCCGGATGAACACGCTGACCGAATCGGCGCCGGCGAGGACGGCGAGCGCGACGAACGCCACGACGAAGCTCCGGGTGGTGCCGAGCAGCACCGTCACAGCGCCGAACACGGCAACGGCGAGGAGCAGCACCCGCCCGACGTGCCGCTGCACCGGTCTGATGGCGAGCACGATCGTCACGAGCGCGGCGCCGATGCCGCCGGCGGCACGCAGCCAGCCCAGCCCGACGGCGCCCACGTGCAGGCGGTCGTCGGCGATCGCCGGCAGCAGCGCGACGGCACCACCGAAGAGCACGGCGAACAGGTCGAGCGAGATCGCACCGAGCAGGATCGGCTGCCGCCGGATGAAGCGGAACCCGAGCAGCGCCTCCCGCAGTGACGTTCCCTCCTCGGCGGTGACGTGGCCGACCACCGGCTCGACCGCGGCCTCGACCAGCGGCTCGTCGATGAGCACGACCTCGTCGATGCGGATCGCGATGACGGCCAGCGACGACAGCGCCAGCAGCACGGCCATGAAGACGAACGGCAGCGCCGGGTCGACCGAGTACGCGATGCCGCCCAGCACCGGGCCGACGATGATCGACGCCTGCCACGTGATCGAGTGGCGGGCCACGAGCCACGGCAGCCGCGAGGGCGGGACGATGTCAGCCGGGAGCGATCTCGACGCGGGCGCGAGGAACGCCCGCGTCACGCCGAAGCCGAGCACGAGGGCGAAGATCGGCGTGGCCGACGTCGGCTCGGTGGCGACGTAGGCGGCGAGCCCCAGCGCGATGCACGCCTCGGCGCCGGCGGCACCGGCCGTCACCCGCCGGCGGTCGAACCGGTCGGCGACCGCGCCCACCACGAGCATGAGCAGCAGCGCGGGAAGGAACTCGGCCAGGCCGAGGAAGCCGAGCGCCAGCTCGCTGTCGGTGAGGTCGTAGACCAGCTTGCCGAGCGCGGTGACGCCGGCCAACGCCGCCGTCGACGCCAGGAACGTGCTGCCCAGCAGCAGGGCGATGCGCCGCGTCACCGAGGGCTGATCGTTCGCGGAGCTCACACCACTGCCTGCACGCTGGCCGACCACGCTGCCGCCAGGCGGCGCACGCCCTCGACCAGCCGCTCGGGAGCCAGGCCGTACCCCAGTCGCAGATGGGTGCCGTGGGAGCCGTCGGCGCTGCTGGCCGAGCCGGCCAGCACGCCCACCCCGTAGCCGGCGGCCAGGTTGGCGAACGCGTTCGCGCCGCGCCCGGTGTCGACCCACAGCGCCAGTCCGCCGTCGGGCACGTCGAAGCGCCACTCCGGCAGGTGCGTCCGCAGCTCGTCGACCAGCGCGTCTCGCCGGCGACGGATCTCCGGGATGCGCGTCTCGCGCAGCGCGTCGAGGTCGTCGAGCAACGTGGCCGCCACCAGCTGGCTCGGCACCGACGAACCCAGGTCCGACAGCCCCTTGAGCCGGATGAGCGAGTCGATGAGCGATCGCGCACCGCGCACCCAGCCGACGCGCAGCCCGCCCCAGACGATCTTGCTCATCGAGCCGATGGTGAGCACGCGCGTCGGGTCGTCCGTGGCCAGCGACGCGAGCGGCGGGGGCAGCGGCGCGCCGAACCACGTCTCGACGATGGCCTGGTCATCGACGACGAGCACGCCAGCATCGGCCGCGTCGCGCAGCATGCGCCGGCGCGTGGACAGGTCGGTGACGACGCCGGTCGGGTTGTGGAAGCTCGGCATCGCGAACAGGACACGCGGACGCGTGGCGCGCAACGACGACGTGTCGGGTCCGCCGCGACCGAGCGGCAGCGCGATCGTGCGGGCGCCGGCGGCGGCGAACACGTCGAGCGCGCCGAGGTAGCTGACCGCCTCCACGGCGACGGCGTCTCCAGGACGCAGCGCCAGCTGGGCGACGAGGTGAATGGCCTGCTGGGCGCCGGTCGTGATCAGCACCTGGTCGGGCTCGGTGGGCAAGCCCTGGGCGGTCAGACGAGCGGCGACCGCCTCACGCATCACGGGCACGCCCGCCGGCCAGCACCCATGACCTTCCGGCGACGACGCAAGCGCCCGGGTGGCGTCGACGAACGCGGCGCGCGGCAGGTCGTCGGCACTCGACCACCCGGCGACGCGCAGGTCGATGGCGTCCGGCCCGATGCCGGCAGCGAGCACGGTGCTGAGCCCCGAGCGCCCGAGCGGACCACCGATGCGCAGCGGCGCCCCGGCGACGACGGTGCCGCTGCCCTGCCGCGAGCGCACCAGGTCGTCGGCGCGCAGCAGGTCGTACGCGGCCACCACCGTCCCCCGGCTGACGCTGAGGGCATCGGCCAGCCGCCGCTCGGACGGCAGGCGCACCCCGGGCGCCAGCTCGCCGGTCTCGACCAGACGGCGCAGCGCGTCGGCCAGCGCCGCGTAGAGGGCATCGTCCCCGCCGTCCCACCCGGCGACGAGGGCAGCCAGCCGGTCGGGATCCACGAACAGCCACTTTGGCGGATTGGACCTTGAGGTGCAATGCCACTTTCGGCAATGGTCTACGAATGATGACTGCGGATGCGGCGCGCCGGGAGCAGATCCTCGCCGACCCCGGCTTCGGCCGGCACCTGACCGACCACATGGTCACGACCCGCTTCTCGGTGACACCGTCGGGAGGAACAGGCGGCGCGTGGAGCGACCTCGAGCTCGAGCCGCTCGCCGACCTGGCCTTGAGCCCGGCGGCCATGGTGCTCCACTACGGCCAGGCGATCTTCGAGGGGCTGAAGGCCTATCGCCAGCCCGACGGCTCGGTGGCGCTGTTCCGGGTGACCGACAACGCGGCGCGCTTCAACCGGTCGGCGGCGCGCATGGCGATGCCGGCGCTGCCCGTCGACACGTTCGTGGAGGCGTGCCGCACGATCGTGCGCGCCGACGTGGACTGGGTGCCCACCCGCAGCGGCCAGTCGCTCTACCTGCGGCCGTTCATGTTCGCCACCGAGGCCAACCTCGGCGTGCGCGCCGCGCAGGAGCTGCTGTTCGCCGTCATCGCGTCGCCGGTCGACACCTTCTTCCCCGGCGGCGTGCGACCCATCTCGGTGCGCACGGCCGACACCGCCGTGCGCGCCGCACCCGGTGGTCTCGGCGCCGCCAAGTGCGCGGCCAACTACTCGGCCAGCCTGCAGACCAAGGTGACCGCCACCGCCGACGGCTTCGACGAGGTGCTGTGGCTCGACGCCATCGAGCACCGCTACGTCGAGGAGCTGAGCGGCATGAACGCGTTCGTCGTGCGCGACGGCGAGCTGGTCACGCCGCCCTTGAGCGACACCATCCTCGAGGGGATCACCCGCGCCTCGATCATCGAGCTGGCCCGCTCGTTCGACATCCCGGTGCACGAGGAGCCCATCGCCGCCGATGACTGGGTGGCCGACGCCAGCGCCGGCCGAGTGACCGAGGCGTTCGCGTGCGGCACGGCGGCGGTGATCGCGCCCATCGGCACCCTCACCACCGCGACCGGCTCGGCGACGATGGGCGACGGCACGCCGGGGCCGATCACGCTCCGCCTGCGCGAGGCGCTGGTCGCCATCCAGGAGGGCAGGGCCGACGACGCGTTCGGGTGGACCTCGCCCGCCTGACCGGAGACAATGCGGCCGTCGACCTCGCCGCCGTCGCCCCCGCCTTCGTCGAGATGGCGCACCGCATCGTGTGGTGCACCGTCGCGACCGTCGACTCGAAGGGCCACCCTCGCACGCGCATCCTGCACCCGCTCTGGGAGTGGGACGGCACGTCGCTCGTGGGCTGGATCGCCACCGGCGCCACGTCGCTCAAGACGAAGCACCTGGCGCACACGCCGCAGGTGTCGCTCACCTACTGGACCGTCAACCACGACACGTGCTCGGCCGAGGCCGACGCGTCGATGCACACCGACGACCAGACGTGCGTGCGCATCTGGAACGCGTTCAAGGACGCGCCCGATCCCGTCGGCTACGACCCGGCCATCATCCCCGGATGGGCGGACGGCCCCACGTCGCCCGCGTTCGGCGCCATGCGGCTGGAGCCGACGAGACTGTTCGTGCAGCCGCAGATGGACTTCACCAAGGCGGTGCGCTGGTCGCGCTGAGGCAGGACTGACGTCACGGTCGGTCGCTACCGTCGCGGGCATGGAGGCGACGGTCGAGCGGCTGTGGCTCGACGAGACGGCGTGGGTCGACGTCGCTCGGGGCTGGCTGCCCGACGCCGACCGCGTCTTCGAGGAGATCCTCGAGCAGGCCGACTGGCAACAAGGGAAGAGCTGGCGGTACGAGAGGTGGGTCGAGGAGCCGCGCCTCTCGGCGTGGGGTGGCGCCGCCGGCCGGCACCCGGCGCTGGTCGAGGCGACCCGGCGGCTCGAGCGCGCGTACGGCGTGACGTTCGGCGACTACGCGCTGGCCCAGTACCGCAACGGCTTCGACGGCCAGGGCTTCCACCGCGACGACGACATGAAGTGGACCGAGAACACCCTCATCGCGCTGGTGACGCTCGGTGCCCAGCGGCCGTGGTTCCTGCGCCCGCGCGCCAACCGCAACCAGCACCACCTCGAGAACCGGGGCGCGACCCACGACCTGCGCCCGGCCGGCGGTGACCTCATGGTGATGGGCGGCTCGTGCCAGCGCGACTGGGAGCACTCGGTGCCGCAGCTGCGCGACCGGCGCGTCGGCATCCGCATCTCCGTGCAGTGGCGGTGGACGTCGCGAACGGGTCGGCAGGAGCGCACCGCCGGCTACGGCGCGCCGCTCCGCTTCTCGCGCCGCTGACGCAGCGCGGTCACCACGATCCACGCGTCGACCACGCCGAGGCCGAGGCGCTGGAACATGCCGTGGGCGGGACCGACCGTCGTCGCCACCAGCGACGCCGCCGCGATGGCGCTGACGAGCGCACCCCGGCGGCGATCGGCGAGCACCGGCGCGGCCGCCATGGCGAGGTAGCCGATGCCGGCGAACACGCCGTGGGCGGTGTCCGGCCCGGGTCCGAGCGGGGTGGCGGCCACGCCCAACGTCGAGAGGCCGGCGACGACGAGCGCGGCCGTGGCCGGCGGCCCGAGCGCCTGCCGGGCGGCGACGGCGAACGTTGGGACAGCGACGCCGAAGGTCACGAAGCCGGCGTTCATCAGCGGCCTCGACGACGCGCCCACCTCGGCCAGGCGGCTGATGGCGTCGTCGACGGGCGAGTAGCCGGCACGGCGAGCGCCGGCGATGGCCCATGCCGCCACGAACGCCGTCGGACCCAGCACGCCGGCGGCCACCTTCACTGCGGCAGCCTGGCACGGCCATGCTGTCGCCATGGCCAGAGGACTCGAGACGTTCCGCGGACGATCAGCGATCGTGACGGGGGGCGCCTCGGGCATCGGACGCGCCATCGGCGCCGCGCTCGCCGGCGCCGGCGCCCACGTGGTGCTGGCCGACGTCGACGGTGACGCCGCACGGGCCGCCGCCGACACCATCGGCGGCACGGCGACAGCCGCCACCCTCGACGTGCGCGACCGCGACGCGGTCGCCGCGCTGGTGCGTGACGTGGCCGGCCGCCACGGCTCCCTCGATCTGCTGTTCAACAACGCCGGCATCTCCCTCGGCGGTCGCTCCGAGGAGCTGACCGGCGCCCACTGGGACCGCATCATCGACATCAACCTGCGGGGTGTGGTGAACGGCGTGCTCGCCGCCTACCCGCTCATGATCGAGCAGGGCGGCGGCCACATCGTCAACACCACGTCGGCGGCCGGCATCGCCCACTCCCCCCTGACCGTGGCCTACTCGACCACCAAGCACGCGGTCACGGCGCTCACCGCGTGCCTCCGTCCCGAGGCCGCCGCGCACGGCGTGAAGGTGACGCTGCTGGTGCCGGGCTCGATCGAGACGCCGATCCAGGACAAGGGCCAGCCGGCCGACCTCCCGCCGCGCCCGTCCGACGTCATGACCGGTCGGGACTTCCTGCAGACGGTCGGTGGCGTCCGGATGATGGAGGCCGACGCCTTCGCCGCCCACGCCCTGGACGGCGTGGCGCGCAACCGGGCGACGGTGATCGCACCGGCGAGCATCAAGCCGCTCTGGTACCTGCAGCGGCTCTCGCCGGCGCTGGTGGAGCGCGTCGGCCGGGTGATCGTGCGGCGCGTGAACCGCGAGCTCGACGCCCGTCTTGCAAGTGAGCGCCCGCTCGCCTAGTCAGACGGCGTGACGCAGATCGCCCGACTCCTCGACGCCAACGAGGGCTACGCCGCGGCTCGGGCCAACGTCCACGACCCGCGCCCCAGCCGCCACCTCGCCATCCTCACGTGCATGGATGCCCGCATCGACGTGTTCGCCATCCTCGGGCTCCACCTCGGCGATGCACACGTGATCCGCAACGCGGGAGGCCGGGTCACGTCCGACGTGCTCCGCAGCCTGGCGCTGTCGTGCCACGTCCTGGGCGTCGAGACCCTGGTCGTGATGCAGCACACCAAGTGCGGTCTCGCCGGCGTCACCGACGAGGAGCTGCGCTCGCTCACCGGCGCCGACCTCGGGTTCTTCCCGATCGACGACCACGCCGGCGCGCTGAAGGAGGACATCGACCTCCTCACCAACACGCCGTATCTCGAGCCGCTCTCCGTCATCGCCGGGTTCGTGTACGACGTCGAGAGCGGCGAGATCGACGACGTGGTGCGCTGGGAGCGGGCGGGCTAGGCACGACGCCCCTGTCGTACCGTGCGGTGGTGCTGCTGCCGTCCGGAACCGAGCGCTTCACCGCCGACGACCTGGTCGAGCTGAGCGAGCTCGTCGCGACGACGTGGACGTCGGCCGCCGACCGCGACTGGTCGGAGCCGGCAGGGACGCTCGACTGGTCGTGCACGAAGACGGCTGATCACGCGGTGGACTGCGTCTACGCCCCGGCCTTCTTCCTCGCGTCCCGACGCGTCGACGCGTACCCCGAGGTCGGCGTGAACCTCGAGCTGGGCGACACCGCCACGCCGGCGCTCCTGGTGGAGTCGCTCCGCATCGCCACCCGCATCCTCATCGGCGTCGTCGGCGAGGCCGATCCGGACGTGCGCGCCGTCATCTTCCGCCGCCCCGAGGTCCTGACGGCCCCGCCCGCCGACTTCCTCCCACGAGGCGCGCTCGAGCTGATCCTCCATGCCCACGACGTGTGCGCTGGTCTGCAGGTCCCGTTCGAGCCGCCTGCTGCGCTCTGTGGTCGCCTGTGCGAGCACACGCGTCCGTGGCCGATGTGGTCCATCGCCTGGGGCGGGCTGGCGGACACGGGTGACCCGTGGGACGACCTGCTCACCGGCTCTGGTCGTCAGCGCAGCGCGTAGACGAGGTGGATGTCCTCGGGCTCCTCGGCGAACAGCACGGGGTGCACGGGATCAGCCAACCGGCAGCCCTGTCGCAGGTAGAAGCCGACCGCACTCCCCGTCGGCGTGGCCGAGACGTACATCGACGACGCACCAGCGTCGAGAGCGACGGACACCGACTCCGCCCACAGCGCGCTGGCGGCGCCGCGCCGGCGGTGGGGTCGGCTGACGTGCAGGAACGCGAACCACGCCAGGTCGGGCTCGAACCCGGGATCGACGACGGCGATGCCGGCGAGCTCGTCGCCGTCGACGAAGGCGCCGAGGGGCACGCCACCGGCAGCCACGCAGCGGGCACAGAAGTCGATCTTGTCGCGGACGCTGAACGGGCCGGTGCCCGACTGGTCCCACGGCGGCACCTCGGTCATGACGACGGGTGCCTCGACCAGCCGGCCGTCGACCACCGAGTACTGCACCTCCACGTGCTCCGACCGATCGATTCGTCCGACCAGCGAGAGGTCGTCCGGCGTCAGGCGCTCGATGCGCATCCGCCGCGAGTGTGGCAGGCGATCGCTGGCACGTCGCCGGCGCCGCCGGGATGATGGGGGCGTGGTGCCGGTGACCGAGCTCGTCGACGCAGTCGACGCCGCGTTCTGCGCGAGCGCGTCCAGCTCGAGCTCGTGGATCGCCATGAGCTCCGGTCAGGTGCGGTCGCCATGCGATACAGGCCCACGCGAGCGACAGCTTGACGCTCCGGTGCAACGCCTACGGCGACAGATCGAACCTGTACACGGTCGTCTACCGCACAGTCATCCGAACATCGCCAGATCGACCGCAGCCTTCGGTTCCACGATCCTCCTGCGCTCTCGCCGGATCCGTGCGCGCAAACTCAGCGGTGTTGGCGTGGTGGATCGGCCCGCTATCAGGCAATTCACCACGCTGACGGCGCTGCGATTTCGTCGAGCCGGGAGCGCCGATCGGCGCGTCGAGACCGGCTCACCGCCCAGCGGTCGGGATGCGTTGCTCGCCCGGCCGAGCCATGGGACAGTCATGGCGTGGACGAGAGGGAGCTCGCCGTTCGCCGAGCGACGTACAGGCTCTTCGTGGAGCTCGGCCGCGCCCCGACACCAGGCGAGGTCGGCAAGGCGGTGTCATCGACACCCGACGACGTCCGCTCGGC
>DASUCO010000188.1:0-9595 GCA_036275955.1 Acidimicrobiales bacterium
TGAGCCTGATCACGCGGCACGGCCAAGACGATGTCCATGATCCGCAGGCGAAACCGGCTGTAGAGCTGGGCGAGCTCGTCGACCGTGCGGCGCCGTGCCGCTGTCAGCTCGGCCACCTGGTACCGGCCGTCGACGGTGCGCAACAGCTTCTCGTCGACCAGCTCGTCGAGCAGGTCGATCACGTGCTTCACCCCGAGGCCCAGGGCGTGCGCCGCGTCGTCGGCCGACACCGAGCGGTCCTCACGCACGAGCAGCACGAACGCCTCCACCTGCGAGACGGAGCGGAATCGCTGCTCCAGCAGCCGGCGCACGCCGGCCGGGATCGGGTCGTCTGACGCCATCGCGATGGCGCACGGTACGCGTCGGACCAGGACCTTCCGGCCGGTTGGACCCGATCGCGCGCGTCCGTGACACAACTGTTACTGCTGCTGGTGGGCGAGGGGGGACTTGAACCCCCACGAGGTTGCCCTCACTGGCACCTGAAGCCAGCGCGTCTGCCATTCCGCCACTCGCCCGAGTGGAACGACTCAGGTTAGTTGGTCGTGATCGGGACGCCGCTTCGGTCGTGGGCTGGCACTTCCACCCCCTGGGTAGAGTCGCCCGCTGATGGGCCTCAAGGGCTTTGAGCGCCGCCTGGAGCGGCTGGTCGAGGGCGTGTTCGCGCGCGCCTTCAAGTCGTCGCTGCGACCCATCGAGCTCGGCCGGCGTCTGGCCCGGGAGATGGACGACCAGCGCACGGTCAACGTGCAGGGCAACGTCGCCGTGCCCAACGAATTCACGATCACGCTCGGCCCCGAGGACCACGAGCAGTTCGCGGAGATCGAGAAGAGCCTGACCGAGAGCCTGTGCGAGGCGGCCCGGGAGCACGCCCGCGACGAGGGCTACGTGTTCATGGGCCCGATCGAGGTGCACCTCAACCTCGACCCCGAGCTGCGCACCGGCTCGTTCGGCCTCTCGGCCCGGTTCAAGGAGGGCGTGGGCGGCACCGCCGGCGGCTCGCTCGTGCTGCCCGACGGCAGGCGGGTGCGCCTGGGCGACGGGACCATCACCATCGGCCGGGCCGCCGAGTGCGAGGTGCGCCTGGCCGACACCAGCGTCAGCCGCCGCCACGCCGAGGTGCGCGCCGTGGCCGACGGCTGGAGCGTGCACGACCTCGGCTCGACGAACGGGACCCGGGTCAACGGCGCCGTGGTGGGCGACCGCAAGCTGAAGGACGGCGACACCATCTCGGTCGGCGACAGCCAGCTCCGGTACGAATCGAACTGATGCCGGAGCCGCTGCTCAAGCTCCTCGAGCTGTGCCTGCTGGCGCTGCTCTGGCTGTTCTTCCTCCGGGTGCTCCGGGCGGTGTGGACCGAGGTCAAGGGCCCGGCCGCCGTCGTCCCCCGCGCCTCGTCCGCCAACGGCGGCCGGCGATCGCCGGCCCGCCGACGGGGTACGCCTCGGTTGGTGGTCGTCGAGCCGAGGGACCGCAAGGGGCACGCCTACGAGCTGGCCGAGGAGCAGACCGTCGGCCGCGCCGCCGGCTGCCAGATCACGCTCGACGACACCTACGTGTCCCAGCTGCACGCCCGGATCTTCAACAAGGACGGGCAGTGGTTCGTGGAGGACCTGGGCTCGACCAACGGGACGTACCTGAACACCAAGCGGGTGTCCTCGCCGCTGGCGGTGAAGCGGGGCGACCAGGTGAAGATCGGGGCCGTCGTCATGGAGGCCGAGCTGTGACGCAGCTTCGGTGGGGCTCCTGCACGCACGAGGGTCGGGTCCGCGAGATCAACGAGGACTCGCTGCTCGTCGAGGAGCCGTTGTTCGCGGTGGCCGACGGCATGGGCGGCCACGCCGCCGGCGAGGTGGCCTCGGCCATCGCCATCGAGGCCCTGCGCGAGCACGCCGGCACCACCCCCGACGAGATCGTCCAGGCCATCCGCGTCGCCAACCGGGCCGTGATCGAGCGGGCCGACGCGGAGCCCGACAAGCGCGGCATGGCGACCACGCTGTCCGTCGTCACCCTGGTGCCGACCGACGAGGGCGAGTCGTTCATCGTCGCCAACGTGGGCGACTCGCGCGTCTACCGGCTGCACGACGGCGAGCTGGAGCAGCTCACCGACGACCACAGCCTGGTCGGTGACCTCGTCCGCGAGGGTCGCATCACGCCGGCCGAGGCGCGCGTCCACCCGAACCGGAACATCGTCACCAAGGGCATCGGCAACGACGCCGACGTCATCGCCGACACGTGGGTGATCGACCCCTACGAAGGCGACCGCTACCTGCTGTGCAGCGACGGGCTCTCCGACGAGGTCGAGGACCACGTGCTCGCCCGCGTCCTGCTCACGGTGAAGGATCCCGAGGAGGCCGCTCGTGAGCTGGTCGACCTGGCCAACGCCGCTGGCGGCCGCGACAACATCACTGCGGTGATCGTCGACGTCGTCGACGACGGCGGCAAGAGCCGCGCTGCCTCGGTGACGCTGGCCAAGGAGCCGCCGCGGAAGTCCGAGCCGCTCGTGCACGAGGCGCAGCCGGGCCCGGGGGGCGGGCCAGCCACGGCGGCCATCCCCGTGGTCACCGACGACTTCGTCGGCCGCCACCGCAAGCTCACGTGGCGTGTGGTGCTGTTCCTCGTGGCCGTGGTCCTGGTGCTCGTCGCCGGCGTCGGCGGCACCGTCTGGTTCGCCCGCAACACCTACTACGTCGGCGTGCGCGACGACGAGGTCACGATCTTCCGCGGTCGGCCCGGCGGTGTGCTGTGGATCAAGCCGACCGTCGAGGACGAGACCGGCCTGACCCTCGAGGACATCCAGCCGTCGCGGCGCGAGGAGGTCGAGGCCGGGCACGAGACCTCGACCCGGTCCGCGGCCGAGCGCTACGTGCGCAACATCACGACGACGACGACCACCACGACCACCACCACGACCACCACGACGTCGACGACGACCCCGCCCGCGACGACCGCGCCACCGCCTTGATCGCCGCGCTCCGCCGCACCACCGAGCTGGGCCTGGTCGTCCTCGCCGCCCTGGTGACCGGCGGTCTCTACGTGCTCGCCAGCCTGGGCACGACGGCCAGCATCCCGGCCAACGTCGGGCCGTTCCTCGTGTTCATCCTCGGGCTGTTCGGCGTGGCCCACGTGGCGACACGGCGCCTGGCGCCCACGGCCGACGGCACGCTGCTGCCGATCGCCGGGCTGCTCAACGGGCTCGGCTACGTGTTCATCGCCCGCCTCGACACCCACCTGGCCGGCCTGCAGGCGACGTGGACGGCGGTCGGCATCGGCGCCTACATCCTCACCCTCGCCGTCGTGCGCCGGACCCGCGACCTCGAGAGCTACCGCTACACGTTCATGTTCATCGGGCTCGGGCTGCTGCTGCTGCCGCTGGTGCCCGGCGTCGGCCGCACCATCAACGGCGCCCGCATCTGGGTCAGCCTCGGCCCGCTCAACTTCCAGCCCGGCGAGTTCGCCAAGATCGTGCTGGCCGTGTTCTTCGCGTCGTACCTGGTCGAGAAGCGCGAGATCCTGCGCATCGCCGCCCACCGCATCGGCCCGGTGGCGTTCCCCGACCTCAAGCACTTCGGCCCGGTGATGCTGGCGTGGGGCACGTCGCTCGTCGTCATGATCGCCGAGAAGGACCTCGGCAGCTCGCTGCTGTTCTTCGCCCTGTTCCTCGCCATGCTCTGGATCGCCACCGAGCGGCTGTCGTACCTGGCCATCGGGTTCGGCCTCTTCGGCGTCGGGGCCGTGTTCGCGGCGATGGCGTTCAGCCACGTGCAGTCACGCATCGACGTGTGGCTCGACCCGTGGGCCGACGCGTCGGGCGCCGGCTACCAGGTCGTGCAGTCGCAGTTCGCGCTGGCGTGGGGCGGCGTGATCGGCACCGGCCCCGGCCTCGGCAACCCCGGGATCATCCCCGCCGCCGAGAGCGACTTCATCTTCGCCGCCATCGGCGAGGAGCTCGGTCTCCTCGGCGCCACCGCCGTGCTCGCCGCGTTCATCCTCCTCGTCGGCGCCGGCCTGCGCGTCGCGACCAGGGCCGACGCACCGTTCGACAAGCTGCTCGCCACCGGGCTCACCACCATCATCGGCCTGCAGTCGTTCATCATCATCGGTGGCGTCATCCGCCTCGTGCCCCTGACCGGCGTGACGCTGCCGTTCGTGTCGTACGGCGGTTCGTCACTGGTGGCCAACTACGTGCTGCTGGCACTGCTCATGCGCATCTCGGCCGCCGACGAGATCAGCCCCATCGAGCGCGACCAGACGTCGATCACATGAGCGAGCGCCAGCGAGCGAACGATGTCATCGCGCTGCGGTTCAAGCGGCGTCCGAGGAACGAGGACGCAGGTTGAATCGTCAGATCCGCCGGTTGGGCGTGGCGATGCTCGTGCTGTTCGGCGCGCTGTTCGTGCAGCTCAACGTGGTGCAGGTGCTGCGGGCCGACGAGTACGCCGACAAGCCGGGCAACACCCGCGCCGTGGTGCGCGACTACAGCCGTCCCCGCGGCCAGATCGTGTCGGCCGACGGCACCGTGCTCGCCCGCTCGGTCGAGGTCGAGGGCACCGACCAGCGCGCCCGCGAGTACCCCGAAGGAGCACTGTTCGGCCACATCACCGGGTACTTCTCGCTCCGCTACAACAAGGACGGCGTCGAGCGGTCGTACAACGACGAGCTGTCGGGTCGTGGCGGCGTCGAGACGGTCGGCAACGTCGTCGACCTCCTGCTCGACGACGACCACTCCCGCGACGTGCACCTCACCATCCAGAAGGCGGTGCAGCAGGCGGCGCGCGACGCGCTCGGCACCAAGCCCGGCGCCGTGGTGGCGCTCGACCCGCGGGACGGGTCGGTCATCGCCATGTGGAGCTACCCGAGCTACGACCCGGCCGCCATCTCCCAGCTCGACCGCAAGGCGTCCGAGCAGGGCTGGGGCCTGCTGAACGCCGACGCCAACAAGCCGCTGCTCCCGCGCGCGTTCCGCGAGTCGTACTTCCCGGGCTCGACGTTCAAGGTCGTCACCGCCGCGGCCGGCCTGGCCGGTGGGGGCGTCACCCCCGAGCAGCCCGACTTCGCGCGGCAGAAGGAGTACGTGCCGCCGCAGACCACCCGACCCATCCGCAACTTCGGTGGGAGCACGTGCGGCGGCACCCTGTTCGAGATCCTCCGCGTGTCGTGCAACACCGCGTTCGCCGAGATGGGCGTGCTCATGGGCGGCGAGCGCCTGGTCGGCACCGCCCGCGACTTCGGCTTCGGCGAGCGGGCCCCGCTCGACCTGCCCGCCGTGGCCCCGTCCGCCATCCAGGACCCGGCGTTCTTCGAGCAGAACGTGCCGCTGCTGGCCCAGACCGCCATCGGCCAGCAGGTGCGGTCGACCCCGCTGCAGATGGCCCTGGTCGCCGCCGGCGTGGCCAACGGCGGGAAGATCATGAAGCCGCACGTCATGGCCGACGTGCGCGACCGCGACGGCGAGGTCGTTCGCCGGTACCACCCCGAGGTGTGGCACGAGGCGTTCGGGCCCGACATCGCCACGCTGCTGCGCGACGCCATGGTCGGCGTCGCCCGCGACGGCACGGCCACGGGGCTGCAGGTCCCGGGCGTCACCACCGCGGGCAAGACCGGCACCGCCCAGCTCGGCAACGGGACGTCGCACGCGTGGATCATCGGCTTCGCCCCGGCCGAGGCCCCGCGCGTCGCCATCGCCGTGATCGTCGAGGCCCAGCCGGGCGCATCGGAGCAGACGGGCGGGCGGGTGGCGGCGCCGATCGGACGGGCCGTGCTCGAGGCAGCCCTCGCCGTGGTGCCAGAGGCCGCCCCCTAAGGTTGGATCCGCATGTCTGACCAGGGGCCGCAGGTCTTCAACGACCGCTACGAGGTCCTCCGCCGCATCGCGCGCGGCGGCATGGCCGAGGTCTTCCTCGCCCGCGACCTGCTGCTCGACCGCCCGGTCGCACTCAAGGTGCTCTTCCGCGAGTTCGCCGTCGACCCGTCCTTCGTCGAGCGGTTCCGGCGCGAGGCCCAGGCGGCGGCCAACCTGAGCCACCCCAACATCGTCGGCGTCTACGACTCGGGCGAGTCCGGCGACAGGCACTTCATCGTCATGGAGTACATCGAGGGCCGCAGCCTGGCGCAGATCATCCGCGACGACGGCCCCCTGTCCCCCGACCGCGCCGCAGACATCGCCACCGACGTGGCGTCGGCCCTCGGCTTCGCGCACCGCAACGGCGTCGTGCACCGCGACGTCAAGCCCGGCAACGTGCTCATCTCGCCCAGCGGCCAGGTCAAGGTCACCGACTTCGGCATCGCCCGCGCCATCAGCACCCAGGAGAACCTGACCCAGACCGGCACCGTCATGGGCACCGCCACCTACTTCTCGCCGGAGCAGGCCCGGGGCGAACCGGTCGACCCGCGCAGCGACGTGTACTCGCTGGGCATCGTCCTCTACGAGATGCTCACCGGGCAGCCGCCCTTCGCCGGCGACAGCCCGGTGGCCGTCGCCTACAAGCACGTGCAGGAGACGCCGGTCCCGCCCCGACAGCTGGACCCGTCGCTGCCTGGATCGCTCGAGGCGGTGACGCTCAAGGCCCTGGCCAAGAACCTGGCCAACCGGTACGCGTCGGCCGACGACCTGGCCGCCGACCTGCGCCGCTTCCGCGAGGGCCGCGCCGTCCTGGCCGAGGGCGTGCTGGCCCCGCCGGCCGACCTGACCACCGCCGTGCGCAGCCAGCCGGCCGACGCCACCCGCGCCGTCTCCGCCGCCGGACCGGGCACGACCGTCAGCTCCACCGTCTACGAGGACGCCGAGCCGGCCAAGCGCAGCAGCGCGCTGTTCGTGGTCGTGCTCGTGGTCCTGCTCGCCCTGCTGGCCGGGCTGCTGTTCCTGCTCGGCCGCACCATCGGCATCGGCGGCGACGACACCGGTACCCAGGTGGCGGTGCCCGACGTCGTCGGGCGCACCCAGCCCGAGGCGGTGACGATCCTCGAGACCGCCGGCTTCACCGTGAAGACCGAGCAGACGGAGAACGCCGAGGTGCCCGAGGGGACGGTGTTCGACCAGGACCCCGACGCCGGCCAGAAGGTGGACGAGGGGTCCGAGGTCACCGTGACCGTGTCGAGCACGCGCGCCCCCGTCGAGGTCCCCAACCTCGTCGGCCAGCAGGACGTGGACGCCGCTGCCCAGCTGACGGCACTGGGTCTCACCGCCGACTTCGAGCGGGTCGACGACCCCGAGGTGGCGGCCGGCATCGTCATCGCCCAGGACCCGGCCCCCGGGGAACAGCTGCCGCCGGAGTCGGCCGTGCGCCTGGAGGTGTCGAACGGGCCGGGGTCGGAGCAGGTGCCGGACGTCGCCGGGCGCACGCCTGAGGAGGCGGCGAACATCCTGGGCCGGGCCGGGTTCGAGACCAGCTTCGCCGAGGAGCCGAGCGACGCCGTCGAGGAGGGCAAGGTCACCCGCACCGATCCGCCGGCCGGCAGCGACCTGGCCAAGGGCGAGACGGTGACGGTGTTCGTGTCGACGGGTTCGGCATCGGCCACCGTGCCCGACGTCGTCGGCATGACCGAGGAGCAGGCCGTCGCCACGCTGCAGCAGGCCGGCTTCCGCGTCGTGCGCGTCAGCCAGGCGGTGGCGTCCCCGGCCAACGACGGGCGGGTCATCGATCAGTCGCCCGAGCCCGGCACCGAGGCCGAGCGGGGGGCGACGGTGACGATCACCGTGGGTCAGGCGGTGGGCACGTCCAGCACCACGACGACCACGACCGCCCCCGAAGAGACGACCACCACCACGACGACGGCGCCCTAGGACAGCAGCGCGTCGAGCTCGGCGATTGCGGCGTCGATGTCGGGACCGACGACGATGGTCCTCATGCCGACGGCAGCGGCCGCCTCGCAGTTCGCCGCGCTGTCGTCGAGGAACACGCACGCCTTCGGCTCGACGAACAGGCGCTCGGCCGTGCGCAGGTAGATCTCCGGGTCCGGCTTGCGGATGCCCTCCTCGCACGAGTCGACGACCACGTCGAACAGCTCGATGGGGATCGTCGCCTGCCAGTAGTCGGCGAACTCGCGCACGTTGTTCGTGAGGATCCCGAGCTTGTAGCCCTCGTCCTTGAGCCGGCGCACGCGGTGGACCATCGGCCACAGCGCCCCGAGGGGCATGAGCGCGGTGAGGTCGTGGACGTCGAACAGGGCCACGCCGGCCGCCTGGGCGCGGGCGACCACGACGTCGGCGAACTCGGCCCACGGCAGGTGACCGGTCTCGATGGCGTGCCACGCCGGGGCGCCGTCGTGCTCGACGGCGAAGTGGGGCACCAGCCCGCCGGGCTCGAGGCCGTGGCGGCGCTCGAAGTCAGCGAAGGCATCCCACTGCGAGGTGGCCAGCACCCCGCCGTAGTCGAAGACGACGGCCTCGATCGTCTTCGTCTTCACGCAGCGACGCGGGCGCGGGCCAGGAACGTGCGCAGGAGGTCGTGCCCGCCGATGGTCAGGATCGACTCGGGGTGGAACTGCACGCCCTCGATGTCGTGCTCACGGTGGCGCAGGCCCATCACCAGCCCGTCGTCGGTCTCGGCCGTGATCTCGAGCACGTCGGGCACGGAGTCCCGGTCGACGACGAGCGAGTGGTAGCGGGTCGCCTCCAGCGGGTTGGGCAGGCCGGCGAACACGCCCACGTCGCGGTGGCGGATCTGGCTCGTCTTGCCGTGCATGACCTGCGGTGCGCGCACGACCTCACCGCCGAACACCTCGCCGATGCACTGGTGGCCGAGGCACACGCCCAGCACGGGAGCGCGGCCGCCGAACGTGCGGATGATCTCGTTCGAGATGCCGGCGTCGGACGGTCGGCCGGGCCCGGGGGAGATCAGCACGCCGTCGGGATCGATGGCGTCGACGTCGTCGATCGTCAGTGCGTCGCAGCGGTGCACGATCGGCTGCGCACCCAGCTCGCCGAGGTACTGGACGAGGTTGTAGACGAAGCTGTCGTAGTTGTCGATGACGAGGATCCGCGCGCCAGGCATGCCGAGGCGAGGGTATTCGCAGCCGTCGGTATCCTCCTCCGCAATGGCAGAGCGGAAGGCAGCGCAGCGGCGGACCACCGGTCGGGTCACACCCAAGGGGTCGGGCTCCAAGACGCCCCCGCCGAAGGTCGACGCCGGCATCGCCTCCGGTCGCTACACGCCCCCGATCCCCCGGGAGCAGAAGGTCAGCCCGTGGTGGGTGCCGGCCCTGATGTTCGCCTTCCTGGGCCTCGGCGTGCTGGTGATCGTCCTCAACTACGTGGGCCTGCTGCCCGGCGACACCAGCAACGGCTACCTGCTGCTGGGCCTCGGCCTCATCACCCTGGGCTTCATCACCGCTACGAACTACCACTGAACCGCAGGTAGCCCGCGAGTTACACGCGTGTGACGCTCCCCAGGTTTGTCCCCAGGCTGGGGAGAACCGGCCGGCGGCGGCCGCGCTAGAAGGGCAGCGGGTGCCGCGTCGCTTCGCGGTCGGTTCGCAGCAGGCCCGCGAGCAGGACGATCTCGATCCCGGTGGCCGCCGCGGTCAGACCGGCGAGGAGGTGCCAGCCGAGCTGCAGGTAGGTCACGACCTGGAACGCGCCCACCATGACGAAGCCCCA
>DASUCO010000189.1:0-7597 GCA_036275955.1 Acidimicrobiales bacterium
GTCGGCATCTCCATCCTGTTCTTCGCCGCTGGCGGCACCTTCGACATCGCCGAGACCAACCACGCGGCGCTCAGCGGGGCCATCGACCACCCGTACCTGATCGCCGCCGGCGCCGCCCTCCTGTGCGCGGTGATCGGCAAGTCGGCCCAGTTCCCGCTGCACACGTGGCTGCCCGACGCCATGGCCGGGCCCACGCCGGTCTCGGCGCTCATCCACGCCGCCACCATGGTCGTCGCCGGCGTGTACCTGCTGGCCCGCCTCTACGGCGTGTTCTGGGAGGGCTTCTCGATCGCCGACGGCGGCATCAACGCGGTGGCGGTGGTCGGCGCCATCACGATCATCATCGCTGCCGCCCTGGCGTTCGTGCAGAGCGACATCAAGAAGGTCCTCGCCTACTCCACGGTCAGCCAGCTCGGCTACATGGTGATGGCGCTCGGCGTTGGGGCGTGGACGGCTGCGATCTTCCACCTGTTCACCCACGCCATGTTCAAGGGCCTCCTGTTCCTCGCGTCAGGGTCGGTCAGCCACGCCGTGCACTCCTTCGACATGAAGAAGGAGATGGGCGGGCTCCGGAAGTACATGCCGGTCACCCACGCCACGTTCATGATCGGCTCGGTCGCCCTCGCCGGCGTGTTCCCGCTGGCCGGCTTCTGGTCGAAGGACGAGATCCTCGTCGGTGCCGCCGGGAACGGCTTCGAGCTGTTCCAGTACATCGGGCTCGTCGGCGGGTTCATGACCGCCGCGTACATGACCCGCTGCGTGTACCTCACCTTCTACGGCGAGTACCGCGGCCACGGCCACCCCCACGAGTCGCCGAAGCCCATCACGATCCCGCTGATCGTCCTTGCCTTCATGTCGGTGATCGCCGGCTTCCTCAACTCGCCGCTGACCGACAACTGGCTCGGCGGCCTGCTCGAGAACGAGACGTTCTTCGAGGCGGGCGTGGCACACCACGACTTCTCGGTGCCCGACGCCGCGATCGCGACCGTGGTCGCGCTCGCCGCCATCGGGCTCGGCTACCTGTTCTTCTTCAAGGACAAGATGCCGAAGGGCGTCACCGAGCGGAACCCCGTCGCTCGCGGCGGCTACACGCTCCTCCAGAACAAGTACTACCTGGATGACCTGTGGACCGGCGTCGTCGTCGGCTCCATCAAGGGCCCGATCGCTCGGGCCGCGTACTGGGTGAACCAGAACGTGCTCGACGGGATCGTGAACGCCGCCGGCAACGGCGCCCGCATCACGGGCAACTGGATCTACAAGTGGATCGACCAAGGTGTGGTCGACGGCACGGTGAACGGCCTCGGTCTCGGTGCATCCGAGACCGGTGGCGGACTGCGCGAGGTCATCCAGACCGGTCGCGTGCAGTGGTACGGCTCGATGCTCTTCGGCGCGGTGGCCCTCCTGGCCCTCGCCCTCGTGATCTTCGTCTAAAGGACCAGAGGAAACACATGGACGACTTCAACGATTGGGCGCTGACCCTCGCGGTGTTCCTGCCGCTGGTCGGCGCGGCACTGATGATGGTGGTGCCGCGCGCCAACGAGGACGCGCACAAGGCCATCGCCCTGCTGACGTCGCTGGTCACGTTGGGGGTGGGCGGCTACATCCTCACCGAGTTCGACTACGACTCGGCCGGCCTGCAGTTCACGAGGAACGACTCGTGGATCGACGCCATCAACTCGCGCTACGAGATCGGCATCGACGGCATCTCGCTGCCGCTCCTGATCCTTTCGATGTTCATCGTGGTGCTGGTGATCATCTACTCGTGGAACCACTTCCCCGAGCCCCGCAACGCCAAGGCGTTCCTGATCCTCACGCTCATCCTCGAGACCGGCATGAACGGCACGTTCATCGCCCAGGACCTCATCCTGTTCTTCGTCTTCTTCGAGGTCGTCCTGCTGCCGATGTACTTCATGATCGGCGTCTGGGGTGGCGAGCAGCGGCTCTACGCGGCGATCAAGTTCTTCCTGTTCACGCTGTTCGGCTCGGCGCTGATGATCCTCAGCTTCCTGGCGCTGTACTTCAAGGGCGGCCAGACGTTCTCGATCCCCGAGCTGATCGCCGTCGCGCAGGACAACATCGGCCACGAGACGTCGCTGTGGATCTTCGCCGGCCTCTTCATGGGCTTCGCCATCAAGGTGCCGATGTTCCCGTTCCACACCTGGCTGCCCGACGCTCACACCCAGGCGCCGACGCAGGGCTCGGTCATCCTGGCGGCGATCCTCCTGAAGCTCGGCACGTACGGCTTCGTGCGTATCGCGCTGCCGGTGCTGCCCGACGCCGCGCACAGCTGGGCGCCGTGGATCGGCCTGCTGGCGGTGATCGGCATCATCTACGGCGCGCTGGGCTGCCTGGCCCAGACCGACATGAAGCGGCTGATCGCGTTCTCGTCGGTGGCGCACATGGGCTTCGTGATGCTCGGCATCGCCACGCTCACGCCGCTCGGCGTCAACGCCGCCATCTTCGGCATGGTCGCCCACGGCCTCATCACCGGCATGCTCTTCTTCATCGCCGGCTCGGTGAAGGAGCGCTTCCACACCCTGGAGATGGCGCGCTTCGGCGGCCTGCTGCTGCAGGCACCGCGCCTGGGCTGGGTGCTCGGCTTCTGCGCCATGGCCTCGCTCGGCCTGCCCGGCCTCGCCGGGTTCTGGGGTGAGTTCCCCGCCATCCTCTCGGCATACGACCCCGCCCCCGGTCTGCAGAACGGCGTGTACTGGACGTACATGATCGTGGCCTCGATCGGCACCGTCCTCGCCGCCGGCTACCTGTTGTGGATGCTCCAGCGCGTCGCCTTCGGCACCGTGAAGGACGAGTGGAAGGACCACCACATCCACGACATGGAGTGGCCCGAGTACCTGGCGTGGACGCCGTTGCTCATCCTGATCGTCGTGCTGGGTGTGCTGCCCAACCTCCTGTTCGGGGTCATGGACGAGTCGGTCCAGCAGACGCTCAAGGTCTTCGGCGGCTAGATGTCCCTCGCCGCGTTCATCTCGCCGAACGTCGACTACCACGCGTTCGCGCCGGAGATCGTCCTCGTGGGCGTCCTCCTGCTCGTGCTCGTCGTCGACCTCGTGTTCGAGCAGCGGGCGCGGGCGGCGACGTCGACGCTGGCGGCGTGGGGCCTCCTGGCGTCGATGGTCCCGATCGTGACGCTGGCCGTCGACGGCGGCGACCGAAGCATGTTTGGGGGCGCGTACGTCGTCGACGACTTCGCGCTCGTGATGAAGGCGCTGTTCCTCGGCGCCGGCTTCCTCGTGGTGCTGCTCAGCTCCGACTACATCGCCGAGGGCGACTTCTACGAGGGCGAGTACTACTTCATGCTGCTGGCGTCGCTGGCGGGCATGACGATGATGGCGTCCTCGCGCGACCTCATCTCGATCTTCATCGCCCTCGAGCTGCTGTCGATCCCGGCGTACCTGCTGGCTGGCTGGCGCAAGCGCGACCTGCGCGGCAACGAGGCGTCGCTCAAGTACTACCTGCTCGGCGTGTTCGCCTCGGCGGTGATGCTGTACGGGATGTCGCTGCTCTTCGGGGTCTCCGGCAGCACGTTGCTCGTCGACATCGGCCGCGCCGTGTCGACCGGCGACGCATCGATCCCGATGGTGACCGTGGCCATCGTGTTCGTCGTCGCCGGCTTCGCGTTCAAGGTGTCGGCGGTGCCGTTCCACACCTGGGCGCCGGATACGTACGAGGGCGCACCCACGCCCATCACGGCGTTCCTGTCGGTGGCATCCAAGGCCGCTGGCTTCGTCGCCCTCATCAACCTGGTGTACATCGGCTTCTACGACCGGGCCGACGTGTGGGCGCCGCTGTTCTGGACGCTGGCCGCGCTCACGATGACCGTCGGCAACCTCATCGCGCTCCGCCAGACGAACGTGGTGCGCCTGCTGGCGTACTCGTCGGTGGCGCAGGCCGGCTTCATGCTCGTCCCGCTGGCCGTGGCCGGCGAGGCGCCCGAGTCGGCGCTGTCGGCGATCGTCACCTACATGCTCATCTACACGGTGATGAACCTCGGCGCGTTCGGCGTCGTGATGGCGGTGGCCCGCAAGACCCGCTCGGCCGAGCTCACCAGCTTCGGTGGGCTGTTCGAGTACGCGCCGGGTCTCACCGTCCTGCTCACCGTGTTCTTCTTCGCCCTGGCCGGCATCCCGCCGCTGGGCGGCTGGTACGCGAAGTTCGCCATGTTCCGCGCCGTGTTCGACTCCGGCACGCCCGCCGCGGTGGTGCTGGGCGTCGTCGCCGCCGTGAACTCGGTGATCGCGCTCTTCTACTACGCGAACGTGGCCAAGGAGGCGTGGATGGCGCCGGTGCCCGACGACGATCGCACGCCCGTGCGCATCCCGCCGGCGCTCGCGGCTGCGCTCGGCCTGACGGTCATCGGCACCCTCGTCGTCGGCGTGCTCCCGCAGGTCGTCGGCCGCTTCGGCGACCTCGCCACGTTCGCCCTGGGGAACTGACAGCCCTCGCCGCCATCGCGGCGCGCATCGCACGCGAGGGCCCCATCCGCTTCGACGCCTTCGTCGACCTGGCGCTGTACGGCGATGGCGGGTTCTTCGCGTCGGGTGCTGGCGCCGGTCGCCGCGCCGACTTCCTGACCAGCCCCGAGGTCGGGCCGCTCTACGGCGCGGTGCTGGCCCGGGCCATCGACGCCGAGTGGCGGCGTCTCGGCACGCCGGATCCGTTCGTGGTCATCGAGGGCGGCGCCGGTCGGGGCGCGCTGGCCAAGGCGATCCTGGACGCCGCCCCGCAGTGCACGCCGGCGCTGCGCTACGTCCTCGTCGAGCGGTCGGCCGCGCTGCGCGCCGAGGCCGACGCCCTGCTGCCGGTGGAGCCGGCCGAGAACATCTTCGGCGCCGTGGTGGGAGGGGACCTCGACGAGGAGCGCGTGGTGCCCGGCACCGGGCCCGTCGTGGCGGTGCTCGACGATCTGCCGCGTGAGCCCGTCGTCGGCATGATCATCGGCAACGAGCTGCTCGACAACCTGCCGTTCCGGCTGTTCGAGCGGCACGCCCGGGGCTGGCGCGAGATCCTCGTCGCCGTCGACGGCGAACGGCTGCGCGAGCTCCCCATCGACGCCCAGCCCGACGACGCCGAGGCGTGCGAGCGCGTGGCGCCCGCCGCTGAGGACGGTGCCCGCATCCCCCTGCAGCACGAGGCGTGCGCATGGGTCGTCCGCGCCCACGAGTCCATCCGCCGCGGGCGGATCGTGCTCGTCGACTACGCGTCGGACACGCCCACCATGGCCCGCCGCCCGTGGACCGACTGGGTGCGCACCTACCGCGGCCACGCCCGCGGCGGCGGACCGCTGGACGTGCCGGGGGAGCAGGACGTGACCTGCGAGGTCGCCGTCGACCAGCTGCGGCCGCCGCATGCCGACCGCTCGCAGGCCGAATGGCTGCAGGTCAACGGGATCGACGAGCTGGCCGAGGCCGCACGCACCGCCTGGCGGGAGCGCGCCCACATCGGCGACCTGGAGGCGATCAAGGCGCGGAGCCGCGCCGGCGAGGCCGACGCCATCACCGATCCGAGCGGGCTGGGCGCGTTCCGCGTGCTCGAGTGGCAGGTGGCCTGACCTCCTCGGTCGAATCGCACACGGTGCGCCGCCTGCTGCTGACCGTGCCCGTCCTGGCCCTGTCGCTCCTCGCGGTCCCCACGGCCGACGGCTCGACCCCCTCCTCGGGCACCATCGATCGCGCAAACCCGCGCGTCGAGTGGACCGGCACGGCGCCGCTCCAGACGGCCGGCTTCTCCGGCGTCGGCTGTGACGCCGGCACCACCCGCGCCACGTGCGACACCTTCGAGCTCGCGATCGGTGACCTCAGCAGCAGGAAGAAGAAGCTGCCGAACGACGTGCTGGTCGCCATCGGCACGCCCGGCGTCGCCCCCGGCACCGTCGCCGAGTTCGACCTCTACGTCTACGGCCCCGACGGCACCGAGCTCGGTCGCGACACCGACCTGGGCTCGAACGACAGCGTGACGCTCCGCGACCCGGCGCCCGGCACCTACGTCGTCGCCGTGCAGTCGCCGCTCTCGACCGATCCCTCGACGGAGTACGCCGGGCGCGCCGAGGTCGTCGACGCCGGTGCCGAGTCGCCGGTCGACACCGAGTCGCAGTGCGGGCTCGAATCGAGCCCCGAGCTGCGCGACGCCGACGCCACCGCCGGCATCGGTGCCTCGGGCCTGATCGGCGATCCCACCGCTGCCCAGGACGGTCTCGACACGACGGAGCGCATCTCGCTCGACGTGCTCGTGTACCTCGACGGGATCACCCAGGCCGAGGCCGAGGCGATCTTCGCCCAGGCCGCCGAGGAGTCCTACGCCCCGCTCGGCATCGACCTGCGGGTGACCGAGTACCGCACGCACAGCTTCGGCACCGACGACGGCCTGGCCATCATCGACGCCACCAAGGCGCTCGTGGGCGGGGCCCGCCCCGAGGGCGTCGACATCGTCGAGGCGCTCGTCGGCTACGACATCCAGCAGCTCAACCAGTACGCCATCGCCGGCATCGCGAACTGCATCGGCGGCGTGGCGCACGACGACCGCGCGTTCCTCGTGGCCGAGGGCCACACGCCGACGAACTACGCCATCGGCCCCGCCGTGTTCGGCTACGACGCCAACCCGCACGTGACGGCGCACGAGATCGGTCACCTCCTCGGCGGCCAGCACCACTACGCCAACTGCGTGGAGGGCATCAGTGCCGACGACGTCCACGAGGACCACGTCGAGGGCACGCCGTGCACGCTGATGTTCAACGCCGCCGACTTCCTGGGCGGCAGCTTCGACACGCTCAACGGCGCCATCGTCCGCGGTCACGTCTCGAGGTACGCCCGGCCCTGACATCAGTAGGGTCCGGGCCCATGAGTGACGACGCCATCGAGGTCTTCGGGCTCGAGGACCGCACGTTCCCGCCGCCCGACTGGTTCGTCAAGGACGCCCACGTCACGGACCGCTCGCTGCACGAAGAGGCCGAGGCCGACTTCGAGGCGTTCTGGGCCAAGCAGGCGCGCGAGCTGGTCACCTGGCAGCGGGACTTCGACACGATCCTCGAGTGGGATCTGCCCTTCGCCAAGTGGTTCGTCGGCGGCCAGCTGAACGTCAGCGAGAACTGTCTCGATCGTCACGTGGCTGCCGGCCGCGGCGACAAGGTCGCCTACCACTGGGAGGGCGAGCCGGGGGACACGCGCACGATCACCTATGCCGAGCTGCTCGACGAGGTCCAGCGCTTCGCCAACGTGCTCAAGTCGCTCGGGGTTCAGAAGGGCGACCGCGTCAACGTCTACATGCCGATGATCCCCGAGCTGCCGATCGCGCTGCTCGCGTGCACGCGCATCGGCGCACCGCACAGCGTCGTGTTCGGCGGCTTCTCGCCGGACTCGCTCGTCGACCGGATCAACGACGCCCAGGCCAAGGTGCTCATCACCGCCGACGGCGGCTACCGGCGGGGCGCGCCGGCCAACCTCAAGGTCAACGCCGACATCGCGGTGGCCGACACACCGTCGATCGAGCACGTCGTCGTCGTGAAGCGCACGGGCGAGGACGTGCACATGGAGCCGGGTCGCGACCACTGGTACCACGAGCTCATGGAGCAGGCGGACGCCAC
>DASUCO010000190.1:0-3743 GCA_036275955.1 Acidimicrobiales bacterium
CGGCGGTCAGCGCCTCACCCAGCTCGGCCCGCAGCAGGAGCGGCAGCCCGATGCCGATCACTGGGGCCAGGGCGACGACCGACAGCGGGATGAACAGGATGTCGAGGTCGCGCGGGTCGGCGTGGTGGGCGCGGTGCTTCCTGGCGATCGGGAGGTCGCGCCGCGAGTGCAGCAGGTGGACGTGGATGAGCCACTCGGTGAACGGCTCGAAGGCGAGGATGCCGGCGGCGATGGCGGCGTCGACCCACGTCCACCCGCCCACCAGGAGGCGGCTGACGAGCGTGGCAACCATGTAGAGCCCGAGGATGCGCGCCGTCGGCTTGGTGGCGAACAGCCGGCGCGTCTCGCTGAGCGTCATGCCTCTTCGAGCACCCCGCGCTGCTGCAGCACGCGCTTGCCGTACACGGTGCCGGCACCGATGAGCGCGCTCAGCGGCACCAGGATGAGCAGGCGCTCCCACGGCTGGTCGGTCCCACCGCCGCCGGGCTTGGCGCCGCCGGCGAGCGACGGAGGCTTGAACGCCTCACCACTCGCTGCCGAGTCCGGCTGGGTGTCGGGCGTCGTCGGGGCCTGCGTCGTCACCGGCGCCGCGGGCGGCGGCGTGAAGGAGCCGCCGCCGGTGCCCCCGGTGAAGGCGCCGCCCCCCGACCCGCCCAGCGAGCCGGACGAGAACGTCGTCGACGGCCCAGCGGTCGTGCCCGGGGCCGAGACCACGGCGAGCGCCGCCTCGGAGAACGTCACCTGGAAGCCGGGGTCGAGCGGTGCACCGTCGCTGGCGGACTCCGCCGGCACGATCATCAGCGAGGTCTCACCGCCCAACGAGGGCAGCAGGGCGCCCACCGGCGCCGTCCACACCATGGCGTCGGCGTCGCGCTCGAGCGTCACCGGCGAGCTGCAGTCGGGCGTCGGCGCATCCTCGTAGGCACCGGGGTTGGCCGGCTCCCACGGCTCGGTCGTCTTGCACACCTGCAGGCCGGCGGCGGGCGTGACGAAGCCGCCCGACTCCTGCAGAGACAGGTTGGCGGTCACGACGCCGGACGGCGTCGAGAACCGCACGGCGGCGACGCTCACCGGCTCGCCGGCGACACCGGCGACCTGAAAGCCGCCCTCGGGCTGGGACGCGGCCGTCGGGTCCTGGCTCCACCAGCCGACGTTCGTCGGCGGGTCACCGTCGAGCGCGGAGGCGATGCCCCCCAGGACGAGCAGCAGGAGCACGGGCACGAGTGCGACGAGCCTGCGCATCACGCATCACCCGCCTTCACCGGGGTGCGGCGTCGTCGCGTCGCCGGCAGCTCCTCGGTGGCGTCGCGCTTCCCGGACCCGGAACCCGACCGCATGATCGTGGCCTCGTTGCTGCCGAGGTAGCCCTCGACCACGCGCGGGTTGGTGACGACCTCCTGGGGCGTGCCGATGGCGACGACCGCGCCCAGCTCGAGCGCCACCAGCCGATCGCTGATGCCGGTGATGAGCGGCATGTCGTGCTCGATGACGACGAGCGCGGCGCCGGTCTGGTCGCGGATGTCGAGCAGCACCGGCCCCAGCGCCTCGGTCTCGCGCTGGGCGATGCCGGAGGACGGCTCGTCGAGCAGGAGCACGTCGGGGTCGTGGGCGAGCGAGCACGCCAGGTCCACGATGCGGCGTGTACCCGTCGACAGCTCGCCGACGAACTTGTCGGCGTAGGCCCCCAAGCGCATCAGGTCGATCAGGCGCGTCACCTGCTCGTCGATCCAGCGCTCCGACGCACCGACGGCCGGCGACAGGACCAATGCGGACATGGGGTCGCGCACCGGGACGTGGCGCTCGAGTGCGGTGGCGATCGTCTGGCGCACCGTCATCGACGGGAAGAGGCGCGCGTCCTGGAACGAGCGGCCGAGGCCGAGCACGGCGCGCTCGAACGGCGAGAGCGCGCTGACGTCGGTCCCGCCGATGCGCACCTTGCCCTCGGCGCCCCGGTTGAAGCCGGAGATGATGTCGAGCACGGTCGTCTTGCCGGCGCCGTTGGGACCGATGATGCCGACGATCTCGCCCTCGCTCACGTCGAAGGTCACGTTGCGGACGGCGTGCACGCCACCGAAGGAGACCGAGACGTTCTCGAGCTCGAGCTGCTTGGGGTGCTCGCGGCCGCAGTGCGAGCAGCTGGCGACGAACCCGCTGCCCTGACGCTCTGCGTTGGCCGCGCTCTTCGCCGCCGCGCCCTCGAGGAACACGGCGCGCAGGATCTCCGGGCGATCGAGCAGGTCGGCGGTCGGTCCGTCGAAGCGCACCTCGCCCTTCTCCAGGAACACGGCGCGGTCGGCGAGCGTGATGGCGACGTTCACCGACTGCTCGACCACGACGACGGTCGTGCCGTTGGCGTGGATGCGCTTCACGATCTCGAGCAGCTGCTGCACGATCACCGGCGCCAGGCCGAGGCTGAGCTCGTCGATCATGAGGAGCTTGGGACGGGCGATGAACGCCTGGGCCAGCGTCAGCATCTGCTGCTGGCCGCCGGACAGGTTGCCGGCCTTGACGTCCCAACGCTCACGCAGGATCGGGAACATCTCGAGCACCTCGTCGGTGACCGAGCGGAGGTAGTCGGGCTCGCTCTTGAACAGCCAGCCGGCGAGGTTGATGTTCTCGGCCACGGTGAGGCTCGGGAAGACGCCCTTGCCGCCGGGCATCAGCACGATGCCGTCGGCGACGACGGCGTTCGGCCCGTTGCCGAAGATGTCGTGCCCGTCGTAGAGCACGGTGCCCTTGCTCGGCTTGGACAGGCCGCAGATCGCGTTGAGCAGCGTGGACTTGCCGGCACCGTTGGTGCCGAGCAGAGCGACGATCTCGCCCCGCTCGACGTGGAAGTCGACGCCGAAGAGCACCTGCGTGCGGCCATAGGAGAGCTCGAGGTCGCGCACGAGCAGCAGCGGGTCGTCGCTCGGGCGGCTCTTGGTCTCGTGGATGACCTCGGCGTCGCCGATGACCGGCTTCTCCTCCTGGTCAAGCTGCTCGGCCATCTCCTCGACGCGGACGTCGGCCAAGAGGCTGGGGACGACGATGCCGCGCCGCTTGGCGAACGCGCGCAGCACGCGGTCGCGCAGGTTGTAGAGCAGGCCACCGAGTCCGGCCGGGAACACCAGCAGGATGATGAGCACGCCGATGCCGCTGGCGAAGAAGCGCGACAGCGGCTCCTTGGTGAACGACGAGTAGTCGACGAAGGTGAGATAGGCGGCGCCGAGCACGGCCCCCGGCACCGAGCCGAGGCCGCCGATGACGCCCATGGCGAACAGCTTGATGCTGTTGTCGGGGCTCAGGATCGACGAACCGACCTGGAACCCGTGCTGGCTGTACATGAACAGCGCGCCGGCGATGCCGGCCAGCAGGCCGGACAGTGCGAAGGCCGTGAGCTGGATGCGGGCCGGGCTCACCCCGTACGACTGCACGGCTCGCGTGTTGTCACGGTTGCCGACCAGCGCGCGACCGGTGCGCGAGTTCCTGATCCGCCAGATGAGCGCGGCCGCGAACGCGAACGCGATGAGCAGCACGTAGTAGTAGGTGTGGTTCGACTCGAGATCGAACTTGCGGAACAGCACGGGCCGGAACACGCGGATGGACCCGTCAGGCACGAGCCACGGGAAGAACTCCTCGTTCAAGAAGAACGTGCCCGTCGCCGTGGCGAACGCCAGCGTCGTCACCGCGAAGAACGGGCCGCGGATCTTGAGCGCCGGCCAGCCCAAGAGCAGCGAGATCACCGCGCAGGTGATCCCGCC
>DASUCO010000191.1:0-8809 GCA_036275955.1 Acidimicrobiales bacterium
CGACAATGGCCGGCATGGAACCTGCCAAGGAGAAGGACAAGGAAGGGCTCTCGATCTTCACGGTCGCCATGAGCCTGCTCAGCATCTGCGTCGCCGTCGCCGCCGTCATCGTGGCCGCCTCGGCTGACGACGGTGGGAGCACGGCGAGCGCGTCCAGCGGCGCGCCGGTGACCGTGAGCCTCACGGAGTTCGCCATCGACCCCGACCCGATCGAGGTGGGCGCCGGCGGCACGCTGACCGTCGTCAACAACGGCACGATGGCGCACGACCTCACGGTGAAGGGCGAGGACCTCATCACCCCCCACCTCGCCCCGGGCGACACGGGCTCGTTGGCGATCGGCGACCTCGACGCCGGCGACTACACGGTGATCTGCACCGTCGCCGGCCACGAGGACTCCGGCATGAGCGCCACGCTCACGGTCGGCGAGGGCGGCGCCGTCGCCAGCGGCGACCACGCCACCGACGACCACGCCGCGGTCGACTTCAACGAGATGGACGAGATGATGGCGGCGCGCACCGCGCTGTTCCCGGCCGAGACGTCAGGGACGGGCGCGACGGAGATGGAGCCGACCATCGCCGCCGACGGGGCCAAGGAGTTCGAGCTGACGGCGTCCGTCTTCGACTGGGAGCTGGAGCCGGGCAAGGTCGTGCAGGCGTGGGGCTACAACGAGCAGGTCCCGGGACCGACCATCCGCGTCGAGGTGGGCGACACCGTCCGCATCATCCTGCACAACGAGCTCGAGGAGTCGACCGTCCTGCACTCGCACGGCTTCACGCTCCCCAACGCCATGGACGGCGTGCCCGACATCACCCAGCCTCCGATCAAGCCGGGTGACTCCTTCACCTACGAGTTCGTGGTGAAGGAGGCGATGGTCGGCATGTACCACTCGCATCACAACGCACAGGTCCAGGTGCCCAACGGCCTGCTCGGCGCCTTCTACGCCGGTGACATGCCGCTGCCGGCCGGCACGCCGACGCCCGCCGTCGACATGCCGATGGTCCTCAACGACGCCGGCGTGATCGGCCTCTCGCTCAACGGCAAGTCGTTCCCGGCGACGGCGCCGATCGTCGCCAAGGTGGGCGACTGGATCAAGCTCGACTACATGAACGAGGGCATGCAGGTGCACCCCATGCACCTGCACGGCATGCCGCAGCTGGTCATCGCCAAGGACGGCTACCCGCTGGCCACCCCGAGCATGGAGGACACCGTGCTCGTCGGTCCCGGTGAGCGGCTGTCGGTGCTGGTCCACGCCACCGAGGCCGGCGTGTGGGCGTGGCACTGCCACATCCTGAACCACGCCGAGCGCTCCGACGGCATGTTCGGGATGGTCACCGCGCTGATCGTCCAGTAGCTCGGGAGACGCGCACGAGGCCGGGACCGCCTACGGTCCCGGCCTCATGAGCACCGACCTGTTCTCCATCGAAGGCAAGACCGCGCTCGTCACCGGTGGGAGCCGGGGCATCGGGCTCATGATCGCCAGGGGCTTCGTCGAGGCCGGCGCCAACGTCTACATCTCCTCCCGCAAGGCCGACGTGTGCGACGAGGTGGCGGCCGAGCTGTCCAAGGTCGGCTCGTGCACCGCTCTCCCCGCCAACCTGTCCACCGAGGACGAGTGCCGCCGCCTGGCCGACGAGCTCGGCCAGCGGGAGCAGGCGCTGCACATCCTGGTGAACAACGCCGGCGCCAACTGGGGCGCACCGCTGGCCGAGTTCGACGACGCCGCGTGGGACCGCGTGCTCGACCTCAACCTCAAGGGCGTGTTCCACCTCACCAAGTTCCTCGTGCCGCTGCTCGCCGCCGCCGGCACCCACGACGACCCCGCACGCGTCATCAACATCGGGTCGATCGACGGCATCCAGGTCCCGCTGCTCGAGACGTTCTCGTACTCGGCAGCCAAGGCCGGCGTGCACCACATGACCGCGGTGCTGGCCAAGCACCTCGCCCCGCAGCACATCGCGGTGAACGCGATCGCGCCGGGACCGTTCGAGTCGAAGATGATGGCGGCCACGCTCGACGCGTTCGGCGACCAGATCGCGAAGTCGGCGCCGCTGCGACGCATCGGCCGCCCCGACGACATGGCCGGCACCGCCATCTTCCTGGCGTCTCGCGCCGGGTCGTACCTCACCGGCGCGGTCATCCCGGTCGACGGCGGGATCTCGACGACGAAGTAGGGCGCCATCGCGTCGGCAGATGGCGCACATGCGTGAAAGAGGGTCGTTGGACCCTGCCGCGCCAGCAGGCGCGGGCGGAGAGTTCGTGGCATACCCGAACAGAGGGGGCTGCCATGACACCCAAGCCGCGTTCCCACCGCCGTCTCATCGCCCTCGTGGCGGTCCTCGCGCTCGCCGCCGCCGGCTGCGGTGGCGGCGATGACGACGACACGACCGCGCCCGAGTCGTCGGGCTCGAGCACCACCGCCGAGGTGTCACCGCAGGGCGATCCGGTGAGGGGCGGCTCGATCACCGTCGGCATCGAGGCCGAGACCAACAGCTGGCTGCCTGGCTCGGCCAACTTCTCCAACGCCGGCATCAACGTGGCGCTCGCCATCTACGACCCGCTGTTCCGGCGTGACGCCGACGGCGTGCTGCACCCGTACCTGGCCGAGAAGATGGCGGTGAGCGACGACCTCACCGAGTGGACCGTCACGCTGCGCTCTGGCGTGAAGTTCCACGACGGCACGCCGCTCACGGCACAGGCAATGAAGACGACGTTCGACACGTACATCAACGCCACCGGGTCGAACCTGGCCGGTCAGGTGAAGGACGTTCAGTCGGTCACCGCCGTCGACGAGCTGACCCTGCTGTACACGCTGGCCGCACCGAACGCCGCGTTCGGCGACGTGCTGGCCGGCGCCGTCGGCTGGGCGTTCTCGCCCACGGCGGCGGCGTCCGGTCCCGACGCCGGGTCGCACCCGGTGGGCACCGGCCCGTTCCTGTTCGGCGACTGGCAGCGCGACTCCAAGCTCGTCCTCACCCGCAACCCCGACTACTGGCAGGAGGGCCTGCCCTACCTCGACGAGATCGTGTTCCGTCCCATCCCCGACGAGGACACTCGCATCTCCAGCCTGAAGACGGGCGACGTCGATGCCGTGCAGAGCCTGCGCCAGAGCGCCATCCGCCAGCTGCAGGATCTCGACGGCGTCGACACCTACGAGTTCCTCGGCAACAACAGCGGCTCGGCCATCTTCAACACGTCAGTGGCCCCGCTCGACGACGTGCGCGTGCGGCGCGCACTGGCCTACGCGCTCGACCAGGACCAGCTGATCGAGGTGCTGGGCGGCACGGGAATCACGCCGGCCGAGACGCAGTACTTCAGCGAGGACAGCCCGTACTACTCCGAGGCTGTCGCCGCGGCGTGGCCCACCGGCGACGCCGAGGAGGCGGCCAAGCTCATCGACGAGTACGTCAACGACCCCGAGCGGTCCGACGGCAAGGCCGTCGGTGACCCGGTGACGTTCACCTTCGACTGCCCGCCCGATCCGAGCCTCATCGAGCTGTCGCAGCTGTACCAGGCCTTCTGGGGCGGCATCGGCGTCGAGGTCGACCTCAACCAGGTCGAGCAGGCGACGCACGTCAGCGAGGCCATCGCCGGCGACTATCAGGCCAAGTGCTGGCGCGTCGGCGACCAGGGCGACCCGTACCGGACGTTCACCGATGCCTTCACCGCCGACAGCCCGTTGAACTTCACTCGCTTCAGCCATCCCCGCATCGACGAGGCGCTCGACGTGCTGCGCACCACGGCCGACAACGAGGCCCGCAAGGCGGCTGTCGAGGACATCTCCATGGTGCTGGCCGAGGAGGTGCCCAACACCTTCACGGCAGCGACGCTCTCGGTGCTCGCGGTGCAGGAGAACGTGAAGAACGTCGACGGCTGGACCTTCCCCGACGGCACCAAGGGTGAGGGCGTCCCCGGCGCCACCACCATGTGGGGCCACGTCTGGCTGGCCGAGTAGTCCCATGGCCCGCTCCCTCACCCGACGCGTCGTGCCGCTCGCGGCAACGCTGATCGCGGTCTCGTTCCTCACGTTCCTGCTGACGAGCCTGCTGCCCGGCGATCCCGCCGTGCAGATCCTCGGCCCGCAGGGGGCGACCCCGGAGGCAGTCGCCCGGGTGCGTGCGGACCTGCACCTCGACGACCCGTTGCTCGTGCGCTACGCGCGCTGGGTGGGGGACGTGGCCCAGGGCGACCTGGGCCGCTCGTACCGCACCGGCCAAGAGGTGCGCGACGCCATAGGCGAGCGCCTCCCGGTCACCCTGGAGATCGGCGGGATGGCGATCGTGTTCGCGCTGCTGGGGGCGATCCCGCTCGGCATGCTGTCGGCCTACCGCGCCGGTGGTGGCGTGGACCGCGCCGTCACCGGCACCAGCTTCGCCCTGCTGGCAGTGCCCAGCTTCATGATGGCGATCGTGCTCATCCTCGTCTTCGCCGAGCAGCTGGGGTGGGCGCCGGCGACGGGGTGGGTGCGGCTCAGCGACGACGTGGGCGACAACCTGCGCGGCGCGGTGCTGCCGGCGCTGTCGATCTCCATCGGCGAGCTGGCCGTGTACACGCGGCTGCTGCGCAGCGACACCATCGCCACGCTGCAGGAGGACTACATCTCCCTGGCGCGCGCCAAGGGGATGCCGACGTTCTGGATCCTGCTGCGCCACGCGCTGCGCCCGTCGTCGTTCTCGCTGCTCACGGTCGTCGGCCTGCAGATCGGGGCCATCATGAGCGGCTCGGTCCTCATCGAGACGCTGTTCGCGCTCCCTGGTGTCGGCCGTCTCCTGGTCGACTCGATCTACCAGCGCGACCTGGTGATGGTGCAGGGCATCGCCCTCGTCGTCGCCGTCTCGTACGTCGTCGTGAACTTCGCCGTCGACATCGTCTACACGTACCTCGATCCAAGGATCCGCCGTGGCCGTGCCGCTGCTCGAGCCTGAGGCTCACGCCGAAGGGGGCGCCCTGGGGACCATCGGTCCCGGTGCCGTGCCGGCGGGGCCGCGCTCGCGGCGGCGCGGACACGGTCCGCTCTTCTGGGCCGCCGTCGTCTGGCTGCTGCTCGTCGCCTTCTGCGCGCTGTTCGCCACGTGGCTGCCGGTGCCCGACCCCAACGCCCCCAACGTCATCGACAAGCTGTCCATGCCGACGTGGGACCACCCGCTGGGCACCGACGGGCTCGGCCGCGAGACGCTGTCCCGACTGGTGCACGGCGCCCGTGTCTCCCTCGTGGTCAGCCTCACCGCGGTGTCGGTCGGCATGGTGGTGGGTGGTCTGCTCGGCATGGTCGCCGGCTTCTTCCGCGGGTGGTTCGAGGCGGCACTGATGGCGGTGATCAACGTGATCCTCGCCTTCCCCGGCCTGGTGCTGCTGCTCGTGCTGCTGGCCTACGTGGGTCAGAGCCTGGGCGTGATCTCGCTCACGATCGGGTTCCTCTCCATCCCCGTGTACACCCGCGTGGCGCGAGCGAACACGCTCGCCGTGGCCCAGCGCGAGTTCGTGATGGCGGCCCACACCATGGGCGCTTCGCGCGCCCGGCTGCTGTTCCGTGAGATCGCGCCGAACGTCGTGCTGCCGGTCGCCGCCTTCGGTCTGGTGGCCATGGGCGTCGTGATCGTGCTCGAGGGTGCACTTGCCTTCCTCGGCCTCAGCGTCGAGGCGCCCGCGTCCACCTGGGGCGGGATGATCGCCGAGGGCAAGCGTCACCTGAGCACCGCGCCGCAGGTGGCGCTGGTGCCGTCGGCCGCCATGTTCCTCACCGTGCTGTCGCTCAACTTCGTGGGCGACGCGCTGCGGCGGAAGTTCGACGTGCGGGAGGCGAACCTGTGAGAAGGCCCAGCTTCCCGGCGGTCGGCGGCGCACCGCTCCTCGTCGCCACCGACGTGCGCACGTGGTTCGACACGCCGCGAGGCACGCTGCGGGCCGTCGACAGCGTGTCGCTGCGACTCGAGCGCGGCCGCACGCTCGGCATCGTCGGCGAGTCGGGTTCGGGCAAGACCGTGCTGGCCCGCTCGCTGCTCAACCTGGTGTTCTCCCGCAACGCGCAGCAGGACGGCAGCGTGCGCTACCGCGGCGTCGAGCTGCGCGGTCGCTCGGTGCGCGACATGACGCACGTGTGGGGCCAGGAGCTGGCCATGGTGTTCCAGGACCCGATGACGTCGCTCAACCCCACGCTCAAGATCGGTGAGCAGCTGAAGGAGTCGCTCTGGTACCACCTCGGACTGCGGCGTCACGCGCTGCACGACACGTCGGTGAACCTGCTGCGCTCGGTCGGCATCCCCGAGCCCGAGCGCCGCATGCGCGACTACCCGCACGCACTGTCCGGCGGCATGCGCCAGCGGGTCACGATCGCCATCGCCCTCGCGTGTGGCCCGCAGCTGCTGGTCGCCGACGAACCCACCACCGCACTCGACGTCACCGTGCAGCGCCAGATCCTCGACCTGCTGCAGACCCAGCAGCGCGAGCGGTCGATGGGCATGATCCTCGTGACCCACGACCTCGGCGTCGTGGCCGGCCGCACCGACGAGATCGCCGTGATGTACGCCGGTCACATCGTCGAACAGGCGCCGACGCGCACCCTGTTCCACCAGCGCCGCCACCCCTACACCGACGGGCTGCTGCGCTCGATCCCCCGGCTGGCGAACGAGCCACACACCGAGCTGGCCGCCATCCCGGGCCGGCCGCCCGACCTGATCGAGCTCGGCCCCGGCTGCCCGTTCGCGCCGCGGTGCCCGCGCGCGACGCCGGTGTGCCTCGACGTGCGACCCGGGCTGGAGCAGGTCGGCACCGGGCACGCGGTGGCGTGCTTCAACCCGGTGGAGTCGATCGTGCGGGTGGCGTCGTGACCGACGCGCTGCTCACCGTCGAGCACCTCGTCGTCGAGTTCCCCAGCCCGCACGGCACCGTGCACGCGGTGTCCGACGTCAGCTTCGAGCTGCTGCGGGGCGAGACGCTCGGCCTCGTCGGCGAGTCGGGCTGCGGCAAGTCCACGGTGGCCAAGGCGATCATGCAGGTGCCGCGGCCCACGTCCGGGCGCATCGTGCTCGACGGCGACGAGCTCAACACCCTCGACCGCCAGGCACTGCGCCAGACGCGCACGAAGCTGCAGATGATCTACCAGGACCCGATCTCGTCGCTGAACCCGCGGCGCAAGGTGCGCGACATCGTCGCCGAGGGGCTCGCCATCTGGGGCCGCGGTGACGGCCGGTCCGAGAACGTCGCCGAGGTGATGGCCGACGTCGGGCTCGATCCCGCGGCTGGCGACCGGCGTCCCCACGAGTTCTCCGGCGGGCAGTGCCAACGCATCTGCATCGCCCGGTCGCTGGTGCTGGCCCCGTCGGTGCTCATCTGCGACGAGCCGGTGTCCGCGCTCGACGTGTCGGTGCAGGCGCAGATCCTCAACCTGCTCGAGCACGCCAAGGCGCGGTACGGGCTCACGATCCTGTTCATCGCGCACGACCTGGCGGTGGTGAAGAACGTGAGCGATCGGGTGGCGGTGATGTACCTCGGGCGCATGTGCGAGGTCGGTCCGTCGACGCTCGTGTACGAGCGGCCGGCACACCCGTACACGCGGGCGCTCATGGCGGCCGTGCCCGAGCCTGATCCGGACGTGCCCCTGGGCGAGGCCACGCTGCAGGGCGACCCGCCGTCCCCCATCTCGCCGCCGTCGGGGTGCCGGTTCCGCACCCGGTGCCCGATCGCCGTCGACCGCTGCGCCCAGGAGGAGCCCCAGCTCCGGGAGGTGGCGCCCGGCCACACCGTGGCCTGCCATTTCGCCGCCTGATCCGTAACCCCGTTCCGGCCGGGGACGTTCACCAGGCGGTGACCGCCGCCCCGACCAGACAGCCGCCCCGGATGCTCACGCCCCGAGGCCCGCTGTGCGAGGACTCCATCGGCGCGTTCGAGGCCGACCTGGCCGAGACCGCCGGCGAGGTGGTGGTCGACCTGACCGAGGTGACCGTGTTCAGCGCCGCCGCCATGCGCGTCGTGGCCGAGGCGCGCCGGCGGGGCATCACCGTGCGCCTGGTCAACCCGTCCGAGCTGACGGCGCAGGCCCTCGAGGTCGTGGGACTCGCCACGAACTAGAACACCTGCGGTGGAGCGCGTCACCCTCGACGGGCAGGACTTCGAGTACGAGATCCACGGTGAGGGCTCGCCGGTGCTCGCCGTGCGCAACGTCGCCGCGCCGGCCGGGTCGTGGCCGACACCTGGCGACATCGCCGCGCTGCAGCGGTGCGGCCACGCGCTGGTGTCGTACCGCCACCTCGGCACCACCGACACGATCGAGGGCATCGCCCGCGACACGGCACGGCTGCTCGAGCACCTCGAGCTCGAGCAGGTGGCGCTGTGGGGCTGGTCCCAGGGTGCGATGACGGCGCAGGAGCTTGCGCTGGCGAGGCCCGACCTCGTGCGGTGCGCGGTGATGATGGCGACGCGCGGGCGGCTCAGCGCGTACGACCGCGTGCGCTACGCCATCGAGGCATCGGACGTGCCGCGCGACGCGGCGACGCTGCACGCCATCCTCCAGAACCACCCGGCCGACTCGCTGTGCGACGACGAGCGGTTCGAGCGGCTGTGGGCCGGGTTCAGCGAGGCGATGGGGCCATCACCCCTGGGCGAGCGGGCTGGGCGCGCCGGCGCCGCCTACGGCGATCGCCTCGACGCGCTGGGCGACGTGCGGGTGCCGTCCATGGTGATCGCGTTCAGCCACGACGTGAACATCCCGCCGGTGCTGAACCGCGAGGTGGCCGACGCCATCCCCGACTGCACCTACGTCGAGATCCAGGGCGCCGGCCACGCCGGCGGCATCACCCACCGCGGCGAGGTCCG
>DASUCO010000192.1:0-2085 GCA_036275955.1 Acidimicrobiales bacterium
TCGCGAGTGTGCCGCAGCGCCTACCGTCGCCGCATGCGCGTCGCCATCACCGGAGCAGCATCTGGCATCGGGTTCGCCACCGCCACCCGGCTGGCGCGCGACGGCTGGGACGTCGTCGCCGTCGACATCGCCGCCGCACCGTTCGACGACGCGCACGTGCTCGACCTGCGCGACGTCGCTGCCATCGGTCCCACGTTCGAGCGCATCGGGCCCATCGACGCGCTGGTCAACGACGCCGGCATCGGCGTGGCCGGGACCGTGCTCGACACGAGCGCCGAGCAGTGGGACGCCATGCTGGCCGTCAACCTCACGGCCATGTTCCACACGACCAAGGCCGTGCTGCCGTCGATGATCGAGCGCGGTGCCGGTTCGATCGTGAACCTGGCATCGGTGGCCGGCATCGTCGGCGTTCGCAACCGCGCTGGCTACTGCGCGACGAAGGGTGGCGTCATCGCGTTCACGCGTGCAGTCGCTGCCGATCACGCACACCAGGGGATCCGGGCCAACGCGATCTGCCCGGGCACGGTGGCCACCGAGTGGATCGGCAAGATCCTCGCCGACGCGCCCGACCCCGACGCCACGCGGGCGGCGATGGAGGCGCGCCAGCTGGACGGGCGCATGGGCACACCCGAGGAGGTGGCTGCCGGCATCGCCTTCCTGCTCAGCGACGACGGTCGCTTCGTGAACGGCAGCGCGTGGGTGATGGACGGCGGGATGACCGCTGTCTGAGCTGGCGCTCGGCTGCGCGCCGCTGGCCGGCCTCTACGCCGAGGTGGCCGAGGAGCAGGCGTACGCCACCGTGCGCACTGCGCTCGACATTGGCGTGCGGCTGTTCGACACCGCCCCGCTCTACGGCAGCGGGCTGTCCGAGCTGCGGCTGGGCGCCGCACTGGCCGGCGTGCCGCGGGAGTCGTTCGAGGTGCAGACCAAGGTCGGCCGTCTGCTGGTCGAGGGTGGCATGGGGCAACCGATCTTCGTCGGGGCGCCGCCGCTCACTCCCGTGTTCGACTTCTCGGCCGACGGCGTTCGCCGCTCGCTCGACGCGTCGCTCGAGCGCCTCGGTCTCGATCGAGTCGACTCGCTGCTGCTCCACGATCCCGACGACCACTGGGAGCCGGCGATCAGCGAGGCGTACCCGGCGATCGAGCGGCTGCGGGCCGAGGGCGTCGTCAGCCGCATCGGGGCCGGCATGAACCAGAGCGCCATGCTCGCCCGCTTCGCGCGAGAGACCGACATGGACGTGTTCATGATCGCGGGCGAGCTCACCCTGCTCGACGACACCGCCCTCGACGAGCTGGTGCCGGCGGCGACCGGGCGAACCGTGCTGGCGGCGGCACCGTTCAACAGTGGCGTGCTCGCCGGCGGCGACACGTTCTTCTACGGCCCGATCCCGGACTGGGTGCGCGGCAAGGTCGAGGCGCTGCGGGCGGTCTGCGACCGCTTCGACGTGCCGCTGGCGGCGGCGGCGCTGCAGTACCCCCTGCGGCACGTCGAAGGAGTGGTCGTGGGCTCCCGGTCCCCCGAGGAGGTGGTCGAGAACGAGCGTCTCGCCCACCTCCCCCTCCCGCCCGAGCTCTGGCAGGAGCTGGGGTTCGCGGGCCTCGTCAGATCCGGCTGAGGATCTCGAGCGGGAAGGGAGTGTTGCCGAGCGGGCGGACGGCGAGCCGCAGGAGCACGAGCGGGTTGTCGTCGCCGGCCGATCGGTTCAGGTGCACCTCGTCACAGCCGAGGCACCGGTGGATGAGCACCCACTCGCCGTCCAGGCGAGAGAGACGACTACCTCAGGTTGATTCGTCTCTTTCGTCTGTTCCGAAGCGCAAGCGGAAGGCAACCTGAGGTAGTCGTCTCCCTTGCCTGCGCGAACGGTGATGGCGATCGGCTCCATCGACGACCCGCAGTCGGCGTCCCGATCTCCGGGGGTGTCGTCGTCGAGGTGCTTGCTCCACAGGCACGTCGGACAGTGGTTTCGGTGCGCGGTCCCGGGGGCGTCGTAGGGGACGTCGAGACCGCAGTGGCCGCAGCGGAACGAACCGCCGCGACGTTGGCGCGCGCGATGGCGCGGGTGGTTGGACAAGCAGGACCTCC
>DASUCO010000193.1:0-2122 GCA_036275955.1 Acidimicrobiales bacterium
GGCGGCGCGCTGGCGTTCGCGGCCGGCACGCAGAGCAAGGTCGACGCGTCGGTCCCCTACTACGGCTCCGCCATCAACGACATGCTCGACCAGGTCGGCGAGCTCGACTGCCCGACGATGTTCCACTACGGCAACAACGACCCGTTCATCCCCGAGGAGAAGATCGCCGAGGTCGAGGCGGCGGTGGCGGGCAAGCCCAACGTCGTGTTCCACCGCTACGACGCCGGCCACGCGTTCTCGAACTGGGACGCGCCGTCGATGTACGACGAGGCCGCGGCCGAGCTGGCCTGGTCCCGCACCCTCGACTTCCTGGCGACGCACCTGCGCTAGCAACGGTCTTGGCAGTGATCGAACGCGCTCTGGCGCGGTGGATCACTGCCAGAACCCGTTCAGGGCTGGCGGCGGGTCTCCTCGATGGCCTGCTGCACGCGGCGGCGCTTGGCGGCCGCCTCGGCGGCGCGGTCGGGGCTGGCGCGGAACGTCTCGTTGTGGCGTGCCCCGCCCCACGCCAGCACCAGCAGGATGGCGGCCACGCTGGCGCCGACGACGACGGCGGCTGCCGCGCTGGCGGTGAGCGACCACAGCAGCCAACCGAGCAGCACGCCGCACACCACGCCGACACCGCCGACGAACACCCACCGCCTCATCAGGCGTCCAGTCGCAACAGGTCGTCCTCGGTCTCTCGCCGCACCACGACGCGCGCCTCGCCGTCGCGCACGAACAGCACCGGCGGCCGCGGCACCTTGTTGTAGTTCGACGCCATCGAGTGCCCGTAGGCACCGGTGACGGGCGTGGCCAGCACGTCGCCGACGGCGACGTCGGCTGGCAGGTGGGCGTCGCGGACGAGGACGTCGCCGGACTCGCAGTGCTTGCCCACGATCGTCGCCGTCGTCGGCCGGTCGGCATCGGTCGCCCGAGGGAGGAACGCCTCGTAGCCGCTGCCGTAGAGCACCGGCCTCGGGTTGTCGCTCATGCCGCCGTCGACCGAGACGTAGGTGCGGATGCCGGGCAGCTCCTTGATGGTGCCGACGCGGTACAGGGTGACGGCGGCACCCGCCGCGATCGAACGTCCCGGTTCGACGTGCAGGGCCGGCGTGATGTCGAGCTCGCGCGCCGTCTGCTGCAGCACGCCCGCCCACTCGCCGAACGTCGGCGTCTCCTCACCTTCGACGTACGCCACGCCGAGCCCGCCGCCGATCGACAGCTCGGCCAGTGCCGACGACTGCACGAGCGGCGCCAGCTTCTCGAGCGCCTTGGTGAAGCCGGACAGCAGGAAGATGTTGCTGCCGATGTGCGCGTGGATGCCGACGAGCTCGACGGCGTCCGACGCCCGCGCCCGGGCCAGCGCCGCCTCGGCGGCGCCGCTGGCGAGGCCGAAGCCGAACTTCGTGTCGTCCTGCCCGGTCATCACGTACTCGTGCGTGTGCGCCTCGACGCCGGGCGTCACACGCAGCAGCACGCGCGGCGCCGGGAGTCCGTCGGCGACGAGCGACTCGATGCGGTCGAGCTCGTGCTCCGAGTCGACGACGATGCGACCCACGCCGACCTCGAGCGCGCGGCGCAGCTCCTCGGTCGACTTGTTGTTGCCGTGCAGCACGATGTCGGCCGCCGGCATGCCCGCGGCGAGGGCGACGTGCAGCTCGCCGCCGGTCGACACGTCGATGCCCATGCCCTCCTCGTGCACGAGCGCGGCCATCGCCTTGCACAGGAACGCCTTGCTGGCGTAGCTGGCCCGACCGTCGAACGCCGCCACCGCCTCGCGGCAGCGCTCGCGCAGGTGCACCTCGTCGTAGACGAACAGCGGCGTGCCGTGCTCCTCGACGAGGTCGAGGAGGTCGACGCCTCCGACGCTCAGCCTGCCGTCGTCGGCGACCTGTGCAGTGAGCGGGAGGAGGTGGCGAGGAAGCGCACCGGCCATGCCGTCCTAGGCCAGCAGCTTGTTGACGCGGTCGATCAGGTCGAGGGGCTCGAACGGCTTGGTGACGTAGTCGTCGGCGCCGGCGTCGAGCCCGGCGCGGATGTCCGCCACCTGGGCCTTGGCCGACAGGAGCACGACCGGGATGCCGTCGGTGGCGGGATCGGCCTTGATGGCGACGCACAGCTCCAGCCCGTTGAGCTTCGG
>DASUCO010000194.1:0-6746 GCA_036275955.1 Acidimicrobiales bacterium
CTCGTTCCACGGCATCACGTGCGACGGCGTGGCCGAGATCGACGAGGGTGCCGAGCGACTGGCGGACTGCTGGCTCGACGGCACCATCGAGGACTGGCAGGCGATGTTCGACTGCATCGGCGCCAACGGCCACGCCGTCGACCAGTGGACGCTCAACACGCTCACGCTGTTCGGCGACCGGATCTCGCTGCACGCAGCGGACCCGATGGGCGAGGACCGCTTCTCCCGCTTCAACCAGACGCTCCAGGAGTTCGTGGACGCGTCGGCCCGACTCGGCGTCGACGCCTGATCGAGGAGGCAAACATGCCCGCACCGACCTGTCCCGTCTGCGGCGAGGTGATCGAGCGCATCCTCGACCTCGCCTACGGCTACTGGCAGTGGGACGACGGCAAGGGGAGGTTCACGCACCGCACGTGCTCCGACCGCGTCGACGTGTCGCCGTGGGTGCACGACCGCTGCATGGGTGAGCTCCGCGACCTGCACCCCCAGAACGACTACTCGGGCGCGGCCGTCGGATGACCCTGCAGGTCCTCGAGGACGCGTGCATCGGGTGCGGCGGCTGCGAGTACGCCTGCCCGACCGGCGCGCTCACGAAGACCGACTCGTTCCTCGGCCTGTTCGTCATCGATCCCTACACGTGCGACGACTGCCTGCAGTGCGTGCCGAAGTGCCCGGTCGACGCCATCGTCGCCGACCCCGCCTGGCCCGTCTGCAACGGCCACGGCTGCCCGCTGTCCTCGACGCGCCTGGCCGGCGTCGAGTGCAACGTCTGGCAGGCGTCGTGCGGCACGTGCGGCGGGCCGCTGTGGCGGCACGCGGCGATGGCGGCCTGGACCTGTCCCCGGTGCGATGACGGTCGCAAGGTCGGCTGCCCCAAGGTCCGCCACCTCACGACGGTCGGGTAGCGGCCCCTCGACACGCTTGCCGAAGAACAATTATTCTCAGGGTCGTTCCGCTGGGGGAGGCGCAATGACCGCAACTGACACCGCCGTGCGCGGCAACGACCTGGTCGACGAGCTACTGGGCTGGCTCGAGGAGCACTGGGATCCCGATCTCACCGTGGGCGAGTGGTGGGAGCGCCTGGGATTGGCCGGCTGGGCCGCCCCCATGCTGCCCGAGGACTGCTACGGGCGGGGGCTGAGCCGGGGCGACGCGCTGCGCGTGTCGGCAACGATCTCTCGGTTCGGCGCGCTCGGCGCGCCCATGGGGATGTCGATCGGGCTGGCGTCGCCGACCATCACCACACACGGCACCCGCGAGCAGATCGACCGCCTCGTCCCGCCGGCGGTCACCGGGAAGATCGCGTACTGCCAGCTGTTCAGCGAGCCCGGCGCCGGGTCCGACCTGGCCGGCCTGGCGACACGGGCCGTGCGCGACGGCGACGTGTGGCGCATCGACGGGCAGAAGGTGTGGACGTCGGGTGGCCAGTACGCCGACCGCGGCATGCTGCTGGCCCGCACCAACCCCGACGCGCCGAAGCACCAGGGCATCACGTGGTTCGCCATCGATATGCACCAGCCGGGCGTCGACATCCGGCCGCTCAAGGAGATGACCGGCCACGCCATGTTCAACGAGGTGTTCCTCACCGACGCCGAGGTGCTCGACGCCGACCGCATCGGTGACGTGAACAACGGGTGGGCCGTGGCGAACACGACGCTGCTGCACGAGCGCTCCGGCATGGGCGCACGGGGCGGTGGCGCCGGCCCCGAGACGGCGTACCTCACGCGCATGGCGCGCGGCGGCTCGGTCGCCGGTGACCTCGACAAGCGGGCGGGCGACTTCGTCACCGCGCGTCCGACGACGGCGACCAAGGAGCGATCGAAGCAGCCGTCGTCGCCGGCGCAGGGCCACATCGACCTGGCGCGCGAGATGGGCGTCCTCGATCAGCCCGTCATCCGGCAGGAGATCGTGCGGGCCCACATCCTCGGAACCGTGGCTCGCCTCAACACCGAGCGCAGCAAGGCGTCGCCGGTGCCCGGGATCGCCAACCTCGGCAAGCTGCTGATGGGCCACATCGTGCGGCACAACCGCGACCTCGGCATGGCCATCCTCGGTGCGCGCGGGACGCTGCACGCCTACGACGACGAGCAGCGGGGCGAGATGGCGAAGCTCCCGGGCGGCAAGGGTGCGGTTGCGGCCACCGCCCAGGCGCTGGGCGCCCAGGCGCTGCCGATCTACGGCGGCACCGACCAGATCCAGCGGAACATCATCGGCGAGCGCGTCCTCGGGCTGCCGAAGGAGCCGGGCGACCTCACCACCCTGCCGTTCAACCAGCTGCCCAAGAACGCGTGAGCGACGCATCCGCCGACGTCGGCGACGGGACGGACCCGCTCCGCGAGCAGCTGCTCGACGCGGCCGCCCGCGTCTTCGCTCGCAAGGGCTACTCGGGCACGAAGATCCAGGACATCGTGCGCGAGGCCGGCCTGTCGACCGGTGCCGTGTACGGGCGGTTCGGGTCCAAGCAGGACCTCCTGCGTGAGGCCGTCGTCCGCCGCACCGCCAACGCGGTCCGGCTCGGTGGCGACGGCTTCGAGCGCGTCGCCGACGTGATCACCGGCATGGCCTCGCTCGATCGAGCGCCGCTCGCCGACATCGAGGCGGCGCGGCTCGAGGCGTACGTCACCGCACGCCGCGAACCCGAGGTCGCGGCGGCGCTCGCCGACGCGCTCGCCCAGTCGCGGGCCGCCGTGCAGCCGCTGCTCGACGCCGCGGCCGCCGACGGCACCGTCGCCGACGGCGTCGATCCCGAAGCCGTCCTCTACCTCGTCCGCACCGTCCACCTCGGGCTGCTGCTGCAGCGCGGCGCCGGTGTCCCCGCGCCGGACGCCGACGCATGGAACGACCTCGTCAACCGCATCGTCGCCAGCTTCGGCGACCAGGGAAGGAAGTCATGACCGTCACCCGCCAGGAGATGGACGAGTCCATCAAGCTGATCACCGACAACGCCCCCCGCATCTTCTGCTGGAACTACGACCGCAGCCGCGACCAGCTCGTCACGCTCTACAACAAGGCAATGGCGTCGCAGTGGAACTCGGTCACCGAGCTCGACTGGGCGACCGACGTCGATCCCGAGCAGGTCGTGCGCGAGTCGCCGCAGGCCAACGTCCTCGTCGAGCTCGCCCGCGCCGCGGCGGAGGTCGACGGCTCGCCGCTGCGCACGTGGGGCGACAAGGAGTTCCTCCAGCTCGGCATCGAGTCGCTGAAGGCGCAGCTGTCGCAGTTCATGCACGGCGAGCAGGGGGCGATGATGGTCGCCGCCAAGATCGTCGAGACGGTGCCGTGGATCGACGCCCGCTACTACGCGGCGACGCAGACCATGGACGAGGCCCGTCACACCGAGGTGTTCGCCAAGTACCTGCACACCAAGCTGGGCGAGGCGTACCCGATGAGCCCGTTCCTCGAGGAGCAGATCGACGCGCTCATCAGTGACAGCCGGTGGGACATCGCCTACCTCGGCATGCAGATCGTGATCGAGTCGCTCGCCCTCGCCGCCTTCGGGTCGATGCTGCGGGCGACGGAGGAGCCGCTGCTCAAGAAGCTGCTGCGCTACGTCATGTCCGACGAGGCCAGGCACGTGGCGTTCGGCGTGCTGAGCCTGTCCGAGCTGTACGCCGACATGAGCGACGCCGAGCTCAAGGAGCGCCAGGACTTCCTGCTCGAGAACACGCTGCGCAGCCGCAACCGGTCGACCACGCCGGAGATCTGGGAGCGCATGGGCGTCAAGGTCGACGACGTCCTGCCGTCGCTGCTCGAGGCGGCGCAGAAGATGGGCACGAACCAGTTCGCCGGCTTCCAGCGGGCGTTCTTCGCCAAGCTCGTGCCCAACGTGCGCAAGCTCGGCCTGCTCGATCGCAATGACGGCCACCTCCGCCAGAAGTGGGGCGAGGTCGGCCTCCTCGAGTTCGAGTTCGCCGACGACACCGGCTCCGACTACGAGACCTACGACGAGGTCGCCAAGGACCGCGCCGTCGCCGGCTGAGCCGCTACCGGCAGCTGGTCACCTCGACGATGCCGGCGGCGCTGATGCTGGCGTCGATCTGCCGCGCCGCCCACCGCTCGAACAGCTTGGCGGTGAAGTCGGTCTCCCATGGCGTGGCGAGCACGAAGCGAGCCATCACGCAGGTGCGCTCACCGTCGTGCCACGCCAGGTAGCTGTCGCCCTCCCACGCCAGGGTGGCCAGCGCCGCCTCCTCGGGTGACACCGCCGACTGCAGCATGAGGTACAGCCCGAGCGCGCCGATGACGCCGTCGTCGAAGGTGGTGCCGTCGACGTCGGCCGTCGTCATCCGCATGCCGCGGACGCCGGCCAGGTAGCGGGACGGCACCAGGATCTCGGCCGTCGACCTCGGTGGGTTGGCGAACGCGGCGTCGACGGCGGCCTCGCCACCCTGCTCGGCCAGCTCGGTGACGAACGTGGGGCCGTCGAGGTAGGGGAACGCGTCGATGTAGTACGCCGTCTGCTGCTCGACGGTGGCGCCGTCGACGACCTTGGTGCGGGCCTGCTCGACCGACGCACGGTCCTCGGGCGACATGGCCGCCACGTACGCGTCCTCGACGCGCGTGGCGTCGCCCTCGCCCAGTGCCCGGAAGGCCAGGTGATCCTCGACGCCCTCGGTCATCTCCGGGCGGTGCAGGTCGAAGTGCTGGTCGTCGAGCGCGTGGGTGAGCTCGTGCACGAGCACGGAGCGGGCCAGCGGCGTCAGCTCGGTGCCGCGCACGAGCAGCCGCTTGGTGCTCGGGTCGTAGAGACCGAGCACGCCCTCGGCCGCCCCGGTCGTCATGTCGCGGGCCAGGTCGGCGTTCGGCGTGAGCAGGCCGAGCGCCTTGAGGATCCCCTCGTAGCGCTTCAGCGCGTCACGGTCGAGATCGGACAGCTCCTCGTCGACGCCGAGCTCCTCGCGGAACGCCTCGTCGTCCAGGAGGGTGACGTCGACCGGCGCCAGGAACTCGAGATCCCGCTGCTCGGAGACGAACGCCTGGAGCTCCGGCAGCGCCGCCTCGACGGCCTTGGCCTCAGCAGACGGGGGCGCCTCGGTCACGGGCTCGGCCGGCGGCGCGGTGACGGCCGGCGCAGCGGCCGTCTCCGAACCGCCGCCCAAGAGGGCCGAGCGGCCGAAGACGGCGAGGAGCAGTGCGAGCACGACGAGGGCGACGAGCACCCGCCGACGGGGCCGCTCGGGCTCCGGTGGCGGTGGGGTCGGGTGCGGGCCGGCCAGGGGCCGGACGGCGGCTGGTGCCGCCGGGGGGTGCTCCGCCGTGAGTGTGGACATCACGTCGCATCGGACGCGGAGGGCGGTCACTTGAATCGCTTTCGCTCCCCTCCGCGGCCGGGCGTCGGACGGGGTCGCCTCACTACGGTGCCGGCGTGCCGATCGACCACATCGGTCTTGGCGTGCCCGACGTCGACGCCGCCAGGGCCTACTACGACGAGCTGTTGCCCCTCTTCGGGTTCGTGCGGGAGTGGGAGGCGGGCTACCGCGCCACCGACTGGTACGGCGCGCAGATCTTCCTGTACCCGACGCTCGAGGACGGCGACTACTCCCGCCATCGGACCGGATTGCAGCACCTCTCGTTCTACGTACCGACCCGCGCTGACGTGCACCGGGTCCACGAGTGGGCGGTGGCGCGCGGCCACGAGATCGTGCACGAGCCGAGGGTCTTCCCCGAGTACGGCGAGCGCTTCTACGCCACGTTCTTCCTCGACCTGCACGGCTTCATGCTGGAAGCCGTCACGTACGAGGACCCCGACGCCGCCGAGACGTGAGCTGCGACAAGGGCCGAACGGCCCTGCCGACCACGGACCTGTGGCCGGTACAACGGACGCATGTGCGACCACTGCCGCTGCCGCGACTTCCCGCCCATCGCCGAGCTGTCGGCCGAGATGCTCGGCGTCGACGACGAGGCGTGGACCCTCCTGGCCGGCACCGCTCGCTTCCTCGACGTCACCACCCCGTGACCGACATCGTCGACCTCCTCTCGCTGGCCGCCAGCGGCGATGGCGTGGCGTGGTCGGCCAACCCGGAGGGCGTGAACGTGAACCTCGTGGTCCTCGGGCCCCACGGCGCCATCCCCACGCATCGCAACGACGCCGTGGACGTCCTCGTCGTCGTGCTCGACGGCTCGCTCGACGTTGCCGTCGACGACGCATGCGTCACCGTCGCCGCCGGTCACGCCACGGTGATCCCATGCTGCACGACGCGCACGCTCACCGCGGGAGTCGACGGTTCCCGTCACCTCACGGTGCATCGTGCACGGCCGCCGATGCAGCCGGCGCGACGCTGAGCCGTCCGGTGCGGATCCTCGTCACCGGCGCCACCGGCTACATCGGCGGGCGCCTGGTGCCGCGGCTGCTCGACCGGGGACACGACGTCCGGTGCATCGTCCGTGACGCCAACCGCCTCGCCGGCCGCACCTGGGTGCACGACGTCGACGTCGTCGAGGGCGACCTCGACGACGAGGTCGCGGTCGCCGCCGCCGTCGACGGCATGGACGCCGCCTGCTACCTCGTGCACTCGATGACCGACCACCGCTCGTTTCGGGCGCGCGACCGCTCGCTGGCCGAGCGGTTCGGTGCCGCCGCGAGCGGAGCCGGCGTGCGACGCATCGCCTACCTCGGCGGCCTCGGCGACCCGGCACGCGTGCACAGCACCCACCTCGTGTCGCGTCACGAGGTCGGTGCGGTGCTGGGAGCGGCGGGCGTGCCGGTGGTGGAGCTGCGCGCCGCGGTGATCGTCGGGTCGGGGTCG
>DASUCO010000195.1:0-8633 GCA_036275955.1 Acidimicrobiales bacterium
GGCGAGCTCCGCTCGCTGCGAACCCGCGCCCGCTGCGAACGCGCCGCCAAGTGGCGCCCCAGCGACGACCTCGACCCGGTCACCACGACCCGCCGCACGATGCGGACCCTTGCTCGCCGCTGGCTCGCGCTCGGCGCCGAGATCGCCGAGCACGACCGCGACCTCGCCCGCCTCACCCAACAGGCAGCGCCGAGCGTCCTCGCCGAACACGGCGCCGGCACCGACGTCACCGCCAAGCTCCTCATCGCCGCCGGCGACAACCCCAACCGGCTCCGCACCGAAGCATCCTTCGCCGCGCTCTGCGGTTCGAGCCCCGTCCAAGCCTCCAGCGGCAAAACCCAACGACACCGCCTCAACCGCGGCGGGGACCGCCAAGCCAACAACGCGCTCTGGACCGTCGCCCGGCACCGCATGCGCACCGACCCCGAGACCATCGACTACGTCGAACGACGACGCAAAGAAGGCCTCAGCGACCGCGAGATCCTCCGCTGCATCAAACGAGCCCTCGCCCGCCGATTCCACCGGCTCCTCGTCCACGACCTTGCGCTCTTGACATAGGAGCGTCAGTCTCGGCGGGTGATCGATGTCCGCATCGAGACCGGGAAGAGCCGCGTGTTCGCCATCGCCATCGACTGGCCGGGGTGGGCCCGCAGCGGCAAGACCGAGGCCGAGGCGATCGAGACGCTGCTCGACTACGGCGACCGCTACAAGCAGGCGACGGGCGCTCGCGTGGCGGTGATGGAGGCCAACGTCGTCGAGCGGGCCAAGGGCGACAGCGGCACCGACTTCGGTGTGCCCGGCTTCCCGAAGGCCGACGCCGAGGACATCGATGCGCGCGAGCTCGGGCGCCAGGTCAAGCTGCTCAGAGCCTGCTGGAAGGCGTTCGACGACGCCGCACGCGCGGCCAAGGGCAAGACGCTGACGAAGGGCCCGCGCGGCGGCGGGCGCACGCTGGCCAAGATCGTCGAGCACCAGGCCGAGTCCGAGCTTGCCTACCTCGCCCAGCTCGGCGGCGACCGCAAGGCGAGGGACCCGCGCGCTGCGTTCGTCGAGGCGCTCGACCAGCGGCGCCGCGGCGAGCTGCCGGACACCGGACCTCGCGGCGGTCGCCGGTGGACGCCGCGGGAGGCGATCCGCCGCTCGGCGTGGCACGCGCTCGACCACGCCTGGGAGATCGAGGACCGCTCCGGCGGGGCTTAGGTCCCCTCTCTGACCCCGAGGAACTCCGTGAGCCCGGCGAGCCGGAGCGACGCCGCCACCTTCTCACCGACGCCGTGCAGCTGCAGCCCGCCGCCGCGCTCGGCGGCGAGCTTGCGAGCGGCGACCAGCGCGCCCATGCCCGAGGAATCGATGAACGTGACGTCGTGCATCTCGACCACGAGGGACTCGGCGCCGTAGCTCAGCAGGGTCGCCAGGTGGTCCCGGAAGCCGGGCGCGGACACGGCATCGAGCTCGGTCGGCGCGCGGACCACGGCAGGGGTGGGGTTCGAGGCGATCGGGTCATGGTGTCACGTTGCGTGGGATTCCAGCCACTCAGGGCGGGTGGAAATGACATGCCTGTAAGCCGTCACACCCCCTCGGTACCGTGGGCGCCATGTCCATCGAGGTCGTGGCGGAGCGGCTGGCGGCGCTGCTCACCGGCAGCGCCACCTCGCTCAGCGACCCGCGCCCGAACAGCCAGATCGACTTCGACGGCGACCTCCAGATCAGGCCCCTGACCAGGGCGAACGCGCCGGCAGACGTCTGGGCGGTCGACGGCGGCCAGGCCCTGGTGGCCGACGCCCGGTGCCTGCAGGTCATCGTGACCCGGTCGGCCCGGGTTCGGTTCCGCCACGGCGCCTGCGAAGCCGAGGAGGAGGGCGACCTCCAGGCCGTGCTCCTGGGCGGGACCGACGAGCGGGTGGCGGCGCTGGCCGCCCTCGGCGTGGACGGCATCAACCCCGACTCCGCCGTGGACGTGAACCTCGTGCGCGACCGCTGGGAGTGGGAGGCGGTGTCTCGCTCGGTCGACGACGTCGACGCCGGCGGCATGGTGCTGGTCGACGGCGACCTCCAGCCCGACTGGCGCATCCCGTCGTCGTACCTGCGCGACGTGTTGGACCGGGCCCGTGAACGCGACGTCGTGGTCGCCGGCGTGACCAAGCACAGCTCGCTCGCACGCGGCGGCGCCCCGCTGCTCGCGTGGCTCGAGCGCGAGGCCGACACGCTCCTCCCGCCGCGTTCGATGTGGTGGGCGCCGGTCGGTCGCACCCGCGGCGACGTCGGCGGCGTGCAGGTGGTGGCGGCCACGCTCGATCCCGACGCCCGCTTCTCGTTCCGCGTCGACCTGCCCAGCTGGGTCGATCCCGAGCACGCGCTGGGCGCGCTGAGCGCGCTGAGCGACGACGCCGCCTTCCCCGGCTACCCGTATCCCCTCTCGGTGGTCGACGGCCTCGCCGCCTGCCCCGGCTGGTTGCGCAGCGACATCCGCAACCAGCTCGACGAGCTGCTCGAGCGGGCCGGCGTCCCGCTCGACGTGCGCGACCGCGCGTTCACCGATCGCCACGGACTGATGGAGCGCGCATGATGACCGGTACGAGGGGTCGCCTGTACGGCAAGAACGTGCTCGACGGCGTGTTCCGCGCCGCGCCCGACGAGGACCTGTTCCTCGGCGAGCTCTTGGTCGCCGTCGATGAGCAGACCGGACGGCGCTACCTGTTCCGCGTCGTCGACGTGTCCTACGGCTCCGAGCACCGCGAGCCGGGCTGGGCCGAGCGGGTGGCCGGCACGCTGCTGGCCGACGACGCCCGCGGCGAGGCCGGCGCGCATCCGTTGCACGATCAGGGCCGGCGCACGTACCGCATCGCCGACTGCCGCTGCCTCGGCTACCTGACGCCGCCGGACGCGCTCGGCCAGCAGGAGTTCCGCAAGCCCAAGTCGCTGCCCACGCAGTTCTCCAAGGTGGTGGCCCCGGAGCCGTCCGACTTCGAGTTCCTGCGCACGAAGATGGGCGACCTCCACGTCGGCCAGCTGCGCAGCGGCGAGACGGTGGTCGACTTCGGCGTCGGCATCCCCGGCGAGTCGCTCGCCACCCACGTCGGCATCTTCGCCACGACGGGCATGGGCAAGTCGAACCTGATGAAGGTGCTCGTCGGCGGCGTGCTGCAGGCCGAGGGCCGCTACGGACTCGTCGTCATCGACCCCCACGGCGAGTACCGCAAGGAGCTGCCCCGCCACCCGTGGGCGACCGACCGGCTGCGCACGTACGCAGCGCGCAACCTGCCGAACACGTCGCGCCTGAAGATCAGCCTCGGCGAGCTGACGGTGGACGACCTGCGCACCGCGTATGACTGGTCGCGGCCGCAGGAGGAGGCGCTGTTCGAGCTCGAGCGTCACTACGCCACGGGTCTCAATCAGCACAGCACCGGTCTGGCGTGGCTGCTGCCGTTCAGCCAGCTCGATGACCTGCCCGGGTTCCGCGACGTCGAGCTGTCGAGCCGCGTCGCGCTCAACACGCTGCAGGTCGTGCACCGCCGGGCGCGCCGCATCGTCGACCTGCAGTGCATCTCGGCCGACGCCGGCGTGTCGGTGGGCCGCTCGATCGTGGCCGACCTCGAGGTCGGGCGCGTCGTGCTCGTCGACGCCAGCGGCCTCGGTTCCACCGAGGAGGTGCTGGTCGCCTCGTGGCTGTCGCGCACGGTGATGGACCGCTGGTCGGGCGCCTACCTCGACGACCCCGAGGTGCACGAGCGCCTGCCGGTGGTGTCGATCGTGCTGGAGGAGGCGCAGCGGGTGCTGTCGTCCAACAGCGACCGCGAGTCGAACGTGTTCCCCCGCATCGCCCGCGAGGGTCGCAAGTTCAAGGTGGGCATCACCGCCATCACCCAGCAGCCCAAGCTGCTCGACGCCGAGCTGCTCAGCCAGTTCAACACCTACTTCGTGCTCGGTCTGGCCGACGAGCGCGACCGCAACATCCTGAAGTCGTCGGCCAAGCAGGACCTGTCGGCGTCGGCCGGCGAGATCCAGACGCTGATGCCCGGCGAGTGCCTGGTCGTCAACCTGCACGCGCCGTTCGCGGTGCCGGCCAAGGTCGACCTGTGGGACGACGTCGTCCGCCGGGCCACGCCGCCGCCGGCACCCCGCGACGTGGCGCCGCCCAACGTGCGCGCACTGGTGGACTGATGAAGATCGCGGCGCTGGGCGACGCCCACCTGGGGCGCAACTACCTCCCGATCACCGACGCCGAGACGGGCGTGAACGCCCGCGAGCTCGACTTCGAGGGGTCGTTCACCCGCGCCGTCGACGCCGCCCTGGCCGAGCTGCCCGACGCCATCCTGTGGCTGGGTGACGTGTTCGACCATCCCCGGCCCACCTACCGGTCGTTCCGTGTCGCGTCGCGCGAGCTCCGCAAGATCCGCGAGCACGGCGTGCAGCTCGTGGCCATCAGCGGCAACCACGACACGCCCCGCTTGCCCGGCACCGGCAGCCCGTACTCGGTGCTGGCCGACACGTTCCCCGAGCTGCACTTCGCGGCGCGCCTCCAGTACGAGGCGATCGACCTACCCGGCCTGCGCGTGCACTGCGTGCCGCAGATGCTCACCGTGCCCGCCGCGCTCGACGCGCTGCAGCAGGCGGACGCCAACCGCAGCGCCGACCGTTCGAACCTCCTCATCACCCATCCCCGTCTGACGCAGCTGCGGCCGAAGTACGACGACATCAACGAGATCGAGATCGACGTCTCCGCGCTGCAGAGCGACTTCGTGCTACTCGGGCACTACCACGTGCACCAGAAGGTGGACGACGGCGTCTGGTACGCGGGCGCGCCGGACACGTTCACGTTCGCCGACGACCCGGACCGGCCCAAGGGCATCGTCGTGCTCGACACGGACACCGGCACGCTTCGACACGTCCCCGTCCCCGGCCAGCGGCGGCTGGTCACGCTGGAGACCGTCGCCGCCACCGGGCTCTCCCCCGCCGAGGTGCGCGAGCGGGTGCTCGAGCGCGCCGCCCAGGTGCAGGAGGGTGACATCGCCCGCCTGTTCATCGACGGGGTCGAGGCCGCCGCCTACCGGCTGCTCGACCTCAACGAGGTGCGGGCCGTGGCCGGCGCCGCGCTGCACCTCAAGCTGGAGCCGTCGTTCATGGCGTCGACGACACCGGTGCAGCTGCCGGACATGGACTCGATGGGCGCCCGCTGGGAGGCGTTCGTCGAGCCCCAGGACATGATCGGCTACGACCGCGCCAAGATCGTGACCCTCGGGCACCAGTACCTGGCCCAGGCCGTCGAGGAGAGCGGATGAGGATCACGCGCCTCTACCTGCGCGGCTACCGCGTCTTCGCCGACGAGCTCGACCTGCCCGTCCCCGCCGGACTGGTCGGCATCTACGGCGTGAACGGCGCCGGCAAGTCGGCACTGGTGGAGTCGATCCGGTGGACGCTGTTCGGCAAGGCCCGCACGCCCAAGGACGAGATCCGCACCGCCAACATCAAGGACGACTGCATCACCGAGGTCGAGTTCGAGCACGAGGGCCACCTGTACCTCGTGCGGCGGATGCTGACCGGCATCAACAGCACGCAGAAGGCCGAGGCCCACTGGAACGGTGCGCAGGTCGCCGAGGGCGTGACCGACGTGCGCCGCTACGTCGAGTCGGTCCTGGGCATGGACGACCAGTCGTTCCGGTCGTCGGTGTTCGCCGAGCAGAAGCAGGTCTCTGCGTTCAGCGACGTCACCGCCGACAAGCGGCGCGAGCTGGTGCTGCGCCTGCTCGGCATCACGCCGCTCGACAAGGCGCGCGACCTGGCTCGGGCCGAGGCGCGCGAGAACAAGAAGCTGCACGAGAGCCTGCAGACGAAGCTGCCCGACCTGGACGAGCTGCGGGCGCGGCTGGCCGAGGCCGAGGATGCGGCGACCACCATCGGCCTCCAGGTCGAGACGACGTCCAAGGCGGCGGTGGACGCCGCCACCGCGCGCGAGGCGGCCGACGACGCCTTCGAGCGCCACGACGAGCTGCGCCGGCGCTACGACGAGCTCGTCAACGAGGGCAAGGCCACCGTCGCCCTGCTCAAGGAGACGACCGAGCAGCACGCCCGCCTCGTGGCCGAGCAGGCCGAGCTGGCCACGGTGTCGACCACGGTGGCCGAGCTGCGCCCCCACGCCGAGGGACTGGCCGACAAGGAGCACCGCCTCGGCCTCCTGCGGGGCGTCGACGCCGCCGAGCGAGCCGTGGCCGCGCTGCCGGCGCTCGACGCGCCCGAGGAGCCGGACGAGTCGGCGCTCGACGCCGCCCGCGCCGCGGCCGAGGCGGCCACCACCGCCGCCGCCGATCTGGCCGGTGAGCTGCGGTCGGCGACGGCCGAGCTGGCTCGAGCCGAGGAGTCGGCGTCGCGCAGCGCGACGCTGTCGGCCGAGGAGGACTGCCCGGTGTGCGGGCAGGCGCTGGGCGACGCGTTCGAGCAGGTGCAGTCGCATCGGCGGCTCGAGGTGGACGTGGCCAAGAAGCGGGTCGCCGCGCTCACCAAGCAGCAGGCAGCCGCGACGAAGCAGCAGACGATCGCCAAGAAGGCAGTCGACGACGCCCAGACCAAGCTGCGCGCCGCGCAGCAGGCGTGGACGCGGTGGCAGGAGGTGTCGACCCGTCGGCGCTCGGCCGAGGAGGCGCTGGCCGGGGCGCTGGACGCACTCGACGCGCCGCCGAAGAAGGGCGAGCTCGCGAAGCTCACCACTGAGGTCGAGGCCGGCAAGCGCGCCGTGGCCGAGCTGCAGCGGCTGGAGGGCAAGCTCGAGCGGGGCGGCGCCGTGGACGCCGAGCTGGCTGCGCTGGCCGCCCGCATCGACGCGCTCACGGCCGACGCCGACGCGCTGCGGGCGACGGTCAAGGACCTCGGTTTCGACAAGGACGCGCTCGAGGCGGCCAAGGTGGCGCGCGACGCGGCGCGCAAGCAGGCCGACCTGCTGGCCCAGCAGGCGCAGGACCTGAAGGTGGCGGCGGCCAAGGCCAACGCCGGCGTCGAGACAGCGAAGGCCCGGTTGGCGGACGGCGAGCAGGCGCACGCCGATCTCAAGGTGCTGGTCGACGAGGTGCGGCACACGTCGCGGGTGGCCGACCTGCTGAGCGAGTTCCGCAACAACGTGGTGCAATCGATCGGGCCGCAGCTGGCGACGCAGGCGGCCGATCTGTTCGCCGAGCTGACCGACCACGAGTACGAGACGCTCGACGTCGATGCCACCACGTTCGACATCAAGATCTCCGACGCCGGCGTCGCCCACGGCCTGGCCCGGTTCTCGGGGTCGGAGACCGACCTGGCCAACCTCGCCCTGCGCGTCGCCATCAGCGAGCACGTGCGCTTCCAGTCGGGCGGCGCCGTGGGCCTGCTGGTGCTCGACGAGGTGTTCGGCCCGCTCGATCCCGATCGCAAGGACCGCATGCTGCAGGCGCTCAACCGCCTCGGTTCGCGCTTCCGTCAGGTCCTCGTGATCACCCACGACGAGTCGATCAAGGAGCAGCTGCCGGGCGCCATCGAAGTGGTGAAGCTGCCGGGCCGTCGCGCCACGGCACGGGTGCTCAGCGGGATCTGATCCCCTTCAGGCTCTTCGGCAGGTCGCGCAGCACGCCGGCGACGGCCGGCAGCAGGTGCTCGCGGTACACGCTCGTCCGGCGCCAGACCATCGCCAGGTCGCGGCGCGGCACCGGCTCCTCGAAGGTCAGCGTGACGATGTCGTCCGACGGCGCCACCGGCGCCTGCACGGCGAGCGACGGCAGCAGCGTGACACCGACGCCGGCGGCGACCATCTGCCGGAGCGTCTCCAGCGACGTGGCCCGGAACCCAGCGCGCTCGGCGGCGCCGGCCAGGCGGCACACGCTCAGCGCCTGGTCGCGCAGGCAGTGGCCCTCCTCCAGCAGGAGCACGTGCTCGGTCACCAGCACCGACGGCGGTACCGGCTTCTTCGTCTTGGCCAACGCGTGGTCCGAGGGCACGGCGAGCACGAAGTCCTCGCTGAACAGCGCGGCCATGTCGAGGCCCTCGTCGTTGATGGGCAGCGCCAGGACGGCGGCGTCGAGCTGTCCGTCGCGCAGGCGCTGCAGCAGCACCTCGGTCTTCTCCTCGACCAGCAGCAGCTCGAGGCGCGGGTAGCGAACGTGCAGCGTGGGGACGACGTGGGGCAGCAGGTAGGGGGCGAGCGTCGGGAACAGCCCGAGCCGCAGCGTCCCCGCCTCGGGGTCGATGGCGTGGCGGGCGATGCCGCGGATGTTCTCGACCTCGCCCAGCACCAGGCGCGCCCGCGCCGCGACCTGCTCGCCGGCGGCGGTGAGCAGCACGTGGCGCGGACTGCGCTCGATGAGCTCGACGCCCAGCTCCTGCTCGAGCTTCTTCAGCTGGGTCGACAGGGTGGGCTGGCTGACGAAGCAGGCATCGGCGGCGCGCCCGAAGTGCCGGTGCTCGTCGAGGGCGACGAGGTACTGGAGGTCGCGGAGGTTCAGGGGTCCGAACCTACGCGACCGCCCGCTCGCGCTCGGCGGGCGCTGACGTGCGGATGAGGTGGTCGAAGGCGCTCAGCGCGGCGGTGGAGCCTGCACCCATGGCGATGACGATCTGCTTGAACGGGACGGTGGTGCAGTCACCGGCGGCGAACACGCCCGGGACCGACGTGCGCC
>DASUCO010000196.1:0-4409 GCA_036275955.1 Acidimicrobiales bacterium
CTTCGCCTACGAGGGCAGTGACAAGACGGCGCTGATCGACGTCGACCTCGACGTGCGCGCCGGTGAGACGATTGCCATCGTCGGCGCCACCGGGTCGGGCAAGACGACGCTGGCCACGCTCCTGACCCGTCTGTACGACCCGACCGAGGGCCGCATCACGCTCGACGGGCACGACCTGCGCGACATCAAGGTCACGAGCCTGCGCCGCCACGTGGCCTTCGCGTTCGAGGAGCCGACGCTGTTCTCCGCCTCGGTGCGGGAGAACCTGCTCATGGGCCGGCCCGAGGCCACCGACGAGGAGGTGCGGGCCGCACTCAGCGTGGCCCAGGCCGACTTCGCCCTCGACCTGCCGTGGGGCCTCGACACCCGCATCGGCGAGCAGGGGCTGTCGCTGTCGGGCGGCCAGCGCCAGCGGCTGGCGCTGGCCCGGGCCATCATCGGCCGGCCCCGCATCCTGGTGCTCGACGATCCGCTGTCGGCGCTCGACGTGCACACCGAGTCGCTGGTCCAGGACGCGCTCCGCCCGCTGCTGGCCGACTGCACCGTGTTCCTCGTGGTGCACCGCCCGTCGACGGTGGCGCTGGCCGACCGCGCCGCGCTGGTCGACGGCGGCCGCATCGTGGCCGTCGGCACGCACCACGATCTCCTCGAGGAGGAGCCGCGCTACCGCGCCGTGCTGAGCGAGGAAGCGGAAGATCTGGAGGTGATCTCGTGAGCGCGGTCGAGCCGGACGAGGTCCACGACATCGACCCCGACGCGCCGCTCGACCTCACTGGCGACGACCGCGTCGACTCCTGGCGTGGCGTCAACGTCGAGGACGTCGATGACGCCGAAGGGGGACTGGCGGGTCTCCTGCGCGCCCGCAGCCGGGCGCTGCTGGGTGACCTGCTGCGGCCGCACAAGAAGGCGGTGGCCGCGGCGGCGGCGCTGATCGCGCTGTCGATCTGCGCCCAGCTGTCGGTGCCGGTGCTCATCAAGTACGGCATCGACGACGGCATCCCGCCACTGCTCCCTGGCGGCGATGGCAGCACCCGCCCGCTGATGGCGTCGGTGCTCGGCGTGCTGCTCGCCACCGTGGTGGGCGCCGTCGCGTTCAACTCGTTCCTGCAGATCCTGGGGCGGGTGGGCCAGGACGTCGTGCTCGAGATCCGGGTGCGGCTGTTCCGGCACTTCCAGCACCTGAGCACGTCGTTCCATGAGCGCTACACGTCCGGCCGCGTCATCTCCCGGCAGACGTCGGACGTGGAGGCGATCGCCGACCTGCTGGGCGGCGGACTGGTCAACGTCATCTCGTCGGTGCTGTTGATGGTCGGCATCGGCATCGCCCTGCTCGTCCTCGACCTGGAGCTGGCGCTCGTGACGCTGTGCGCGTTCCCGGTGCTGATCGCCATGACCCGATGGTTCCGCAACCGGGCCGAGGAGGCGTACCGCGCCACCCGCGATGCGGTGGCGCTGGTGATCGTCCACTTCGTCGAGAGCCTGGGCGGCATCCAGGCGGTGCACGCGTTCCGTCGGGAGCCGCGCAACCAGGAGATCTTCGAGCACCTGGACGATCGCTACCGCGCCGCCAACGTGTGGTCCGGTCGTCTGGCCGGCACGTACGGACCCGCCGTGCAGTTCGTCGGCCGCGCCATGACGGCGATCGTGCTGCTGTACGGCAGCTTCCGGGTGACCGACGGCGCGGTGACGATCGGCGTGCTCGCCGCGTTCCTCTTGTACCTGCGGCGGTTCTTCGCGCCGATGGAGGAGCTGAGCCAGTTCTACAACCTGTTCCAGGCGGCGGCCGCCGCGCTGGAGAAGCTGTCGGGCATCCTCGAGGAGACGTCGTCGGTGCCGGAGCCGGTCGATCCGGTGCCGTTCCGCGACGCGCACGGCGCGCTGCGCTTCGACGGCGTGCAGTTCGGCTACCGCGAACGGGTCGTGCTGCACCACCTCGACCTGGAGATCCCGGCCGGCGAGACCATCGCGCTCGTCGGTGCCACCGGCGCCGGCAAGACCACCATCGCCCGGTTGGCCGCGCGCTTCTGGGACCCGACGCACGGCACGGTGACGCTGGACGGCGTCGACCTGCGGGCCATCAGCGACGAGGACCTGCGGCGGGCGATCATCACCGTGACCCAGGAGAGCTTCCTGTTCTCGGGGTCGGTGGCCGACAACATCCGCATCGGTCGTCCCGGCGCGTCGGACGCCGAGGTGGAGGACGCGGCGCGCGCCATCGGCGCCCACGAGTTCATCGCCGCCCTGCCCGACGGCTACGCCACCGACGTGCACCAGAAGGGCGCCCGGCTGTCGGCCGGCCAGCGCCAGCTGGTGTCGTTCGCCCGCGCCTTCCTGGCCGACCCGGCGGTGCTGATCCTCGACGAGGCGACGTCGTCGCTCGACGTGCCGTCGGAGCGGCAGGTGCAGCACGCGCTGCGCACGCTGCTGGCCGACCGGACGGCGATCATCATCGCCCACCGCCTCACCACGGTGGAGATCGCCGACCGCGTGATCGTCGTCGACGACGGCCGCGTCGTCGAGGACGGCCACCCTGGCGACCTCATCGGCGGCACCGGCCGCTACGCCGCCCTGCACCGCGCGTGGATCGACTCCCTCTCGTAACTGCGGAGGGGAAGCTTCGCCCCCTCCGCCCATTCTTTCCTGGCGAGCAGGACCCGGTGCAGGGTCTGCACCGTTGGTGCCGTCGGCTCCCTATTGCCAGTAGGGGTGGTCGGTGGTGTCGGTCGGGACGGTGAGGATCTCGGCGCCGGTGTCGGTGACGAGGATCGTGTGCTCGAACTGGGCGGTGCGCTTGCGGTCCTCGGTGACGGCGGTCCAGCCGTCGTCCCACAGCCGGATGCGCCAGGAGCCGGTGGCGATCATGGGCTCGATGGTGAAGACCATGCCGGGCTCCAGCGGCACCCGGGAGCCGGCGGCGTAGTGGGGGACCTCGGGCGTGGTGTGGAACTGCTCGCCGACGCCGTGGCCGATGAAGTCCCGCACGACGCTCAGACCGTTGGCCTCGGCTCGGGCCTGGATGGCGACGCCGATGTCGTTGAGCACGCCGCCCGGCCGAACCGCGGCGATGGCGTCCTGCAGGCACTGGCGGGTGACGTCGACCAGCGCGCGGCTGACCGGGTCGATGTCGCCCACCGCGAACGTGGCGTTGGTGTCGCCGTGCACGCCCTCCCGGAACAGCGTGACGTCGAGGTTCACGATGTCGCCGTCGCGCAGCACCCGGTCGTCGGGGATGCCGTGGCAGATGACCTCGTTCACCGACGTGCACACCGACTTGGGGAACGGCATCACCGAGCCGGGGTAGAGCAGCGGGCTCGGGTAGCCGCCGGCGTCGATGCACAGCTGGTGGCAGATCGCGTCGAGCTCGTCGGTGGTGATGCCGGGCCGCACGTGGCGCCCGACCTCGACGAGGACATCAGCCGCCGAAGCGCAGGTGCGACGCATCCGCTCCAGGACGTCGGGCGGCTTCACCGGCGACTCCGGCCGCTTCACCAGCGTCCCCGACACCGCGTACTCCGGCTTGGCGATGCTGTCGGGCACGGGACGGAGTGGCGAGACGGCGCCGGCCCGCACCGGCTCGGTGGCCCGCTGGTGGCACTGCTTGAACTTGCGCCCGCTCGCGCACCAGCACCGGTCGTTCGGCCTCAGGGCGGTCACGGACACGGCGACCAGCGTAGAAGGGCAATCCCTGGCGTGGTCCCGCACGTACCCTCACCCATGAGACGAACCCTGGCCCTGCTCGCCGCGCTCGCACTCGCCCTCGGCCTCACCGGCTGCGGGGACGACGACGATGACGCCGCCACCGTCGAGGAGTCGACGACCACGACCGAGGCGGAGGCCGAGGACGAGGGGACCACCACCACCACCACGGCGGCACCCGCCGACGAGTCCGCCGGTGCAGCCACGGTCATGGTGGCCGAGACCGACCTGGGCGAGGTGCTGGTCGACGCCGAGGGCAGGACGCTCTACCTGTTCATGCCGGACTCGATGGAGACGAGCGCGTGCACCGACGACTGCGCCGGCGCGTGGCCGCCGCTCATGGCCGAGGCCGTCGCCGGGGATGGCGTCGACCAGGCGCTGCTCACGACGGCGCCACGTACCGACGGCGACGACCAGGTCGCCTACAACGGCCACCGCCTGTACCGGTACGCCGGTGACACGGCGCCGGGGGACACGACCGGGCACGGCGTCGGCGACGTCTGGTTCGCCGTGACTGCGGCCGGCGAGGCCGTTCCGGCGTAGACGTTCCGCGTCGCGTCCATCGGCACAGCGCCGATGTGATCTGACGGGACATGTCCGACATTGATCTGACGGGACATGTCCGACGTCATCTTGGTCGTCGGCGGGGTCCGCCGCGGGGTCGTCCGCTGGGCAGGTAGCGGCGTTCGGGGTCGAGGTGGACGCGGGTGACG
>DASUCO010000197.1:0-3824 GCA_036275955.1 Acidimicrobiales bacterium
CTTGGTCTGCTCCCGCCAGTACGCGGCGGCCCAGCGGGTGGGCACGAAGTGGCCCTTGAGGTGGACGTGGATGACGGCGTCCCACTCCTCCTCGGTCATGTTCACGAGCACGCGGTCGCGCAGGATGCCGGCGTTGTTCACGAGCACGTGCAGGTCGCCGAACGTCTCGACCGCGGTGTTGACCAGGCGCTGGCCACCCTCCCAATCGGCGACGTTGTCGGCGTTGGCGACGGCCTCGCCGCCCATGGCCTTGATCTCCTCGACGACCTGCTGGGCCGGCGTCTGGTCCGAGCCCGACCCGTCGTTGGCGCCGCCCAGGTCGTTGACCACGACCTTGGCGCCCTCGGACGCGAACAGCAGCGCGTGCTCGCGCCCGATGCCCCGCCCTGCCCCGGTGATGATCGCGACGCGCCCCTCGAGTGCTCCCATGGAGCGGGAACGTATCTCAGGGCTCGGTCTAGCGACGGCGCTCGATGGTCACCGTGCTGCCGCGCTTGGCCATCGTGCCGGGCTCGGGGTCGGTGCCGACGACGCGGTTGCCCTCGCCCCTGTCCTTCACCTCGAAGCCAGCGGCGACGAGGATGTCGTACGCGTCGCTGAAGCTCTTGCCGATGACGTCGGGGACCTTCACCAGGTCGGGGCCCTTGCTCACGATCAGCGTGACCGTCTCGCCCCGACCGACCTGCTCGCCGGCCGGCGGATCGGTGCCGATCACCAGGCCGGCCTCGACGTCGTCGGAGAACTCCTCGCGGCTGTCGACCGCCAGGCCCAGCTCCTCGAGCTCGGCCGCGGCGTCCTCGCGCGGCGCACCGGCGAGCTCGGGCACGGTGCGGGGCTCGGGGCCCTGGGAGACGCGGAAGTCGACCGGCGAGCCCTTGGGTGTCTCGGGCGGCTTCTCGACGCCGTCGACCGACCACCCGGTCACCAGCCCGGCGGCGATCGTCTCGCTGAACTCGGGGGTGACCGTGCCCACCGTGAGCTCGGCCTCCTCGATGCGGGCCCGGGCCGTCGCCTCGTCGATGTCGACCAGCGACGGCACCGGGACGGGCTCGGGGCCCTTCGAGACGATCAGCGTGAGCACGCTGTCGTCGTCGAGGTCGGTGCCGCCCGCCGGCTCGGTGCGGATGACGACGCCGGCGTCGACGCCGTCGCTGAACTCGTCCTTGGTCCGCACGTCCCACTCGACCGGTTCGTCGCCGGCCACCCGGGCCGCCTCGATGGCCGCCTCGGCCTCGCTCACCAGCTGCCCGGCGACGTTGGGGACCACGGCCGACGGCGGCTGCGACGCCGTCCACAGCAGGGTGGCGCCCACGCCGATGGCGGCGAGCACGAGCAGCGCCAGGAGCCAGCGCCACCAGCGTCGCCGGGGCGGCTCCACGACGACGGGCGCGCCGCCCGCATGCATCGTCATGTCGACGGTGGCGCGGGTCGGCAGCACGGTGGCGTCGTCGTCCACGGGCGACGCGGCATCGTCGTCGTGCAGGTCGAGCCCCACGAGCGGCAGCGGCGACGGTCGGTCGAGCTCGCGTGCCGCCGCCAGCAGCGACTGCACCAGCTCGGTGGCGTCGGGCCGGGCGGTGGGATCGGGCTGCAGGCAGCGCTCGAGCACCGGCTTGATGGCGCCCAGCGAGTCGGGCACCGGGATCGGCTCGTCGGCGCGCAGTCGGATGGTGGCGAGCGCGCTGTCGGCGACGCTCGGCACGGAGCCGGTGACGGCCTCGATCAGCACCAGCGCCAGCGCGTAGACGTCGGCCTTGCCGTCGACGCGCGCACCGGACGCCTGCTCGGGTGCCGCGTAGCGGGCGGTGCCGACGAGCCCGTCGCCGGGCTCGGTCCACGCCGCCTCGGACAGGGCGCGGGCGAGGCCGAAGTCGGCGACGCGCAGGCGACCGTCCTCGCCGAAGAGGAGGTTGGCCGGCTTGATGTCGCGGTGCACGAACCCGCTGCGGTGCGCGGCCTCGAGCGCGCGCGCCGCCTCGAGCCCGACGATGAGCGCCTGCGACAGCGACAGCTGGTGGCCGGTGTCGAGCATCGAGCGCAGGCTCCCGCCCGACAGCAGCTCGAGGACGAGGTACGGCGCGTCGCCGTCACCGTCACCCCAGTCGTAGACGGCCATGATGTTCGGGTGGCTCAGCGACGCCGCGGCGCGCGCCTCGGCCCGGAACCGGCGCAGGAACGTCTCGTCTGCCGCCAGCGCCGGGTGCAGGACCTTCACGGCGACGCGCCGGCCCAGCCGCACGTCGTCGGCGAGGTGCACCTGCGCCGAAGCGCCGGTGCCGATGGGCGCCACCAGGCGGTAGCGGTCGCCGAGCACGCGACCGACCTGGTCGGCGAAGCCCGAGGAGGTCCTCGTGGTCGCCACGCCCCCGAGGCTAACCCCGGGATCGGGGCGATTCGGGCATCCCGTGGCACGATGCGGGCCTGTGATGCGACGAGTGGTGATCGGGCTGCTGCTGGTCGTGGCCGTCGGCATGTTCTGGCTGGCCGGGCGCAACGGCAACGCCGACCCCGAGCCGGTGGTGAGCGAGAGCGCCGTCGAGCAGCTCATCCCCGCTGACGGGAGTCCCAGCGTCCTGCGCCAGGCCGAGATCGGCATCGACCTGAAGGACGGCTGGACCGGTGAGCTGTCGGTGAACGGCGTCTTCATCCCCGAGGACCAGCTGCGCCGCAACGAGCCGCTGGCACAGCTGTTCTTCACGCCGGGGCCCGGCAAGGAGATCGAGCAGTTCCGCAGCGGCACCGTCGTGGTGGTGGCGTCGATCTGGCGACCGATCGACGGCGAGACCCGCGACGACGCCCGTCAGGTCGTCTGGCGCTTCAAGGTCCTCTGAGCCTGACGGAGGAGCGGCAGCGCCAGCTCGACGCTGTCGGTGCAGAACGGGACTGACGCCAGCAGCTCGTCGAGCTCGTCGTCGTCCACGAAGCGGGCCTCCACCACCTCGCCGTCGTCGAAGGAGAATGGTCCGTCGCTGCGCGCCAGGTACACGTGGCCGACGAGCGACGCGCCGCCGCCCGCCTCCTCCCACGTGCCGTGACCGAGGTGCTCGATCGGCACGTCGATGCCGAGCTCCTCGGCCAGCTCGCGCCGAGCACTGTCGTCCCAGCTCTCGCCCGCCGTGCACACGCCGCCTGCGCACACGTCCCAGTGCGACGGGTAGACCTCCTTGTCCGCCGACCGCTGGTGGATCAGCAGCCGCCCGCGCGAGTCCACGACGCCGATGTACGTGCACCGGTGCCGCAGCTGCTCGGCCCGCATCTGCGCCCGCGTGACGACCCGTAGCACGTTCCCGTGCTCGTCGACCTCCTCGACGAGCTCGTCCTTGATCACGCCATCCCGTTCTCGGTACCCCAACCGACCACATGTGGCTGGTTCCGGTACCGAGAACGGGTCATGAGGGCAGCTCGCCGGTCTCGAGGAGGTGGACGAAGCCGGCCTCGTCGAGGATGGGGATGCCCAGCTCCTCGGCCTTGGTGAGCTTCGACGCGCCCGGGCCCTCGCCGACGACGACGGCGGTGGTCTTCTTCGACACCGAGCCCGGCGACTTGCCGCCGCGCGCCGTGATCGCCTCCTCGGCGCCGTCGCGGGAGAAGCCCTCGAGCGTGCCGGTGACCACGATCGACAGCCCGACGAGGTTCTGCGGCTCGGTCGGCACCTCGACGCGACCGAAGTCGACGCCGGCGGCGCGCAGGCGCTCGATCAGCCGGCGGTTGGCCTCGATCGTCGTCCACTGCTTCACGCTCGACGCGATGACGGGACCGACCCCCTCGGTCGTGGCGATGCGCTCCTCGTCGGCGTCGAGCAGCGCGTCCAGCGAGCCAAACGC
>DASUCO010000198.1:0-7809 GCA_036275955.1 Acidimicrobiales bacterium
CGATCGTCTTGGCCGCGGTGAGCCCGTTGCGCAGCTCGCTCTGCGTCCCGAGGTCGAACGCGTCGTCCTCGGGCGTCGTCTCCATGGTGGTCTCGCCGACGTCGTCATCGTCGTCGCCGCCGCACGCGCCCAGGACCACCAGCGCGGCGAGCAGCGCCGCGCCGGCGAGTCTGATCACACCGACTCCAGCTGCTGGAGCAGCGAGTCGTCGATGTCGAAGTTGGCGCTCACGTTCTGCACGTCGTCGTGGTCGTCGAGCGCGTCGATCAGGCGCAGCACCGACTTCGCCGCCTCCGCCGTCTCCAGCGCCACCGAGGTCGTCGGCTGCATGTCGGCATCGGCGGAGTCGAACGGGATCTTCGCCTCCTCCAGCGCGCCACGCACAGCGGTGAGGGACGACGGCTCGCACAGCACCCGCCAGGTGTCGCCGTCGTCGACCACGTCGTCGGCGCCCGCCTCGAGCACGACCTCCATGAGGTCGTCCTCGCTGACCGACTTGGGCAGCACGATGACGCCCTTGCGCTCGAACTGCCATGCCACCGCGCCCGGCTCGGCCAGCGAGCCACCCAGCTTGGAGAAGATCGATCGCATCTCCGCCCCGGTGCGGTTGCGGTTGTCGGTCAGCGTCTCCACGTACACGGCGACGCCGTTGGGCGCGTAGCCCTCGTAGTTCACGGCCTCGTAGCGAACGCCCTCGAGCTCACCCGAGCCACGCTTGATGGCGCGCTCGATGGTGTCGATCGGCACCGACTGGTCGCGCGCCTTGTTGTACATCGTGCGCAGCGTGGCGTTGCTCGACATGTCGCTGCCGCCCTCGCGGGCCGCGACCTCGACCTGGCGGAGGAGCTTGGCGAACACCTTGGCGCGCTTCTGGTCCTTGGCGCCCTTCTGGTGCTTGATCGTCGCCCATTTGCTGTGGCCGCTCATGCGATGCCCTCCAGGAAGCGTTGGTGCAGTCGTAGATCGTTGCTCAGCTCGGGGTGGAACGAGCAAACCGTGATGGCGCCGGAACGGCAGAGCACCGGGTGCTCCCCCACCAACGCATCCACCTCGACGCCCTCCCCCACCCGCTCGACGTAGGGCGCCCGGATGAACACGGCCGGGAACGGCCCACCCGGCATGCCCTCGATCTCGAGGTCGGCCTCGAAGGACTCTCGCTGGCGACCGAACGCGTTGCGGCGCACGGTGATGTCGATGACGCCCAGGCTCTGCTGGTCGGGCCGGCCGTCGAGCACCTCGGTGGCGAGCATGATCATCCCCGCGCACGTGCCCAGCGCCGGCAACCCGTCGCGCAGGCGCTCCGTGAGCGGCACGCGCAGCTCGGAGCTGTCGAGCAGGAACGACATCGTGGTCGACTCCCCGCCCGGGATCACGAGCGCGTCGACCGATCCCAGGGACTCGGGTGTGCGGACGTCGACCGGCTCGGCGCCGAGCGCCGTCAGGACGTCAGCGTGGAGCCGGTACGCGCCCTGCAGCGAGAGGACGCCGACCTTCACCTGGGGGGTGCTGGCGCACTACCAGCCTCGCTCGGCGAGCTTCGTCTCGAGCCCGGCGATCTCGAGGCCCTTCATCGGGTCACCGAGACCGCGCGACACCTTGGCCACGATCGACGCGTCGCGATGGTGCGTGGTCGCCTCCACGATGGCGCGGGCCGTGCGGGCCGGGTTCTCGCTCTTGAAGATGCCCGACCCCACGAAGTTGGCCTGCGCGCCGAGCTGCATCACGAGCGCGGCGTCGGCCGGGGTGGCGATCCCGCCGGCGCAGAACAGCGGGACCGGCAGCTCGCCCGTCTCGGCCAGCTCCTGCACCAGCTGCACCGGCGCCTGCAGGCGCTTGGCCCACTCGTAGAGCTCGGCGGAGTCCGCGGTGCCGATCTTCTTGATGTCGCCCAGGATCGAGCGCAGGTGGCGGACGGCCTCCACGACGTTGCCGGTGCCGGCCTCGCCCTTGGAGCGGATCATCGCCGCCCCCTCGCTGATGCGGCGCAGTGCCTCGCCCAGGTTGGTCGCCCCGCACACGAAGGGCACGGTGAACTGCCACTTGTCGATGTGGTGGGCTTCGTCCGCCGGCGTGAGCACCTCGGACTCGTCGATGAAGTCGACGCCCAGCGTCTCGATGACCTGGGCCTCGGCGAAGTGGCCGATGCGGACCTTGGCCATGACCGGGATCGTGACGACGGCCTGGATGCCCTCGATGAGCGAGGGGTCGCTCATGCGGGCCACGCCGCCGTCACGGCGGATGTCGGACGGGACGCGCTCGAGCGCCATCACCGCCACCGCACCGGCGTCCTCGGCGATCTTCGCCTGCTCGGCGTCGACGACGTCCATGATCACGCCGCCCTTGAGCATCTCCGCGAGCCCGCGCTTCACCCGGAACGTCCCGGTCGTGCTGGTGACATCAGCCATGGTTCGAGTCTACGGACCGCGTGCCGCTCGCCCTGATCGAGTTAGAGGACCGTCACAGTTCCCTCGCCCAGGAACGAGCCGGGGGCGGGGACGAGCTCGATGAACGTCTGGCCCGGGGTCAGGCCGATCGGCTTGCCGGCCGGGTCGACGAAGCTGGTGACCGCGTCGCGCGTCGGACGCGACCAGCGGCCGCGCACGAGCTTGCCGTCGGTGAAGACCCAGACATCGCCCTCCCCGACCAGCTCCGCCTCAGGCGACCGTGCCCCGGTCACGTCGACGAAGTCGGACGCGGTGTACGGCGCGAACTGCACGATCACGTTCTTCGGCGAGATGCGCGCCTGGTTGTCGGCCATGACGTGGGCCGCGCCGTTCTGGGCGCGGTGCCACCCGCCGGTGGCGGCGTCCCACTCGTAGCGGACCGTCGTGGCTCGACCCCCGCCGTACGAGATGGCGGCGCCCGCAGCCGGCTCGCCGGCCGACGCCTCGCCCGCCTTGCGGAACGTGAACTGCTGGGGCGGTGTGCCGGCGCCCTCGCGACCGGCGTCGTACATCTCGTTGGTCGGGAAGAAGAAGCGCAGCAGGCCACGGCCCCGCTGGTTGCGGGTGTACACCGACGTCGCCTCGCCCCGGTCGATGCCCATGTCGATCATCGGTCCGTTGGCGACGAGGCGCAGCACGCCACCGTTGGCGCCCGAGTACGCGAAGTACGGCATGTTCAGGTTGCCGGCGATGTCGAGGTCAGACGTGCGCGCGGACCGCACGGGGCCGACGGTGTCGTCCTTGGACTGGAACACGACGGCCATGCGGGTGGCCCCGTTCTCGACCTCCTCGACGAACACGATGTCCGCGTTGTCGATGCCCTCCTGCACGCCGAACGCCTTGGGGACGTTGTCGACCTTGACCACGAGCGCCGGGCGGGACCGCTTGGCGGCGTCGGCCTCGGGCACGCCGGTGAGCGGCGCGATCGGCGGCTCGGTCGTCGTGGTCGTCGCCTCGGTGGTCGACGTCGTCGTGGTGGTGGCGACCTCGTCCTCCCCGCCTCCGGCACCGGCGACGACGACGGCGATGAGGACGACGACGACGACGATGCCGACGCCGAGGAGGATCTTCTGGTTGCGCGTGAGCGCGCTGATTCGATCGGTGAACGCCATTGGTCTCCTAGAGCTCCCGGAGCGCAGCGATGCGCTCCTCGAGTGGGGGATGGGTGTCGAACAGCCTGTTCAGCCAGGACGAGTCGCCGCGGCCGCGCTCCTCGCGCTGGGTGTGCGGCGTGGGTGACTCGATCCAGAGGTGGGCCGTGGCCCGGCTCGCCGAGTGGACGACGGTGGTGTCGTCCCGCAGCTTCTCGAGGGCGCTGATCAGCCCCGGCGGGTAGCGCGTCAGCGTCACGCCGCTGACGTCGGCCAGCGCCTCGCGCTTGCGGCTCACCGCCGACTGCATGATGCGGCCCACCAGCGGTGCCAGCAGGAGCAGGGCGAAGCCGGCGATCGCCACGATGGCGCCGGCACCGCCTCCGTCGCCGCCGCTCCGGTCGTTGCGATGGCGCGGCCCGCCCCACCACAGGAAGCGGAGCGAGAAGTCGGCCAGCAACGTGAGGACGCCGACGAGGGTGACGGCGAGGGTCGAGACGAGGATGTCGTAGTTCTTGATGTGGCTCAGCTCGTGGGCCAGCACGCCCTCGAGCTCGACGCGATCCAGCTTGGCCAGCAGCCCGGTGGTCACCGCGATCGCCGCGTGCCGCGGGTCGCGGCCGGTGGCGAACGCGTTGGGTGCGGCGTCGTCCACGACGTACAGGCGGGGCTTGGGCAGGCCGCCGGCGATGCACAGACCCTCGACGAGGTTGTGCAGGCGAGCGTGCTCGGTCTCGTCAGCCGGCTTGGCGTGGCTCATGCGCAGTGCGATGGCGTCGCTCTTCCAGTACGCGAGGAACGAGCTGCCGACCGCGAACACGAGCGCCAAGACCAGTGCGAACCAACCGAACCCGAAGGCGATCTGCACGACCCAGCCCACGAGCAGGACGAGGGCGACGAACGCCACGACGAGGAGCGCGGAGCGGCGCTTGTTGGTGGTGACGAGGTCGTACACGGAGTCCTTGGATGCCGAGATCAGGAGAACGAAACGTCGACCGGGCCGCGCGACTCGTCGTCGGCCTCGAAGTACTCACGCTCCTGGAAGCGCAGCGCGCCGGCGAGGAGCACGGCCGGGAACGACTGGATCTTCGTGTTGTAGCGCTGGACGGCGTCGTTGTAGTACTGCCGGGCGTAGGCGATGCGCCCCTCGGTGGCGGACAGCTCCTCCTGCAGCGCGAGGAAGCTCTGGTTCGCCTTGAGGTCGGGGTACGCCTCCGACACCGCGAACAGCGAGCGCAGCGACTGCGTCAGCATGTTCTCGGCCTTGGCCTGGTCGGCCGGCCCGGTGGCGGACTCGGCGGCGGCTCGTGCACGCGTCACCGAGTCGAGCGTCTCGCGCTCGTGGGTGGCGTAGCCCTTCACCGTCTCCACCAGGTTCGGGATCAGGTCGTACCGGCGCCGGAGCTGCACGTCGATCTGGGCCCAGGCCGCCTCGATCCGGTTCCGCAGACGGACGAGTCCGTTGTAGAGGAACATCAGGTAGAGCCCGGCCAGCACCAGGAGGCCGAGCAGGATCCAGACGGCGAGCATCGCCCCGCATGGTACCGACGAACCGGGCCCGAGCCGGACGTGTGAACGTGGATCCGGTCACAACGGGCTAGTCAGCCCACCGGTCCGAAATGACCCATCTGGAGCATGGCGCTTGCGTCCCCATTGTCTGAAAGTGGCGCCCAGACCGATCCACCAGACGCAGGGAGACCGACAATGCGCACCACGCGCCTACTGGGGGCATTTGCCGCCGCGACCATCGCGGCGATCGCACCGCTGTCCACCACCATCGCCGCCGCCGAGGAGACCACGGGCGTGGGCCGGGGGACGGTGAGCTCGACCCTCCTCCAGGTGGACGTGGGCGAGGCCGGCGAGGTCCTGTCCGTGCGCCTGCTGAGCGACGAGGGCTCCTCGACCATCGATCCCGCCGATGGCGCGCCGTCGTCGTCGACGTCGCTCACCCCGTTCAGCATCACGTCCGGTGCCGTGCCCGCGCTCAACGTGACCGCCCCGTCGGTGGGCACCAGCAGCACCGGCGCCGAGGACGCGACCACCGAGTCCGTCACCCTGCCGGGTGCCCCGACCCTCACCGGCACGCTCACCGCGTCGCTGTCCTCGGTCGTCGACGCCGTCGGCGCTCGCTCCGGCCTCGAGGCCAACCTGGCCGATCTCGGCGTGGCCGGCGGCCTGCTGAGCGTGCCCTCGGCCACGGTCTCGCTCGGCACCAGCGCCCTCGGCAGCTCGGCCAGCGGCAACCGCACGATCTCGATCCCGTCGATCGAGGTCCTCAACCTCGGCGCCGTGCTCGAGGGCCTCGGGCTCACGCTCGCCGACCTCCCGCTCGACGACCTGCTCGGCCTGCTCGGCACCCTCGGTCTGACCCTGCCCGACATCACCGATCCGGCTGCCGTCATCGACGCCGTGGACGGCGCCATCGACGAGCTGCAGGGTGAGACCGGGGCGCTCACCGACGAGCTGTGCGCCTCCGTCGACGGGGCCCTCGGCACCGTCGGCGGCCTGGTCGGTCTCGGCGCGGTGAGCGATGCCGTCGACGACATCGTCGAGGGCGTCACCGGCGGCAGCACGCCCACGACGCCGGTGACGACGCCGGTCACGACGCCCCCGGTCACCCTGCCCCTCACGGCGCAGGCCCTCCCGGTCAGCTGCGACAGCGTGACCGGCACCGTCGAGGACCTCGTGGACGACCTGCAGGCCCTCGTCGGCGGTCTCGTCGACGGCCTGCTCGAGACGCTCGACGACACGTCGCTGCTGTCGGTCCAGGGCATCGAGGTCGGCATCGTCGCCGACGCCAAGTCCTCGGTCGACTCCTCGGTGGCCGCCGTCACCGGCACCATCGGCTCGGTCAAGGTCGGCGCCCTCGACGTCCCCGGCCTCAGCGGTCTCGACCTGACCGCCGCCGCCGACGTCCTCGCCGCCGCCGGCGACACGGTGAGCGCCGCCGTGGGCAGCGTCCTCGGCGTCGTCAACGCCCAGCTGGCCGACATGGTCGACGTCGACGTGCTGCAGATCACCGAGACGGTCGGCGCCGACGGCGACTACACCAACGCCACCGCCGCCGTCACCGCCCTCACGGCCACGCTCACGCCGCCGGCGCTCCTCACCGGTGCGCTGGCCGTGACCGACACGGCTGCCGGTCTGCTGGCCGAGGTCGGCGAAGCCGTGCCGGCCCTGGCTCCGCTGATGAGCGACCTCGGCGTCACCCTGGGCGGCCTCGACGTCCTCACGGCGCCCAGCACCATCACCGTCGGTCGCCTGTCCAGCAGCTCTGCCTTCCGCCCGGCTTCGGCGTCGGTGCCCGGCGGCGGCACGCCCAGCGGCGAGCTGCCCCGGACCGGCTCCGATGCGGCGGTGCCCGCCATGGCCGCCGTCCTGGTGGCCGGCGTGGCACTCGGGATCCGTCGGTTCATCGCCACCGTCACCGCATAGCACCGCACCAACCAACGCAGCATCCGACGGGAGCGGGGAGGCCTTCGGGCCTCCCCGCTTCGCGTACAGACTGTGGCGATGCGCGCCGCCCGCCTCCTCCTCGTCGCCCCGCTCCTGCTGCTGGGCGTCGCCTGCTCGGACGAGGACGCCGACGACACCGTGATCCAGGGCGCGACCACGACCGTCGCCGAGGGGACGACCACCACGACGACGGAGGCCGAGACGACCACGACCACCGCGTTCGAGGGCGCCACCACGCCGACGTCGTCGCCGGGCACGGCGAGCGGCGTCGCCCTGCTGACCGACGTGGAGGTCGGCGACGGCGTCGTGACCTTCACCTTCCGCGAGGGCACGCCCGGCTTCGACGTGCAGTACGTCGAGCCCCCGATCACCCAGGACGGCTCGGGTGAGGAGGTGCAGGTGGCGGGCGACGCCCACCTCAGCGTCCGCATGGAGCCGGCCTCCGGTGTCGACCTGTCGGGCGAGGAGTTCGAGGAGACCTACACCGGACCCGAGCGGATCCCGGGCACGGGTGTGATCGCCGAGGTGGTCCGCACCGGTGACTTCGAGGCGGTGCTCAGCTGGGTCGTCGGGCTCGACGAGGAGCGCGCCTACCGGGTCGAGGCCGACGCCTCGATGCTGCGCGTGTACTTCTCGAGGTAGACCTCGGCCAGCCGGTCCATCGACAGCTCGTCGGCCCGCAGCCGGCCGTTCTCGACGAGGCGGGTGGCGAGCGAGGAGTCCTGCAGCACGCGGGTGATGGCGTCGCCGAGCTGGACGGCGTCGCCGGGAGGGACGAGCACGGCCTCGCGACCCTGGCGACCGACCTTGGCGTAGCC
>DASUCO010000199.1:0-2516 GCA_036275955.1 Acidimicrobiales bacterium
GATCCCGAGACGCTCGTACTGCTCCTTGGGCGCGTCGGCCTCTTCCAGCGCCGCGCGCAGCAGGTCGATCGCCTCCTTCTCGCGCGTCGAGCCGGCGAGGTTGGCCGTCTCCATCGGGTCGCCGTCGAGGTCGTAGAGCACGCTCTCGGTCGGCGGGCGCGCTCCCCAGAACGGGACGGGATCGCCCGGGGCGAACGGCTGGCGGATCACGGGCACGTCGCCGAAGAAGTCGAGCGTGGCCCGCCGGTCGGGTCGTGGCAGCTTGAGGGTCGGGAACGCGTGCACCGGCATGGTCGACCACCGGTTCGACCACATGACGAGCGGCGCGTTGTCGGTGACCGGCGCCCGTCCGTACTTCGTCTCGGCGTCGACGACGTGCACGCCCTGCCCCCAGATGCCCGTCAGCAGGTGGTCGCGCACGCCGTCGACCTCGCCCGTGACGAGCGGCGCCAGCGATCGGCCGTGGGTGCGGTGGTCGGGCGTGACGTCGAAGACGTCGGCGATGGTGGCGTGGATGTCGACCGACGTCGTGAGCGCATCGCACTCACCGGGCTCGACGCCCGGCCACGAGACCAGCAGCGGGATGTGCCCCATCTCCCGGTGGATCGGCATCGGTGGCTTGCCGAACGCGTCGCGCTCGCCCAGGTAGTGCCCGTGATCGGTGCACAGGACGAACGCGGTGTCGTCCCACAGGCCCAGCTCGTCGACGGCGTCCAGCACGCGACCGAGGTGGTGGTCGATCATCGACAGCTTGGCGCCGTAGTTGGCCCGGATGTGGCGGGCCTCGCGCTCGGTGAGGACGCCCTTCTCGATGGCGCCGACGACGTACGGCGGCCAGATGATGCGCTCGCCGCCCCAGTCGTCGTCGTACTTCGTGGCCCACCGCTCTGGCGTGTCGAACGGCTCGTGCGGGTCGAACTCGTCGACGAACAGGAAGAAGCGGTCGTGGTGGCCGGCCGCCTCCCGCAGCCACGTGGCGGCCGACGCCATCGTGTGCGGACCGGGGAAGTCCTCCTCCTCGCGGAACCACGTGCGCGACTCGTCGTAGGGCATCGGGTAGCGCGCCGGCTTGGCCGGCAGCGCCGGCGCTCCGACCCACGACGGATCCGGTCGTGTCTTCCACGGGTCGCCCTCGTGGCCGCGCGAGTACTGCCACGCCGTGAAGTCGGTGTGGTAGTTCTCGCCGCCCGCCTCGAACAGGTGCGGGTGGTCGGACACCAGCATCGACGTCACGCCCGCCTTGCGGAGGGAGTACGTGATGGCGTCCTCCCAGATCTCGATCGAGCCCCACGGCCGCCACAGGAAGTCGAGGGCGCCGACGAGGATGTCGTGACGGGCCGGCATGCACGGCAGCGAGCCGGTGTGGTGCCGGGTGAAGCGAACCGACCGCGCCGCCAGCCGGTCGAGGTTGGGCGTCTCGAACTCGTCGCTGCCGTACGCGCCGACCAGGTGCCGGTTGAGGCTGTCGAGCAGGACCACGATGACGTTCTTGGGCGGGAGCGGCGTCACGTCCTCACCGTACGATGCGGGTCGATGGAGCTGTCGCCGTTCGAGGCCGCCGCCGCGCTCGTGGCGGGCATGGTGCCCGACGAGCTCGGCACCGTCCGCTCGTACAGCCACCGGTACGGCATCAAGGTGTGGTTCGACACCGAGAAGGCGCCGAAGGAGCACTACGAGGCGCAGGTCGTCGGGGCCAAGGACGTGCCCGGCGCCAAGGTCCTGGCCATCGAGGTCGGCTTCCACGCCGAGCACTCCAAGGAGGCCGAGAACGAGGCGGTGCTCACGCGCCTCCTCGCCACCGAGAAGCGGTGGCGCAAGGCCATCGGCAAGGAGGCCGAGGCGGCGCCGTTCCTCGGACGGGCCGGCCACTGGCGACGCGTGTCGGAGACGTGGATCGACCCCGACCTGGGCGATCCCGAGCTGGCGTTCGAGATCGCGGCGCGCCTGACCGACTACATCAGCGCCATCGAGCCGGCGAGGCGAGCCTGAACCGACTCGTCGTGCGGCGAACCGTCGACGACCACCTCGTCGTGGTCGAGGACGACGACATCCCGCCGCACATCGCCATCGCCGAGGCGATGCGCCACGACCTCCCGTGGGACGCGCCTGACCTGGCCGACGCGCTCGACGAGCTGTGCGGTCAGCCCGTCGTGCTCGAGGTCAGAGACGGCGACGACCCGGCCCGCCGGGCAACCAGGCTCGTGCGCGACCTGCTGGCGCGCCGCGGCGGGATCGACGATGTCGAGGTGGTCTAACCCCCGATGGAGCCAGCGGGACGTGCCTGCTCGACGAGCTTGGGCACGACGTCGGTGAGCTCGGACGGGTCCCAGCGGTCGCCCTTGTCCTCGCTCGGGCCGCGGCCCCACGACTCGGCCACGCCGACCATGCCGCCGGCGACGTTGAACACCTGACCGGTCACCTCGCACAGCGGACTGCCGAGCCACACCACGAGCGGCGCCACGTTGGCCGGCGAGCTGCGGTCGAACTCGTCTGGCTTGGGCTCGGGCCGGCCGCGC
>DASUCO010000200.1:0-11272 GCA_036275955.1 Acidimicrobiales bacterium
CTCACCGACACGGCCCGATTCTGCGTCGGCTGCGGCGCCGCGCTGCCTCCGGCACCGCTGCCTCCGCCTCCGCCGCCGCCTCCTCCTCCACCACCACCTCCGCCTCCGCCGCCGCCACCCCCGCCGCCGCCACCCCCGGCACCGCCCGCACCGCCCCGACCGGACACGCCGGCCTTCACGCCTCGGCCGGTGCCGTCGCGCTCAGCGCCGGCGCCGCTGCCCCGCCCCACCGCGTCGTCGCCGGCGCGACCGGCCCGACCACAGCCGCTGCCGCCGCTGCGCGACGCCTCGCCCACGGTCCCGCCGTGGCTCGTCGTCGCCGGCGTGCTGGGCGTGCTGGCCCTGCTGCTGCTCCTGCTCCTGATCGGCTAGGAGCGGCGCCGGGCAGCGGCGTGCACGGCGTCCGGGGTGAGCACGCCGAGGACGACGTCGCCGTCGACGACGGCGACCGCCGGCGCGTCGTCCAGGAGCAGCGCGGCCAGCGCGTCTTCCATCGAGGCGTCGTGCGCCACTCGCCGCAGCCCGGCGACGTCGTAGCCATCCGCCGCGACGAGGTCGTCGCGCGCGATCGGCAGCACCCGCAGTCGGCGCAGCCCGCGCTCCGAGCCGACGAAGTCGGCCACGAACGCGCTGGCCGGCGACGCCAGCAGCTCGGCCGGGGTCGCCAGCTGCGCCAGCACGCCGCCCTCGGCAAGGACGGCGATGCGATCGCCCAGCTTCACCGCCTCGTCGATGTCGTGGGTGACGAACACCACCGTCTTGTGCAGCGTGGCCTGCAACGACAGGAACTCGTCCTGGAGGCGCCCGCGCGTCACCGGGTCGATCGCACCGAACGGCTCGTCCATGAGCAGCACCGGCGGGTCGGCGCCCAGGGCGCGGGCGACGCCGACGCGCTGGCGCTGACCACCCGACAGCTGGTGCGGGTAGCGATCCCGGAACGTGGCCGGGTCGAGACCGACCAGCGCCAGCAGCTCCTCGACGCGCGCCGCGATGCGCGGCCGGTCCCACCGCAGCAGGCGTGGCACGGTGCCGACGTTGGCGGCGACCGTCTGGTGGGGGAACAGACCGACCTGCTGGATCACGTACCCGATGCCGCGTCGCAGCTCGACGGCGTCGATCGTCTGCACGTCGACGCCATCGATCTCGATGCGCCCCGACGTCGGCTCGACGAGCCGATTGATCATCTTCATCGTGGTCGTCTTGCCGCAACCGGACGGGCCCAGCAGCACGCACACCTCGCCGTCGGGCACGTCGAGCGTCAGCTCGTGCACGGCGACGTGGCCGCTCGGCCAGCGCTTCGTCACCGCATCGAGCCGGATCACGGGATGACAGTAGGGTCCGCGGCCGATGGGCTGGTTCGTCGGCGCGCAGCCCTGGGTCGACTGGACCTGGGTCGCTGACCACCGCGAGCTGATCCTCGACCGGCTGCGCGAGCACGTCGAGCTCACGCTGGTCGCGGTGGTCATCGGCATCCTGATCGCCACGCCGCTCGTGCTCGTGTCGCGTCGATGGCGCGGCGTGTACCCGGTGGTGCTCACGACGACCGGCATCCTCTACACGATCCCGTCGCTGGCGCTGTTCACGCTGCTGCTGCCGTGGACCGGTCTCACCCGTACGACCGCCCTCGTCGGCCTCGTCAGCTACACGCTGCTGATCCTCATCCGCAACGCGGTGACGGGGCTCGACGCCGTTCCCGCCGACGTGCGCGAGGCGGCCCAGGGCATGGGCTACTCGCGAGGGCGGGCGCTGGTGGCGGTCGAGCTGCCGCTGGCGCTCCCGGCCATCGTGGCCGGGATCCGGTTGGCGCTCGTGACGACCGTCGGCCTCGTCACCGTCGCCGCTCTCATCGGCCACGGCGGCCTCGGGCACCTGATCCTCGACGGGCTGAACCGCCGGTTCCGCACGCCGCTGGTCGTGGGGTCGGTGCTGTCCGTCGCCCTGGCCGCGATGGCTGACGTCGTGCTGCTGCGCGTCCAGCGCCGGTTGTCGCCGTGGAAGGCGGGGGGCTGATGGACCTGCTGCGCGATGTGGTCGAGTGGTTCGGGGACCGGGCCAGCTGGCGGGGCAGTGACGGCCTGGTGCACCTCCTCGCCCAGCACGTGTGGCTCTCGGCCGCGGCCGTTGCCATCTCGTGCGCCATCGCGCTGCCGATCGGCCTCGGGCTCGGCCACGCCCGGCGCGGTGAGGTGTTCGCGGTGAACGTCGCCAACATCGGACGCGCCCTGCCGTCGTTCGCGGTGCTGGTGTTCGCACTGCAGCTGCTCTCCATCGGCACCGGGCCCGCTCTCGTCGCGCTGGTGGTGCTGGCCGTGCCCGTGATGGTCACCAACGCGTACGTGGCCATGGCGGGCGTCGAGGACGACCTTCGCGAGGCGGCACGCGGCATGGGCATGTCGGGCTGGCAGCTGTTCCGTCGCGTGGAGCTCCCGCTCGCCATGCCGCTGGTGATGGCCGGCGTTCGCACCGCGGCGGTGCAAGTGGTGGCCACCGCCACGCTCGCCGCGCTCGTGGGCTACGGCGGGCTCGGCCTGCTCATCCTCCGCGGTCTGCGCACGCGCGACGACGTGGAGGTCTTCGCCGCCGCACTCACCGTCGCCGTCCTCGCGCTCATCACCGAGGTGGTGCTGGCTGGCGTGCAGCGACTCCTCACGCCGCGCGGCATCCGGCGCATCACCGAGGTGCCCGCGATGGCGCCCGTCATCGACCCGAACATCTGAAAGGCTCTCGGCCCATGCGAACCCGACGACTGCTGCTCGCCCTCCTCGTCGCCGTCGGTCTCACGGCGGCCGCGTGCTCCGACTCGGACAACGACCCGTCGGTCAGCTCCGGCGACGGCGATGCGACCACCACGACCGCGGCGGGCGAGGTCGTGGGAGCGCCGATCTCGTTCGTGCCGCTCGACCCGGGCGCCGTCACGTTCGAGGCGCTCGAGAACGGCGACGTCGACATGGCACTGCTCTTCAGCACGCAGGGCGTCATCGCCGAGAAGGGCTGGGTCGTCCTGGAGGACGACATGACGCTGCAGGGGTCGGACAACCTCATCCCGCTCGTGCGCACCGAGGTGGCTGACGACACCGTGACCGAGACGCTGAACGCGGTCTCGGCCGCGCTCGACACCGAGACGCTCACCGAGCTCAACCGACGCGTCGACAGTGACAAGGAGGACACCGAGGCGGTCGCCCGCGACTTCCTCACCGAGGCCGGGTTGCTCGAGGGCGATGCCGCTTCGGGCGGTGCGAGCCTGACGGTCGGTTCGGCCAACTTCAGCGAGGCCGAGATCGTCGCCCAGATGTACACGCTTGCGCTCGAGCACGCCGGCTACGCCGTCGAGCTGAAGGCGCAGCTGGGCTCGCGCGAGGTGCTGGTGCCGGCGCTCGAGAGCGGCGAGATCGACATCGAGCCCGAGTACCTGCAGAGCCTGCTGGCGTTCCTCGACGAGAACACCGAGTCGGTGACGCCCGACGAGGGCGTGGCGCTCGCCGCCGATCTGCTGCCAGACGGGCTGTCGGTGCTGGAGCCGTCGCCGGCGCAGGACCAGAACGCCATCGTCGTCACCGCCGAGACCGCCGAGAAGCTCGGGCTGACCAAGGTCAGCGACCTGAAGCAGGTCACCGACGCGCTGAAGATGGCCGGGCCGCCGGAGTGCCCCGAGCGGCCGCTGTGCATCCCGGGCTACGAAGAGGTCTATGGCCTCCAGTTCGACGTCTAGGGACGACGGGTTGATCGACGAGGCGCTCGACGAGGGCGACGTCGATCCCGACCCGCTCGTCCAGGCGGCGCGCTGGTACCAGGACGCGATCGATGGTGGTCTGGTGCAGCCCGACGCCATGCAGCTGGCCACCGCCCACTCGGCGCGCACGGTGCTGCTCAAGTGCATCGACGACCGCGGGTTCTGCTTCTTCACCAACTACGAGAGCCGCAAGGGCCAGGAGCTGGCGGCCGACCCGCACTGCTCGCTGGTCCTCCTGTGGAAGCCGCTCGAGCGCCAGGTGACCGTCACCGGCACGGCGACGCGGGTACCGGCCGAGGAGTCCGACGAGTACTTCGCGACCCGGCCCCGCGGCAGCCAGCTGAGCACCTGGGTGTCGCGCCAGAGCACCGTCGTCGCCTCACGCGCCGAGCTCGAGTCGGCCCTGGCCGAGGTCGAGGCGCGCTACCCCGACGTGGTGCCTCGCCCGCCGTACTGGGGTGGCTACGTCGTCGAACCCAGCACGGTGGAGCTGTGGAAGGGCCGTCGCAACCGCCTCCACGACCGTCTGCGCTACCGCCGCGACGGCGACGCCTGGATCATCGAGCGCCTGGCCCCCTGACACCGAGCGTCAGACGTGGGGCATGACCTCGCTGGCCACCAGCGCCAGCTGGTCGAGGTCGTCGAGGTCGAGCACCTGGAGGTAGACGCGTGACGCGCCGGCGTCGGCGAACGCGTTGATCTTCGCCACCACCTCGTCCGGCGTGCCGGCGGCGCCGTTCTCCCGCAGCTCGGCCGGCTCGCGGCCGATCGCCTCGGCTCGACGCGCCACCTCGGCCTCGTCGGCGCCGCAGCAGACGACGAGCGCCGCCGAGTACACGAGGTCTTCGGGCGACCGGCCGATGGCGTCACACGCGGTGCGCACGCGATCGCACTGCTTGGTGAAGAACCCGACGGGTGCGAACGGGAGGTTGAACTCGTTCGCGAACCGGGCGGCCAGGCGCGGCGTCTTGGTCCTGCCGCCGCCGCCGATGACGATGGGTGGTCCGGGCTGCTGCGTCGGCTTGGGGAGCCCGGGCGAGTCGACGACGGCGTGGTGCGTTCCCGCGTAGGAGAACGTCTCGCCGACCGGCGTGCGCCACAGGCCCGTGATGATCTCGAGGTCGTCCTCGAGCATGGCGAAGCGCTCGCCCAGCGACGGGAAGGGGATGGCGTACGCCGCGTGCTCGGCGTCGTACCAGCCGGTGCCGATGCCCAGCTCCACGCGGCCGCCGCTCATCGCGTCGACGTTGGCCACGGAGATGGCCAGCGGGCCCGGGTGGCGGAAGGTGATCGGCGTGACGAGGGTGCCGAGGCGGATCGTTGAGGTCTCGCGGGCGATGCCGGCCAGCGTCACCCACGCGTCGCTCGGCCCCGGGAGCCCGCTGACGTCGCCCATCTTGAGGTAGTGGTCGGAGCGGAAGAACGCGCCGAAGCCGTGCGCCTCGGCCGCGCGCGCCACGGCCAGCAGCTGGTCGTAGGAGGCGCCCTGTTGGGGCTCGGTGAAGATGCGCAGCTCGGTCGTCACGGCGACCACGTTTGCACGGCGGTTGCCAGGCCGGCGACGAGCGCCTCGAGCGGCGGGCAGTGCCCCGGACCCTCCCACCCATCCCAGTGGGGCGTGGTGCCCCGCACGCGTGGCGGCAGCTCGATCTGCACGCCGCCTCCCCGCGGCAGGTTCACCGGGTTGCGGGGGTGCAGCCCCCGCAGCTCGACCGGGACGTCCTCGAGGTCGTCGAGGATCGAGTAGTCCGGCAGCGAGGCGCGCAGGTGCGTGCCCACGTGGCGGGCGAGCTCGCGGTTGCTGCCGCCCAGCAGGAGCGAGGTCCAGAAGCCCTCGCGCCCGAAGCCGTGGATGGCGATGGCGACGTCCACGTGCTCGACGAACGATGCAAGCGCCTGCGACGCGTCCGGTTTCACGTCCACGCTGCGGATGTGCCACCGCAGCCCGGGCGGCTGCACCACGGCGTACACCGACGCGCCGGATCGCTCTGCCGCATCGATGGCGACGATGTCGGTCATGCGCTCGAGCGACCCGCCGTGGAACGCGAGGAACCCAACGCGCGAGCGCAGGGCGAGCACCTCCTCGACCCCGGGTTCGGCAAGCAAGTCTTCGAAGGAGATGACTGACAGGATGGCAGCGTGGGCCACACGGTGCTGCTGGTCGACGACGTCGCTGATCTTCGGTTCCTGCTGCGCGTCGTCCTGGAGGCGGATGGCTCGTTCGCGGTCGTGGGGGAGGCGGGCGACGGCGAGACCGCGGTGGCGCTCTGCGCCAGCCTCCAACCCGACGTGATCATCCTCGACCTCTCGATGCCGACCATGGACGGCCTGGAGGCGCTCCCAGCTCTGCGCGAGCGCGCGCCCGACGCCGTCATCGCCGTGCTGTCGGGCATCGAGGGCGCGCGCGCCTCGAGCTCGGCCGAGAAGCTCGGCGCCGACGCCTACTTCGAGAAGGGCACCAGCCCGACGATCGTGCTCGAGCGCATCAAGCAGCTGCTCGGGCTCGAGACGCCCACCGACCCGGTGCCGGCGATCGGCGGGACGCGCATCGGCGACGCCGAGCTGCGCGCCGTCGTCGCCCACGACCTGCGGAGCCCGCTCAGCGCCATCATCGGCTTCGGGGAGACGCTGGCCGAGCGATGGGACGAGATCGACGACTCGGTGCGGCGATCGATCGTCAGCCGCATGACGGCGCAGGCGCACTCGCTCCACGCGATCACCGAGAACCTCCTGACCGCGGGCGCCGTCGACCTCGAGGCGATCGACGTCGACCTGGAGCCGGTGGCGCCCGCCGCGCTCCTCACCGACCTGGCGGAGATCGTGCGCCCGCTCGCCGGCAGCCACCCCCTCGACGTGCACGTCGCGCCCGAGCTGCCGCTCGTGCTCGTCGACCGCACCCGGCTGCAGCAGATCGTGGTGAACCTCGTCGTGAACGCCGAGCGCCACGCGCCCAAGGGGACGCCGATCGTGCTTCGGGCGCGCGCTGACGGTGCCTGGGTCGCGGTCGAGGTCGCCGACCAAGGCCCCGGGATCCCTGTGGGCGACCGTGCTCGCGTGCTCGAGAAGCACGTGCGTCTCACCCGCGAGTCAAAGGGGCTCGGCCTCGGGCTCTTCATCGCCTCGTCGCTGTCGAAGGCGATGGGTGGGTCGCTGGTCATCACCGACGACGACGGCGTCGGCACCCGTGTCGTGTGCCGACTCAGGGTCGCCGAAGTCGAAGGCTGATCCCGGCCGCCGCGGCCACGAGCGCAGCGAGGACGATGCCAAGTCCCGTGCCGCCGTCGCGCAGCCAGGTGGAGACGTCGGTGGACCACTGCTCGACCCACGCCAGCGGCGTGGTGCTCGTCGAGTTGTCGGGCGACGCCGCGTACACGCCGTACCAGATCAGGTAGGCGCCGACGGCGACCAGGAGCGCGCCCGAGGCACGGTCGACGAAGCGCGTCAGCTCCCGGAGGCGTCGAACCAGACCGTCACGGGCCAGCGCGATCGCCACCGAGACGGTCATGAGCACCACCGTCATGCCGAGGCAGTACGTGAGGAACGCCAGCGCGCCGGACAGCGGGTTGGACCGTTCGACCGTCCCGGCCACGACGATGAGGAACACCGGCAGCGTGCAGCCGAGCGAGGCGATCGCATACGAGACGCCGAACAGCACCATGGAGCCGAACCGGCGACTGCGACCGCCGCGATCCAGCCGAGGCAGCAGCACGATCGGCTTCCACCCGGCGAGCATGGCGACGCCCAGCGCGATCAGCAGCGCCCCGATGACGATCGTGAGCCACGGCATCACCTCGTAGATGGCGGTGACGCCGGCGTTGATGGGGATCCCCAGCGTGGCGAACACGGCGAGGAACCCGAGCGACACCGCGCCGGCGGACGCGATGGCCCGCAGCACCCGTCCTCCGCGATCGGTCCCCTCGTCGTCGAGGCCGATGAAGTACGACAGGTACGCCGGCAGCATCGGGAACCCGCACGGGTTCACGGCGGCCACGAGCCCGCAGGTGAACGCGTACGCGAAGGGTGCGTCGATCACGTCGGGAGGTGCTCGGCCACGAGGTCCCGCAGGTCGTCGGCGTCGAGGGCGCCGGCGTGGCTGGCCACCACAGTGCCGTCCGCCGCGAGCAGGAACGTCGAAGGCATGTTCACGGCCTCGAAGCCCTGGAAGATCTCGCCGCTGGGGTCGCGGCCGATCGTGTACGTCACGCCCGTGCGCTCGACGAGCTCGCGGGCGCCCGACACCGAGTCACGCACGTCGATGCCGACGAACGCCACGGCGTCGCCCAGCTCCTGGTGGATCTGCTCGAACGCCGGCATCTCCTTCACGCACGGCGTGCACCAGGTGGCGAAGAAGTTCACGACCACCGGTCTGCCCCGCAGGTCAGCCAGTCGCAGCGTCCCGCCCTCGAGGAGCGCGAACGAGACGTCTGGTGCCGGATCACCGGCCACGTCCCCGCCGATCAGGTCGTCCTGTCCTGACTCGTCGTCGCTGGCGTCGAAGGTGAGCTCGACCTCGGGCTCGGGCCGCGCCGGCTCGTCCTCCAGGGAGCGGGCCAACGCACCGGCACCGACGGCGGCCGCCAGCGCCACGACGGCGGCGAGGGTGCCGAGGACGACGGGGGGCCAGCGACGCACGGCAAAACGCTACCGGGGCCCCTCTCGGGGCCCCGGATCGCGCGCGTGACGCCGCTGATGCAGGGCAGGCGTTGGGTCGCGGCAAGCCGGGGCTCGCAGGGGGGCACCAGGGGAGGAACGCTCGACGCGTCACCCCGGCTCGCCGCAGATGTGGTTGTCGGACGGCCCGGGGGCCGTGAGCTAGGCGGACTGGATGGCCGGCACCACGATGACCTCGACGCCGTCGATGACGATCGTCTCGGCCTCGCGCTGCTTGGGTGGCCTGCCGCGCCGGCGCTTCTGTGCGATGACCTTGCCGTTCACGAACAGCTCGCCACCCCACACGCCCCACGGCTCCCGTCGCGCCAGTGCGCCTTCGAAGCACTCCTGCTTGACGTCGCAGGTGGTGCAGATGTGCTTCGCCCGCGCGATGTCGTAGAGGTCCTCGGAGAAGAAGAGCTCGGTCAGCGACCCGGTGCCGTCGTTGCACGCAGCAACGGCGCGCAGGTCGATCACGCGCTCCCACTCCTCGACTTCCTCGATTCGCACCTCGGCGAACATCGGGACTCCTTCATCTTCGTTTCGGATCAGTGCTGTGGGCTGAAAAACCAGAAAGGCCGTCGGGATGTCCCGACGGCCTCTGGAGGTTCTCTCTTCGACGAGCTGCTTATGTCGAAGTCTCCTGAAGCCGGCGGGCGCCGTGTGCCTTGGTGTTGATCTCGGTGGCCTGATCGAGGTCGGTCGACGTCGTGACGCACACGAACGACGAACCGAGCCCGAGACCGAAGCCGGCCGACACCGGGGACACGGCGCGCTGCCACGGGTACGCGTCGCGGGCGATGGGCGCGACGGTGCCCGTGAGGCGCATCGGCATCGGCATGACTGCGGTGCTGCTCATGGCGTCGGTCCCTCCTCCCGGAAGTGAACGCGTGTCCTCGACCCCTTCGAAGACACAGGAATGCTCTCCTGCCCGGTCAGGCAGCGTCAAGCCATTTACCAGAGGGATCTTCCGCGACCACCGGGACCACCCGTCGACGGACCCCTGCCACGGACGCCGCAGCCACCACCCAGGCGCCCGCCGACCACCGCAGCACGTCGGCCACGGCGAAGCGACGGGCCAGCCAGCCGCCGGCGAGCGCGCCGACGCAGATGCCGACCCACTCGACCAGGTGGAGCGCCCGCAGTGCGGGTCCGGCCACGGGACGGCCGGCGGCGGCCGGCAGCAGCGCTCGGAGCAGGACGGAGCCGGTGGTGGCGGTAGCCCAAGCGACGCCGAGGGCCAGGGCGGCCGTCCACGGCCGCAGGGGGTCAGCCACCTCGGCCGCCGTCAGCAGCGCGGCGCCGGACAGGACGGCGACGACGGCGAAGCCGCTGCGCAGCCCGAGCGCGGCACCGGTCTCGGGTGCCACCCAGCCGCCGGCCGCCGTGGCGGCCGCCAGCCCGGCGAGGAGGAGGCCCCAGGCCGGGGCGCCCAGGCCCAGGTCGTGGAGGGCGAAGAGCACGAGGATCGCCAGCACCGAGCTGCGGGCCAGCGAGGCCAGCAGCGCAGTGATCGCCACCGGCAGGGTGCCTGGTGCCAGGCGAGTCCGCGCCGGCGCCGCCATGGGCACCGGCGGCGCGACCGGACGCCGGACGAACAGTGCGAACAGTCCGGCCAGGGCGAAGAACAGCACGTCCATCAGGAACGGGACGGCGATGAAGATCTCGTAGAGGAACCCGCCCAGCGGCATGCCGACGAGGGCCAGGCCGAGCATGCCGCGGGTGCTGAGGCGGGCGTCGCCGGTCTCCTCCTCGACGCTGCCGGTGAGTGCCTCGCCCAGTCCCACGACGAGGGCCACGACCTGGATCTTGAGGATCGTCTCGGAGCCGGCCAGCGCCAGCACGCCGAGATAGCCGACCGCCAGCGCCCGAACGGTGTCGACCAGGCCGACGACGGTGCGGCGGTCGGTGCGGGCCACGAGGTGCCAGACCAGGGCCACGAGGATCCACGGCAGGTGCTGGGCAGCGATGACACCGGCTACGGCGAGGGGATCCCGGCTGACGTTCACGGCCAGGAGGGGCAGGGCGGTGGCCACGACACCCTCGGCCACGCCGGCAACGGTCGCCGATCGGCGCAGACGGGGGTCGAGCAGCACGGGTCGCCAGGCTACGTGGGGTCGCCGCGAGGTCCGGGAACGGACCGGGCTCAGGCGTAGGAGAGGGCGGCGGCTGACACAGCGGCCAGTGCGGTGGCGACGGCGAGGAACGCCACCCACCGCCGGTGCGGCTCGTGCCGGTGCATGCGGCGGGCGCCGACCGAGGTCACCGCACCGATCGCGATCATGGCGACCGCCAACACCGGGCGCAGCGGCGTGGTCGGCAGGAGCCGCATGGAGATCGCGCCCAGCGCCATGTGCGCGAGGCCGGTCCGCTGCCACGCCAGCTGCGTGCGCTCCTCGGCCAGCCCGAGGTCCCGCTCGTCGTTCACCCGATGTCGGCGACGAGGACCATGACGACGGCCGCCAGGCCGCCGGCCGTCACGCCGACGGCAAGTAGACGCGGGAGGATCGAGCGGGGCAGGGCCCGGTCGGCCCGCATCGCCTCCTCGTTGCGCTCCCAGCGCGAGAACGACAGGGCCGCCAGGAGCCCGCCGAGGAGGACGATCGGCACCCCGAGCACCCGGCGCAGCGCCGGTGGGTCGACTGCATCGAGCAGCTGCACGACGGCGAGCCCGCCGGCGACGAGGGACAGCGCGGTGCGGTTCCAGGCGAGGAACGTGCGCTCGTTGGCGAGCGAGAACCGGTAGTCGATGTGCTCGTGGTCCCCGCTCAGGCGGTCGCTCGGGCCGGGCTCGCTCGTCACCGCCCCGACCGTAGTTTTCGTAGTGTCCGGCCCGATGGACATCGACGAACGGCTCGCCGGGCTCAGCCTGGAGGAGAAGGTCTCCCTCCT
>DASUCO010000201.1:0-3797 GCA_036275955.1 Acidimicrobiales bacterium
CGCGCCGGACTCCTCGAGCCGCGCGCGGTAGGTCGACGCGTCGTCGCCATCACCGCCGCCCTCACCCAGCTCCTCGCGGATCGCCTGCAAGCGGCGGCGCAGGATCTGCTCGCGCTGGTGGTCGTCGATGCCCTTGGCCACCTCGCGGTCGATGTCCTCGCCGACCTCGAGCTCGGCCAGCTGGTCGCGGCCGAAGCCGATGACGAGGCGCAAGCGCTCCTCGACGTCGAGCGTCTCGAGGATGCGGACCTTGTCGGTGAGCGACAGCTCGGGCGACCACAGCGCCAGGTCGGCGACCTGCGACGGGTCGCGCAGGCCCTTCACCGCCTCGGTGAGGCGGCCGGCACCCCGCTTGTCGAGGATGCGCTCGACCAGGGCGCGGTACTCGCGGGCGAGCGCCATCGCCTCCTCGCTGGGCGCCTCGGCCTCGGCCACGGGCTCGGCGCTGAGCCAGAGCGCGTCATCGGCCTCGCCGGGGGCGGCGGCGCCGAGGACGGCGCGCTCGATCCCCCGGACGACCACGGCCCGACCTCCCGTGTCCTCCACCGCTGCGACGGTGCCGACGGCGGCGTACCGGCCGTCGATGTAGGGGACCAGCAGGACGCGCCGGCCGGCGTGCTCGACGGCGGCGGCCATGGCCGCCTTGGCTTCGGGCGAGTCGATGAGGATGGTGACGACCATGCCGGGACCCACCACACCAGCGGTGAGGGGAAGAACGGGCAAGGCGGGTGCGGTTGTGTCAGACAACGGAACCTCCGGGTTCGAGGATGCCGGTGTGCAACGCTGATTACACCGTTACATTCCCGCGTGACGGGCGCTACAGGTGGCGTGCCGCCGCGGAGCCAACCGGCGTGACGGACCCGGACATTCGGCGTAGACAGCTACGAATAGTAAGTAGTACTTTGCGACATATGGGCTGCTTCAGCGAGGTCGGGGGGCCGTCCCTGCACCGGCCCTCGGCGTGGTCCGGCCCTCGATGGACATGAGCAGCGCGCTCGCCTGCATCGAGGTCGGCGGCAGCGGCTCGCAGACCGTCGTCTTCGACGGTGACGGCATCGCCCGGTTCGTCGGCGGCGCCGTGCCCGACGGCGACCAGCTCGCGATCGCGGTGCCCGGCATCGTCGAGCGCGGCCGCGTCGTCGCCGCGTCGAACCTCGGGTGGTTCGACGTCGACCCGGCCGAGGCGCTGCGCCTCGGGCGGCACGCCGAGCTCGTGCTCAACGACGGCGAGGCGCAGGCGCTCGGCGAGGCCGAGCTGCGCGGCGTCGACGACCTGACGCTCGTCGCGCTCGGCACCGGCATCGGCGGCGCGGTCGTCGCACAGGGCGCCGTGGTGCGGGACAACCTCTTCGGCCATGCCCGGACGTACTCGACACGAACGTGCGCGTGCGGCGAGATCGGTTGCCTGGAGACCGTCGCCGCCGGCTGGGCGCTGCCCGACCCGGTCGGCCGCGAGCTCGTCGAGCCCATCGCCGCCGCGCTCGCCGACGCCATCCGGCGGGAGGCACCTCTCGGGCTCGTCGTGCTCTCGGGTGGCATCGCCGTGCGCTACCCGGACATCGTGGAGGCCGTGGCGGCCCTCCTGCCCGAGCACACCATCGAGTCGACGGCCGCACCCACCGGCGCGAAGTCGGCAGCCGCGTGGGGTCTGCGGCGCGCCCTGCGACACGGAGCACACCGATGAACCTCGAGGTCGGTCGCTGGGTCCGTCCGGTCGCCATCGCGGCCGCAAGCGTGTTCATCACCTCGGTCGCGTCGATCGGGCAGGTCCAGCACGAGATGGACGCGCGCGACGCGGCGGACGTGGCGGCCGCCGGCGGCACCACGACGACGACGTTCGGCGTCGACGGCGGCACCGGCAGCCCCGCCACCACGATCGCCGGCGCGGCGACGACGCTGCCGGGCGCCCCGACCGGGAGCGGACCCGGTCGCACCACCGCGACCGCGGCGCCGCTCCCCATGCTCAGCGAGGACGAGATCCCGCAGTTCGGCCTGCGGACCCAGGGCGTCACCGACACCGAGGTCAAGGTCGGCATGTCGTACAACGTCGCCGCGTGCGGCGACGCCGGCACCCTGTCGGCCATGCTCGGCGCCGGCGTCACCGGCGACCCCAAGAAGGCGATCGACGCGTTCACCCGCCACGTCAACGACACCGGCGGCATCGGTGGCCGCACGATGAAGGTCGTCGTCGTCGACGACGGCGGCAGCGGCTGCCCCGAGAAGTCCTCCGCCGCCGCGGTCAAGCTGGCCGACGAGGAGAAGGTCTTCCTGGCGATCCCCGGCCTCCACGTCGTCGCCGACTACCTGATCGCGAACAAGGTGCCGACCTTCGGCGGCCGGGACGACCCGGCGTCGCTGGCCGCGGCCGGGCCGAACGGCATCATGCTCACCGAGGCCATCGAGCCGACGCTCGAGAAGTGGACGGCGTTCGGCAAGCACTACCTCGACAGCAGCAACCACAAGCCGTGCCTCATCCATCCCGAGAGCGGCGTCTCGGGCGACTGGAACAGCCACGAGAAGATCATCGTGGCCAAGTTCGAGAAGTACGGGATGAAGTTCACCGACATCATCACGTACCAGGACGACGTGTCGACCGCTCAGCAGCAGGCGAACACGATCTCCGCCCGCGCCAAGTCCAAGGGCTGCGACCAGGTGTACTTCATGGCCGTCAACCCCATCGCACTCATCTTCTTCACGCAGGCGGCGACGCAGAACCTCTGGTTCCCGACGTGGACGTTCACGTCGTACATGGCGCTGGCGGACACCGAGCTCGCCGGCCGGCTCATGGACCAGCGTCAGTGGGAGAATGCGATCGGCCTGTCGACGCGCGTCCCGGCGGGCGAGCACAAGATGGAAGGCAACTGCAAGGAGATCTACGACAAGTACTACGCGGGGGACGGGCAGAACGAGTCCGCATCGGTGCAGATCGTGTGTGCGCAGCTGCTGTCCGTCGCGGAGATCATGCGACGCGCCGTGGCCCGAACCGGCATCCTCACCAGCGACTCCCTGCTCGTCGGCGCCGACGCCGTGCGCAACGACTTCTTCTTCGATGCGACGGTGCCCCTTCGGTGGTCGTTCCCCGAAGGCGGCCCGTACAAGACGAAGGGCTTCAGCCACTTCACCGTCGTCGACTGGAGCTCGGAGCAGTCGAAGTACCTCTTCCCCGAGTACCCGATGTACTGGGAGGTCATGGGCGAGGGCAAGGCCGGCGGCCAGGACCTCCGCCAGTACTTCCAGTGACGCGCGTCGGTTTCGGGACGAGCATCATCACGCCACCGACGCCGGTGGCGCTGGCCGGCTTCAGCGGCCGGACCGGCGCCGCCCACGAGGTGCACGACGACCTCGAGGTGCGGGCGGTGGTGCTGGGTGACCTGTGCCTGATCGTGTGCGACCTCCTCGGCATGTCGAAGGAGTTCTCCGGTCCGGTGCGCGATGCGGTCGCCGAGCGACTCGGGATCGGACGCGCCGCCGTGCTGACGTCGTGCATCCACACCCATGCCGGGCCGAGCTGCATCGCCGGTGGCGAGCAGCTGGGATGGCCGACGCCCGAGGGCTACCTCGACCGGCTGGTCGACGCGTGCGTCGACGCCGCCACGAGTGCCCGCGCCGCGGCCGTCGAGTGCGAGCTGCGGCACGTGCGCGCCGACCTCCCCGATGGCCTGTCGATCAACCGGCGCGGCAACCCGTACGCACCGTGGTTCGCCGTCGTCGACGCCGTGGCCGGCGGCGAGCGCGTGGGGACGATCGTGAACATCGCCGTGCACCCCGTCGCCATCGGCCGCGACATCGACGTCGTC
>DASUCO010000202.1:0-5325 GCA_036275955.1 Acidimicrobiales bacterium
GGCGTCACCGATCTCCTGCATGAACCAGTGGTCCTCGATGAGATCGATGGTGCCGTCGAGCATGCTGCCGTTCCCGGCCTCGAGCACGTGGGCGAAGATCGCCTCGGCCTGGCGCTCCATCTCGTCGGTCATCCACTCGACGTAGTGCGAGCCGCCGAGCGGGTCGGCCACGTTGGTCACGCCCGTCTCGTGGGCCACGACCTGCTGGGTGCGCAGCGCCAGGCGCGCCGCCTTCTCGGTCGGCAGCGCCAGCGCCTCGTCGTACGCGTCGGTGTGCAGGCTCTGCGTGCCGCCGAGCGCACCGGCGAGCGCCTGGATGGCGACGCGAGCCATGTTCACCTCGGGCTGCTGGGCGGTGAGCGACACGCCCGCGGTCTGGGTGTGGAACCGCATGAGCAGCGACCGCTCGTTCTTCGCCCCGTACCGCTCACGCATCCAGCGGGCCCAGATGCGCCGGGCGGCGCGGTACTTGCCGATCTCCTCGAAGAAGTCGATGTGCGCGTTGAAGAAGAACGACAGCCGCGGCGCGAACTCGTCGACGTCGAGGCCGGCGCGCATGGCCGCCTCGACGTACGCGAACCCGTTACCGACGGTGAACGCCAGCTCCTGCGCCGCCGTCGAACCCGCCTCGCGGATGTGGTAGCCGGAGATCGACACCGGGTTCCACCGCGGCATCTCCGCGCTCGTGAAGCGGATGAGATCGGTGACCAGCCGCATCGAGGGCCGCGGCGGGAACACGTACTCCTTCTGCGCTTGGTACTCCTTCAGGATGTCGTTCTGGATCGTCCCGCCCAGGCGCTGACGCTCCACGCCGCGCTTCTCGGCGTTCGCGATGTACATCGCCATGGCGATGTTGGCCGGCGAGTTGATCGTCATCGACGTCGTGATCGTCCCCACGTCGATGCCGTCGAACAGGTCCTCCATGTCGGCCAGCGTGTCGACGGCGACCCCGGCCTTGCCCACCTCGCCCAGCGCCAGCGGGTCGTCGGAGTCGCGCCCCATCAGCGTGGGCAGGTCGAACGCGGTCGACAGGCCATCACCGCCGGACCGCAGGATCTCCTTGAACCGGGCGTTGGTGTCCTCCGCCGTGCCGAAGCCGGCGAACATCCGCATGGTCCACAGCCGCGACCGGTACATGGACGCGTGCGGCCCGCGCGTGTAGGGGTACAGGCCCGGGAACTCGCCGTCGTCGGGCCCGTACACGGGCTCGACCGGGATGCCGGACATCGTCTCGAAGTCGGCGTCCCGCAGGGTCGAGGCGTCGTAGAGCGCCTGCCACTCGTCCCGCTTCGTCATGCCGACACCACAGTACGGGCGAAGTAGGTTTCGCTGCGATGTCTGCACCTGATCGCAACCTCGCGCTGGAGCTGGTCCGGGTCACCGAGGCGGGGGCGCTCGCAGCCTCCCGCTGGGTCGGCCGTGGCGACAAGGAGGGCGCGGACGGAGCGGCCGTCGATGCCATGCGTGTGGTGCTGAGCACGGTGCCGATGGACGGCATCGTCGTCATCGGCGAGGGCGAGAAGGACGACGCGCCCATGCTGTTCAACGGCGAGCGCATCGGCGACGGGTCGTCGATGCAGACCGACATCGCCGTCGACCCGGTGGAGGGCACGACGCTGACCGCGTCCGGTCTCGGCAACGCCATCTCCGTGATCGCGGTGTCGGAGCGGGGCACGATGTTCGACCCCGGTCCCTGCTTCTACATGGAGAAGATCGCGGTCGGACCCGACGCGCGCGGCGCCATCGACATCGCCGCGTCGCCCACGGAGAACCTCCAGTCGGTGGCCAAGGCGAAGGGCGAGTCGGTGCGCGACCTGACCGCGGTGATCCTCGACCGGCCCCGCCACGCCGACCTCATCGCCGAGGTCCGCGAGGCCGGTGCTCGCATCCGCCTCATCAGCGCGGGAGACGTGATCGGCGCGGTGTCCACGGCGTGGCCCGACAGCGGCGCCGACATCCTCTTCGGCATCGGCGGCACGCCCGAGGGCGTCATCGCCGCGTGCGCCATCAAGTGCATGGGCGGCGAGATCCAGGGCCGGCTGGCGCCGCAGGACGATGCCGAGCGCGACGCGGTGACGTCGGCCGGGTTCGCGCTCGATCGCGTGCTCACCATGGACGACCTCGTGCAGGGCGACAACTGCTTCTTCGCCGCCACCGGCATCACCGACGGCGAGGTGCTCAAGGGCGTCCACTACGACCGGAATGGCGCCACCACGCAGTCGCTCGTCATGCGCTCGAAGTCCGGCACGGTGCGGCTCATCGATGCCCGGCACCGTCTGGACAAGCTGGCCGAGTTCGCCGACGTCTCCTTCTCCTAGCGGCCCCGCGATCGCATCACGGCGCCGGCGACGCGGCGCTTGATGCCGTTGGGCAGCACCGAGCTGCCGGCGACGAGCACCTTGTTGTGCGCGCCGGGGACGACGATCACCTTGTTGCGCCGGAGGCCGGCGAGGCTGGCGAGCACGACGTCGCGCGGCTCCTGCCACATGAGGTCGGGCAGGCCGTCGGTGCCGGTCTCCCCGGCGACCGCCTGGAAGCCGGTACGGGTGAGGCCGGGGCACAGCGCCTGCACGCGGACGCCGGTGCCGTGCACCTCCAGTGCCAGCGCCTCGGTGAACATCGTGACGAACGCCTTCGTCGCGTTGTAGGTGGCGAAGGATGGGCTGGGCTGGAACCCGGCGACGGAGGACACGTTGACGATGCCGCCGTGCCCGCGCTCGAGCATCCCCGGCAGCGCGGCACGGGTCAGGACGGCCAGCGCGAGGACGTTGAGGCGGATCATCCCGTCGACGTGCTCGGGGTCGGTCTCGGCGAGGTGCTGGGCGATGCCGTAGCCGGCGTTGTTCACGAGCAGGTCGACCTCGCCCACGCGGTCGGCGACGGCGCCGACGCCGGCGTCGGTGCTCAGGTCGGCGGCCACGACCTCGCACCGCACGCCGTTGCGGTCCTGCAGCTCGCCGGCCAGCCGCTCGAGGGCGTCGGCCCGCCGAGCCACGAGGACGACGTCGGCGCCCTGGGCCGCCAGCTGGCGGGCGAACTCCTCGCCGATCCCGCCCGAAGCGCCCGTCACCAGTGCCCTGACCCACGTCGTACCCGCCATCCGGCCATCATGGCGCGGTGCAGCAGCAGGTCGGGGCGCTCCCGGTGCTCGAGGAGATGCTCCTCAGCGTGCCCGGCGCCTCCTGGCTCCTGGTCGACGAGGCAGGGGCCGTCCGCTACAGCGCCGGTCAGGCGGCCGGCGCGGCCCAGATCAGCGACGTCGTCCACCCCGATGAGCTGCCACGCGTGCTCGACGGTCTGGCCACGATCCTGCGGGATCCGAACCGCAGGTTCGCCGCGCACGTCCGCCTCCGGCGCGGCGAGGCGTGGTGCCCCGGCGAGCTGACCGCGGTCAACCGGGTCGATGATCCGGGGCTGCGCGGGATCGTCGTGCGCATCCTCGACGTCGACGTCCCGCCCCCGCTGCCCGACGACCTCATCGGGTCGCTGGCCGAGGCGGTGCCGACGCCGGTCCTCGTCGCCGACCACAGCGGCATCGTCGTCTTCAGCAACAGCGCGGCGCGCACCCTGCTCGGCGAGCAGTTCGGCCACGTGACCGAGCAGCTGGCGAGCGCACGCGTGCAGGGCACGACGCGGCTCACCTTCGAGCTCGGGCGACGCTGGATCCACGCCCGCATCGCCGCCCGCGCCGACGGGTGGGTGGCGATGCTCGACGACGTCACCGCCGACGACGACGAGCGTGGGCTCATGCGCCAGGCCATGACCGACCAGCTCACCGGTCTCGCCAACCGCGTCGCCTTCGACCTCAAGCTCAGCCAGGTGCTGGCGGCCGCCGACGGCATGCCGGTCTCGATCGTCGTCGTGCAGCTGGACGGCCTCAAAGGCGTGAACGAGCGCCACGGGCCCGACGCCGGCGACCAGGTGCTGAAGGTGGTCGCCGCCCGGCTCAAGCGCACCGTGCGCCCCGGCGACGTCGTGGCCAGGGTCGGCGCCGCCGAGTTCGGGATGATCTGCCCCGGCCTCAACGTCGACAACGCCCCGCTGCTGGCCGAGCGGGCGGCGGAGACGGTGCGGGAGCGCATGCACGTGGGCGCCGCGCGCGTGGTGATCGACGCCGACGTCGGCACCGCCAGCACGCCGCCGGTCGCGTGCGACGCGGCAAGCCTGCTCGAGGCGATCGACCGGGCCATGTACCGCGACGCGACGGTGGAGACCTGGACGCCGCAGGTCGAGCTGTAGGACTCGCTAGAGCGCTCGGCGCAGCTGCACGAAGTCGCGGCCGTTGCGCCAGGACGGCATGACGTACCACTCGACGAAGCCCAGGCGCTCGTAGAACCGACGAGCGTCCCCGGTGGCGTCGGTGCGCAAGGTGACGTACGTGGCCCCGTGCTCGGCCGCGGCCGACGTGAAGGCGGCCACCAGGTGGGCGCCGATGCCCTCGTCGCGGACGTCGGCGCGCACCATGAGCTCGGCCAGGTAGGCCTCGCCCGTCACCGGCCGGACCTCACCCGACGCGGCAGCGACGATCTCGCCGTCGCGCCGGCCGACGACCCCGATCGGGATCTCAGCCGGCAGGACGCGGCCGAAGCGCTCGACGTTCGAGTCGACCCACCGGTCGCGCAGCCAGGCGGCTGCGTCGGGCGGCAGCGAGCCGGTCGTGGTCAGCTCGAGCTCGAGCCCGCCCCGCCCGATCACTGCGGGCCGCCGGCCGAGCGCGGCGTCGGCCACCGCTCGCCAGATGCGGACGCCGTCGGCGTCCCGCGTCTCGCGCAGCAGGTGCACCGACGAGACGACGACCTCGGCGCGATAGCCGGCCAGGGCGACGAGGCCGGCCTCGATGTGCGGCGTGCCCTCGATCAGCGTGACGTGGGGAACGAACTCGTGCGTGAGCGTGCGCTCCAGCGGCGGGACGAACACCGCGTCCCGCAGGCGATGGACGCCCTCGACGTCACCACCCACCGCCAGGTGCAGCGTCGGGCTCACCGGGGCGAAGGTGGTGACCGGTCCCAGCTCGAGCCGCAGCGGTCGCACCGACGCGGCGGCCGCTCGCTGGAGGACGGCCACGGCATCGTCGACCTCCTCGTCGCGGACGTTCACGGGCGGGACCAGCGTGACGTGGGGCGCGATGCGAGTGACGTCCTCGTCCCCCACCGCTCGCCGCAGCGCGTCGATCTCGCCGGCGACGGGTTGCGGGATCAGGAGGGCGACGCCGAGTCGCTGCCGGGGCATCAGGTCACGAGCTCTGTCAGTCGACCTCGGGAACGCCGCCGGAGAGGTCCCGGTCGGGGATCGTCAGCAACCGCTTGAGCGTCGGCGCCAGGACAT
>DASUCO010000203.1:0-3571 GCA_036275955.1 Acidimicrobiales bacterium
GCGTACAGCGCCTGGTTGAGCGGCTTCATCATGCGCCGCCCCTGGTAGTCGGGCGACACGGCGGCGTCGACGGCGACTCCGGCCACCGCCACCTCACCGTCGAGCAGGCACGGCACCGGGTAGTTGGCGTAGTGGCCGACGATGCGACCGCCGTCGTCGTACACCCACGCGCACAGCTCGCCGAACGGGTTGTGGTACTGCCAGCGGCGGATGTCGGCGCGCGCCTTGGGGTTGTCGGGGAACGACTCGACGAGGCACGCGGTGATGCCGTCCTCGTCCTCCGGGCGCGCCTCGCGCAGGACCGGCTCACTCATGGGCGCGCCTTGGCCGACAGCGCGAACCACTCGCGCGGTGGTGCGGCGAGGTAGCCCTCGACGTAGCCGGCGCCGATCGTGGCGTACGCCGAGCGGTACCGGTTGATCCCGAGGATCGAGCTCACGTTGAACCCGAGGTGCGCCGTCTCGTGCGCGGCGAGCGCCCGCTCCTTGCGCTCGAACACCTTCGTGATGTCGACGTGGCGGTTGGCCGGCAGCGGCGTCCACGTCTCGTAGCCCCACAGCTCGATGCCGTCAGGGACGCCGGCCCGCTCCAGCGCGTGGCCGACGGCCTGGTGGTCGGGGTGGGCGTCGAGGAACCACGGCAGGAAGATGGCCTCGGGCTCGACGTCGGCGACGAGCGCGCGCAGGTCGTCGGCCAGCGGCTCCACGTGCGCCGGCAGGTCACCGTCCGGATACGAGAGGAACCGCGGCTCGCGCGCACCGAGCAGCTCGGCGGCGCGGCGGCCGTCGTCCTGCCGGCGGCGGGCCGTCTCCTCCGTCGGGAACGGCGAACCGGCCGTCGCCTCGCCGCGCGTGGCGCACGCGATCTCGACCGTCGCGCCGGCGTCGGCCAGCAGCGCCATGAGACCGCCGCACCCGGCGGTCTCGTCGTCGGGGTGGGCGGCGAGCACGAGCACCCGGCGGAAGGTGGGCGTGGCGAGGATGGGCTGGTCGCCGGTCAGGGAGCGCAGCGTCGTCAGCAGCGGCCAGGCGCGGTCGGGGACGAGCGGCTTGACCCGCGCCACGGCCCGCACCACCGATCGAGGCAACCTCACGCTGCGGGACGCTAACCCGTAGCCTCCGGGGGCCATGCAGGACCTGGACGTCACCGTCGTGCTGCCCGTCTACAACGAGAAGGGCCACCTCCGCGACGAGATCGAACGCATCAGCGTCGCCCTCGAAGCGTCCGTCTACAGCTGGGAGATCATCGTCGTCGACGACGGCAGCGACGACGGCAGCGGCGCCCAGATCGACGAGGTCGCTCGCCAGCACGACGCCATCCGCGTCATCCGGTTCGGCAGCAACCGCGGCGTCGGCGCCGCCCGCAAGGCCGGCACCGCGTCGGCCCGCGGCCGCGTCGTCGTGTGGACCGACGTCGACATGACCTATCCCAACGACGAGATCCCCCGGCTCGTCAAGGAGCTCGAGGGCCACGACCAGGTCGTCGGCGCCCGCACCAGCCAGGGGACGTTCCGTCCCGGCCGCAAGCAGGCGCAGTGGCTGATCCAGAAGCTGGCCGAGTACCTGAGCGAGACGAAGATCCCCGACCTCAACTCCGGCCTGCGCGCGTTCCGCACCGACGTCGTGCTCCAGTTCCTCCACCTGTTCCCGGCGCGCATGTCGCACGTGACGACGGTGACGATGGCGTTCCTGGCCAACGGCTACTCGGTGAAGTACGTGCCCATCGACTACTTCGAGCGCGCCGGGAAGTCGAAGTTCCACTGGTACCGCGACACCCAGCGCTACGCGCTGCAGGTCGTGCGCATGCTGCTCTCGTACAACCCGCTGCGCATCTTCCTGCCCGTCGGCATGCTGCTCGGCCTCGTCGGCGTGGCCAAGCTCGGCTACGACTGGGCCACCGACGAGTTCCAGCTGGCGATCAACACCCTGCTCGTGCTGTTCGCGTCGCTCCAGGTGCTCGCCATCGGCCTGCTGGCCGACCTCGTCGTGCGCGTGACGAAGCCCGAGCACGAGGTGCCACCCGCCGAGTACTCCTCGTCGGAGTGAAGCGCGCCGCCCCCGCGGCCGGCATCGTCATCGCGCTCGTCGGCCTGCACCTGGTGCTGAGCCGGTCGATGGACGGCTTCCTCTTGGCCGACGGCACCGGGTACCTGGCCAACGCCCGCTGGCTGGTGGGCAAGGCGGGCTCGACGTGGCAGGGCCCCGCCGCGTTCTACAACGCCGGGTGGTCGATGGTCGTCGCCCCGATCTACCTGTTCACCCAGAACCCGAGCGTCGTGCACACCGCGGTGCTGCTCGTCAACGCCGTGCTCGCCTCCGCGTCCTTCGTGGCGTACGCGGCCCTGGCCGAGACCGGCTTCGGCCTGCGTCGCCGCACGGCGGTGCTGGCGGGGCTGGTCGCCGCCACGTACCCGGCCGTGCTCCTGCAGGCCAGCTTCGAGTGGAGCGAGAGCCTCTTCCACCTCCTGTTCCCGCTGCTGCTGCTCGCCGTGGTGCGACTGCTGCGCACGCGCACGCCGTCGGCCGCCGTGCTCACCGCGCTGGCCGCCGCCGGCCTCAACCTCACCCACCCGAAGGGTCTCGGCGCGCTCGTCGCCGTGCTCATCGCCTTCGTCGTGCTCGCGCGCCGCGTGCTGCCTCGCCAGACCGCGGTCGTCGGACTCGTCGTGCTCGTCGTCGCCTTCCTCGCCACGCGGTCGCTGCACGGCGCGCTGCAGGAGGCCATGTACGACGCCAGCTCGGCGGCCATCGAGGGCGACGTGCTCGGGCGCATCACCGACCCGACGTTGGTGTGGGGCGCGTTCCGCGCCCTGTGGGGCCAGCTCTGGTACCTGACCGTGGCCTCGCTCGGGCTGTTCCCGCTCGGCGTCGTGACCGTGGCGCGTCACCGCGACCGCCGCTTCGCCGCCATCACGCTCGGCACGTGCCTCGCCATCCTCGCCGCGTCGTGCCTGCAGATGTCCGACGGCACCCGCGTCGACCACATGGTCTACGGCCGCTACGACGAGGGCTTCCTCCCGGCGCTGCTCGTCGCCGCCGTCGCCGGTCTCGTGACGCACCGCCATCGCCTCCTGCGCCTCGCGCCGGCCGCCGCCGCGCTGGCCGCGGGGACCGGCGCCCTCACCGTCCTGCTCAACGGCGGTCACCGCTTCCGCGGCGACGTGATGCCGCTCAACGTCGTCGGCGTGCTCGTCTACCGCTTCGACGTCGATCGCATCGACGTGCTCACGGTGACGCTGCTCGCCCTCGTGCCGCTGGCGCTCGTCGCCGTCGTCACCCGCCGGTCGCTGCATGCCGGCCTCGGCCTCGTCATCGGCCTGTTCGTGGCGTCGAGCGTGGCGGTCGAGGCGCGCACGATCCGGCCGTGGGAGGACGACTGGTCGTCGTACACCGACATCCCCGCCGTCGTGCACGACCTCGGTCACGAGGGGAACATCGGCTACGACCTCGCCAGCTACGAGGTCGACGCGGCCGACGCGTACCAGCTCGAGCTCACCGACGTCGGCGGGCTGCTGTTCTTCGACAGCCGCACGAGCGAGCACCTGCCCGGCACCGACCTGATCATCGCCGGC
>DASUCO010000204.1:0-8605 GCA_036275955.1 Acidimicrobiales bacterium
CACTGAAGACAAGCTCTACTGCGTCTACGTCGCGCCGAACGAAGAGATCATCTACGACCACGCCCGGTGCGGTGGCTTCCCCGCCGACAGCGTGAAGAAGGTCTCGCGGGTGATCGACCCTTCGACCGGCGAGTAGATCGGCCGGGCCATGAGCGGACCCGGCCATGGAACTCGGCGACACACCTGAAGCGTGTTGGTTCGTACCGGGACCGTCGTGACGGCGTACATCAACGTCCTGCACGTTGCGACGGTGCTGACGTTCTTGCTCTTGTTCTGCTTGTCGCTGGCGGCGCTCGCAGATGCAAGCGCACGACCGGCACAAGACTGGCTCCTCGCTGGGCTGAGGAAGGCTCAGTGGTGCGGGTTGCTTGCGGCGTCTGTCGTGCCCGTTCTGGGTTGGCCCGTGCCGGTGGTCTACCTGCGCCGGATCCGGCCGAGGCTGCAGCGTGTCGAGACGTAGGTCCTTGGTGTCAGACACCCACACGACGTCGCTACACGCGTCGTGGTGGCGCGTCCCCGCGATCGCGGCCACGATCGGGCGGTGAACCTGCCTCAACCCGTCATCAGCGCCGGCGTCTGGGCGCTCGAGAACGGACACCGCGCCCTGCTCGCACTCACGGGCGGGCGCTTCCCGCAGTCCATCGCCGGGATGCCGACGCTCGAGCTGCACACGATCGGCGCCAAATCCGGCGAGCGGCGTTCTCGCCTGCTCACGTCGCCGATCATCGAGGACGGCCGCGTGGTGCTCGTCGGCTCCAACGGCGGCGGCGAGACGAGCCCCGCCTGGGTGGCGAACCTGCGCGCGAACCCCGAGGTCGAGATCACCATGGGAGGGGACACGCACCGGTACCGCGCCCGCGTCGTGACCGGGGATGAGCGCGCCGCCCTCTGGGATCGGGTCGTGAAGCGCTATCGGGGATATGCCGCCTACCAGCGGCGCGCGCCGCGGGAGATCCCCGTCGTCGTCTGCGAGCGCTCCGACGAGCCGAGCCCGTAGGCGCCGCTCAGCGGCAACCGTTCCATTTGCCTGCACGACCGAACCGGTCCCACGAGAAGCGGAAGGTTCAGCGATGAGCACCTACGACGGCACGCAGCTGCTCCGCGTGCAGAGCTTCCTGGTCTCCGCCGACGGCTTCGGTGCCGGCGAGGGCCAGAGCCTCGAACGACCCTTCGGCCACGCGAACCCGGCCGACCTTGGTTGGTGGGCGTTCGAGACGGCCAGCTGGCCGAATCGGAGCGAGCCCGGCGGCACCCGAGGCGTCGACGACTACTTCACCCGCGACTACGCCAGGAACATCGGCGCCGAGATCATGGGGCGCAACAAGTTCGGACCGCAGCGCGGCCCGTGGGAGGACCTGGAGTGGCAGGGCTGGTGGGGCGACGACCCGCCGTTCCACACCCCCGTCTTCGTGCTCACCCACCACCTCCGACCGAGCTTCACGTTGGCCGACACGACGTTCCACTTCATCACCGCCATGCCCGAGGACGCCTTGCGGCAGGCACGGGAGGCCGCCGACGGCAAGGACGTCCGGCTCGGCGGCGGCGTCGCCACCGTCCGGCAGTTCCTCGACGCCGACCTCGTCGACACGCTGCACGTCGCCGTCGCGCCGCAGGTCGAGCTCGGCCGGGGCGAGCGGCTCTGGCACTCGCCCGACGACCTCGACGATCGCTTCCACCACGAGTCGGTCCCGAGCCCGAGCGGTGTGACGCACCACATCTTCTGGCGCCGGTAGCGGGGAAGGGATCTCGCATCCCTCGGCCGGCGACGCGGCAGAGTAGGACCGATGTGCGACTCCCTCGTGGCCCTCGGTCCGGCCACCGACACCGGTCGCACGATCTTCGCCAAGAACAGCGACCGGCCGCCGGACGAGGCGCAGCTGATCGAGCGCCACGACGCCCGGCCCTGCGCCGGCACCGTTCGGTGCACGTACATCGACGTCGACGACGTCGACACCATCGGTGTCACCGGCTCCCGCCCGTGGTGGCAGTGGGGCTTCGAGCACGGCATCAACGACGCCGGCGTGGTCGCCGGCAACGAGACGATCTACACGACGCTCGATCCCCGCGGCGCGCCACCGGCGCTGATCGGCATGGACCTCGTCCGTCTCGGCCTCGAGCGGGCCATCACCGCCGCCGACTGGGTCGACGTCGTCACCGCGCTCCTCGAGCGCTACGGCCAGGGCGGCAGCGGTCACCACGGCGTCGAGCGGCCGTACTGGTCCTCGTTCCTCGTGGCCGACCGGTACTCGGCCTTCGTGCTCGAGACCTCGGGCCGCGAGTGGGCCGTCGAACCGGTCGAGCGCACACGAGCGATCAGCAACCGCACGACGATCCCCGCCTTCGACGCCGCCCACCGGCATCCGAAGCAGCCGGTCGAGCGACTGGTCGACCCTCGCTGGGAGGCGAGCAAGCGGGTGCTGGCCGACGAGCCGGTGACGGTCGAGAAGGTGATGCGCCACCTGCGCAGCCACGACGGCGTCGACGGCTACAGCGTGTGCATGCACGTACCCGGCATCGAGGCGACGACCGCGTCGCTGGTCGTCGAGCTGGGCGACGAGGCCGTCTCCCACTGGCTGCTCGGCTCCCCCTGCCAGCACGAGTACGTCACGCGCGACGCCCTCTAGGTTGCTCCCGTGCTCCTCCGAGCGGCCGTCGTGGTCGTCGCTGCGACCGTGATCGTGCTGCTCGTGACGACGCGCCGCACCGACGACGCTGAGCACACGAGCTGCACGCGCCTCGCCGTGCCCGCGTACGTCGAGCCGGCCGAGCTGGTGCGCGCCGGCGACGACGAGGCGACGACGGTCGTGATCCTCAACCCGGCCGACGGGCCGGACGTCGAGCGGGACGAGGAGCTCGTGCCTGCCGTGCGCGCCGTCCGCGGCGATGGCGTGCTGGTGCTCGGCTACGTCGCCACCGGCTACGGCGCGATCTCGGTGGACGAGGTCGTCGCCCAGGCGCGCCGCTACGAGCGCTGGTACGGCGTCGACGGGATCTTCCTCGACGAGGTGTCGAGCGAGGCGGCCGATCTCGCGCACTACGACGGCATGACAGCGTCGCTGCGGGCCGACGGCATGTCGACGGTGGCGATCAACCCGGGCGTCTATCCCGACCGGGGTTACCTCGACGTGGCCGACCTCGTCGTCACCTTCGAGGGGACCGCGCAGGAGTACCTCGAGCTCGAGCGGCCGGCCGAGATCGGTGCCTTCGCCGGCGAGTGGCACCTCGTCCACACCGCGTCACGGCGGGAGGCGCTCGACGCCGTCGCACTGGCTGCCCGGCGCGGCGTCCCGTACTTCTACGCCACCGATCGCGCCGGTGCCGGGGACACGTGGAACGCCCTGCCACCGTGGTTCGCGGCGCAGTCCGAGGCGGCGCTCGCCACCTGCTGACGCTCAGCCGTCGAGCACCAGCTCACCGCCGGCCGCCACCCGAACCCACGCCACCCGCTCGCCCGCGTAGACAGCGCCGACGTCGGCACCCGTCACCGGGACCTCGAGCTCGACAGAGGACCGCACGTGCACCCGGCCATCTTCGAGCCACCCCTCGACGGCGCCATCGGCGACGGCGGCCGACCACACGGCGAAGCGCCGGAGCTCCTCGCCGGAGTCCGCCAGCGTCGGCTGCAGGAGCGGGGCGACGATGAGGTCCCGATAGCGCTCGAGCATGTGCTCGAGCGGCTCGTAGATGGTGCGGTCGTCGGTCATGTTCGACTGGTGCGCGTAGTGGATGCGCGGGTCGCCGTCGAGGATGTGCCGGAACATCAGCTCGGACTGGATCTCGACGAACGCGTCCCAGTCAGCCGGCTCGTCCCGGCAGCGCGTGACCGCCGGGTCGCAGCTCTGCAGGTAGGTGAAGTTGTACTCGTCGACCTGTTCCTCCCTGGTCGAGGCGTCGTAGTAGATGTCGGTGGGGTAGCGCGGCACCGTCAGCGCGTCGCCCAGTGGCCGCTGCGCTGGCTCCTTCGACGCGTCCGACGCGATCCATCTGATGCCCGTCTGGCGCAGGGCAGCGGGCATGTTCGGGTTCTCGAGCCCGGTGTGGGCGCCGGTCACGAGCTCGTCGTCGCGAAAGCCAGGCAGGTCGTGGTTCTGGGCCCACCGTCGGTTGAGCGTGATCTCCTCGACGAGGTCCTCCTCGGACACCTCGTCGAGATCGCGGTGGGTGTACGTGTGGCTGACCCAGCCGAACGCCGCCTTCTCGGCCAGGACGGCTTCGCACATCTCCTCGGTGCGTCCCGCCGCGTTGTACGCGATGTCGAGTCGCAGATCGTTCTCGGTGGACCACTGGGCGGCGAAGTCGACGTCCTCGGGAGACATCTGCGAGGTGCCGAGCCGCTGGGTCGTCTGGTTGCGGACGGGGTCCCAGCGGAAGTTGGGGAGGAACACGTCGTCGACCTGCATCGCGTAGTGCAGCTGGCGCAGCCCGAGGTGCACGCCGCCGGTGGCCCAGCCGAGCAGGCCGTGGCGCAGCAGTCGCCAGTGCAGCACGGGCTGGCTCACCTGCGGGGCCACGTAGAGGGTCTCGTTCCCGGTGGCACCGGTGGCGACGACCACGAGCGGCTGACCGCTCGGCAGCTCCACGAGCGGCGTGAGATCCGGCGTCACGTCGGCAGTCGGCACGAAGCCAAAGGCATCTTCGATCGGCACGGAGCCCCTCAGGTAGGGGAACACCTCGCGGCCCGCAGCCGTCAGCTCGCCGGTGAACCCGTCGAGGTCCGACGGGGTGCTCGCCAGGGTGAGCGGGAGCGCGGGGTCGGGGACGATCGTGGCGGCGACGAGCCGCGCGCCGGTCCGGGTCTGGTACTCGCTGATGGCCTGGCGCTCGGCAGGGTCGAGGAGCGAGGGAAGGTCGGGCCGGCCGTCCCTCGACAGGTGGCTGTCGGCGAGGACGATCGCCTGGAAGCGCGCCATGTCGCCGTCCCAGAGGGAGCGCTCCTCGATCTCCTCCCGATCGAGGTGCAGCTCGTCGTGGGGGACGCCCTCGTCCAGCAACAGGTCCCGCCATGCGGCGATCCCGCTGTCGGTGCCGTCGATCGACACCAGCAGGATGCGCATGCCGACGCGCAGCGGGGCCGGCTGTGCCGCGCACGCGGGGGTGCCGAGCGGCCCGGCGACGAAGAGCCCGATGAAGGCGAGCAGGCCGAGCACGACCGAGCCACCCAGCACCCGCCTCACGAGCACTCCTCGAACGCGCGGGGTGTCGGGAACACGAGGTGGTCGCCGGTGGCTCGGCAGCGCGTCGCGGTCCGTCGTCGCTCCTCACGCCGGCGCTCCGCCAAGCGGGTGGCGCGCTCCTCTTCCTCGCGAGAGCGCTCGATGTGGAAGACCGTGAGGTCGTCGTCGCGGTACGCGACGCGCAGGTCGTCGTGGCCCTCGTCGTACTCGGCGACCCACGCGGCGAGCGCCGACGACTCGTCCCCGGCCGCGCCGCCCGACGTCAGGTCGTCGAACCCGAGGATGTCCGTCGCGCCGCCGGTCTCGTTGGCCACCGTGTCGTCGGCCGCGGCAGTGGACACGAAGAGGTAGACGTGGCGGGTGGGGACCGAGAGAGATGGACGCTCGGGATCGAACCTCCACGCCGCCGCGTCGTAGGAGTCCAGGAACGTGCCGGCGTCGATGAAGAAGCCCCCCTCCGGCACCAGCGTGAGCGCAGCCGGCTCGGCCACGACCGTCCATCGCAGGGGCGCGCTGGTGCTGTCGATCGTCCGGATCCGGGACGCGATCTCGTCCCGTCGCGCCTCGTCGTCGATCGCGTTCGGGAGCGGCAGGCTGGCTGCCCCGACCAGCGCGGCAACACCGAGGAGCACCACGGTTCGGTCGCTCGCCGCGGTGACGACGACCGCGGCGACGAGCGCGAGTGCCGCCGTGCCCGCGGCGCCGGCGACGCCCGGTGCCGTCGGATCGTCCACGCCGATCCGGTACAGCTGCAGGGCGGCGACCAGCGCGATCACGGCGCCGCCGAAGATGCGGAGGCCGCTGCCGGTGCTGTGCAGGCGATGCGGGACGACGACCACGACGAAGGCTGCTACGAGCGCACCGAGCAGCAGCAGGTGGGGCCGGTCGACGTCCGGCGGGACACCCGTCACGGCGCGGAAGGCGGGACCGAGGGCGGCCTCGATGCCGAACGGTCCGGCGTTCCACGGCTCGCCCACCGCCAGACCGGCCACGATGGGCAGCCAGCCGACGGCCGCCCCGATGGCGGCGGCCAGCGGCACGCTCGACAGCGTCCGGGGTCCGATGGCTGCGGCGACGACCCAACCGACGATGATCGCCAGGGCGAGGAGCGCGCCGATCACCGGGTGCAAGAGGGACGCGGCGGCCAGCACCACACCGATCGCGGGTACGGACGTGCGTCCCCGCCAGACGTCGACAGCGACGGCCAGCGCCGGTGCCGCGAACGCGCACGCGGCGGAGACCGCGAGCGCGTCGCTGCTCGGCGCCTGGTCGATCGGCCACCACGCGGCGCGGCCGGCGAGCGCGACGACGGCGCCGCTGACCAGACCGGCGGCGGCGCGATCGGTGAGCCGCCAGCCCGACCACACGACCCCGGCGACCAGTGCGATCGACACCAGGCCGGGCGCGAGCCGCACCAGCAGGGGGGTGTCGACGGTGACGACGCGGCCGATGGCGGACAGCACGGACTCGAGCCCGCTGTGGTGCACGCCGTCGGCGAAGGCGTCGCGGAGCGCGAGGCGCTCGAGCCGGAGCACCCGAACGCCGTGACCCGGCAGGTCGGGACCGGCGTGCACGAGGGCCTCGGCGATCGACTGCCACACGACGAGGCCACCCAGGGCGATCCCGCCGGCCAGCACCGCTCGACGGCCGGGCCCGGGATCGAGCCGTCGCCACGACGGGCGGGTGATGCTCGGACGTCCGGACTCGAAGCGGTCGAGGGCGACGCTCGCCATGCGTCGCCACGTGCGTCGCAGGCCGCGGCGGACCTCGACGCCGCGCCGTCGCGCCGCGACCACGCCGAGCAGCCCCACCGACGCCAGGAGGGACACGGCGTCGAGCAGCCGGAGCATCGCCAGCGCCGGCACCAGGAGACCGGCGACGACGACGCCGGCGGCGGCGTGCTCCGGCATCCGTCGTCCGAACGGGTGGCGTGTGTGCGGCGCGAAGACGAGCCAGGGCATGACGACGAAGAGCAGGACGGCCCCGAGCGTCAGCTGGATCGCGGCGAGGGTCGCGTCGATCGGGTACGAGAACGGCATCAGTAGGCCGAGTAGTACGCGTAGTCGAGGTTGCGCATCAGCCGGACGGTCTGGATCGTGCTGAGCACCGCGAACGCACCCATGCCGATGGGGACGCCGAACCCGCCCCACCAGTAGGTGACCGTTCGGCTGAGCACGTAGCCGACGACGACGCCGAGCGCGAGGCCGGTGCCGATGGCGCGGATCATCGGCCACGGCCGCGACAGCACGAAGAAGAACGACGCGTTCATCAGGGCCAGCGCCAGGAACGCGTAGCCGATGGCGCCCAGCACGAAGACCTGAAAGGTCACTGCGCTGGCGAAGAAGTCACGAGCCTGCTCGTTCTCCGAGAAGCGCCGGGTCCACGTGACGAGCGCGTACACGCCGATGCAGCTGAGCACGGCGATCATGCCGAGGAACACGACCTGGCGGACGTAGAACCGCAGGAACCGTCGGTTGTGGAGCTCTGGCTCGAGCCCGCTGGTCGCTCGCTGGGTGGGGAGCGACGCGTCGGCGAACTCGTGCACGACGTGCTCCAGCAGCGCCAGCGTGAGCACCAGGGTGAGCAGCGCCCAGTCGAGCCCCAGCTCGTAGGGCGTGCGGAACCAGATGACGATCGGCAGGTGGAAGTCGGCGGTCGACCAGGCGACCACGCGATCGGCGAAGAGCAACGAGAAGTAGAGGGTGCCGTACAGGAAGTAGGGGCCAACGGAGTAGATGAGCACGGAGGTGCGCGGCAGCTCGGCCAGGCGCAGGTCGCCCTCGACGAGGTCGGCCCGCGCCCGCAGCACGCGCCGGCCCCATACCCAGGCCAGCACGTTCGACGCCAGGAGCCCGACCCAGTGCGCGACGTAGATCGACACCGGCACCGCGCTGCGGAGCAGCCAGATGACGACGATGCCGATGACGACGGTCAGCATGATGGGCAGCCGACGCTCGACGGTGTAGAGGATGGCGGTGGACAGCCACAGCACGGCGAGCAGGCCGTAGTAGACGAGCGCGACACCGAGCACCCACCACTCGAAGGAGCGGGTGACGACGTTGAGCACCACCCACCCGAGCGCGACGACCGCGGCGCTGACCATCCCGTGCCGGACGAGTCGCCGGCACACGCGCTCGGCGAGGAGGTCGTTGCCGTGCGACGAGTAGCTGAGTCCGAGACGACCGATCGCCTGCACGTGGCCGCCGGTGACGACGAAGCTGAGGATCGTGCCGACGGCGACGGCCGTGGCCTGCGACTCGTCGAATCGCAGGTAGGCCCAGAGGGCGTAGCCGAGCGTGAGGATGGCGACGATCTGCACCGCCATCGGGAGCGCCGCGAACGAGCCGCTGATGTAGCGAGTCACGAACCGTCGGATCCAACCGTGCTTCGGCCGGTCGTCGGCTCGCACCGGCGGCAGGCGCTCGGCGAGT
>DASUCO010000205.1:0-6664 GCA_036275955.1 Acidimicrobiales bacterium
GCAGCGCGGTGACGCCGACGTCCAGGTCGAAGGACACCTCGGACACGGCGACGACGTCGTCGAACCACTTGGTGACGCCGTCGACCTCGATGACGGCCACTACCGGCTCACCGTCAGCTTGCGGTAGCGCCACAGGACGAGGGCGGCGCTGCCCAGCACCCAGGCGGCGACGGCGGCGACGAGCGACGCGGTGGTCAGCGACGGCTCCGAGCCCAGCTCGCCGTAGATGCGCTGCACCAGCTCGATGGGCAGGAAGCCGAGGTTCAGCAGGTAGATGCGACGGTCGAAGTCGGCGTTCTCGACCAGCGCGCTGGTGACGGCGCCCGAGAGGAGCAACGCCAGGATGACGCCGGCCGACGCGAACGCGCGGCGCTCGGTGAGGCTGGCGGCTGCCAGCGAGATGGCGGTGTACACCGTCGAGACGACCAGGCCGGCGGCGAGGCTGCGGACGAGCACCAGCACGAAGTCGGTCGCCGTCTCCGGTCCGGCGTCGACCAGCGACCGTCCGACGAGCAGGAGCAGCTGCGGCCCCAGGGTGACGAGCAGCAGCACCGGCACGACGGCGAGGACCTTGGCCAGCAGGTAGGTCTCGCGTGTCAGGGGCGATGCCAGGTACATGCCGAGCATGCCGTTGCGGCGGTCGCTGCACAGCACCTCGGGGCCGACGACGGCGACGAAGAGGAGGATGGCTGCCGTGATGTTGCCGAAGTAGTCGGCGTAGCTCGGGATGGCGTCGATCTCGTCGGTGATCTCGTCGGGGATGAGCGCGGCGATGCCGACGAAGACGATGGCCGGCACGTACGCGATCACGACGGTGGCGATCGGGAGGAGCTTGGCCCAGAACGTGCGTCGCAGCCCGAGCCCGCGCCGGATGCTGTGGATGGCCAGGCTGCGGACGCTGGCGGACACGCCGAGGCGGGGTCCGTCGTAGGAGCGGTAGCCCTGCTCGTAGATGTGGGCCTCAGACACCGGTGCCTGCCAGGAAGACGTCCTCGAGCGTCGCCGTGCGCCGCTGCAGCCGGCGCAGGCCGATGCCGAGCTCGGCGCACGCGTCGCGGATGGCGTCGGTGATCTCGATCTCGTCGCCGTTCAGCGAGAGGCGGGTGGTGCCCAGCACCTCGACCTCGAGGCCGTGCCGCTGCAGCGCGGCGGCGAGCTCGTCGACGCGGCCGTCGGGCTCGACGATGAAGGCGCCGCCACCACCGCGCAGCTCGTCGAGCGTGCCGGAGCTGACGACGGTGCCGCCGGAGAGGATGAGCACCGAGTCGCACACGCGCTCGACCTCCTCGAGGAGGTGCGACGAGAGGATGACGGAGATGCCGAACTCGGTGCCGATGCGGCGGATCAGCGTCAGCATGGCATCGCGCTGCATGGGGTCGAGGCCGTTGGTCGGCTCGTCGAGCAGCAGCAGCGCCGGATCGTGCGCCATCGCCGACGCCAGCTTCACCCGCTGCTTCTGACCGGTGGACATGGTGCCGACGGGACGGAAGCGCTCCTCGCCCAGCCCCACGTGCCACAGCGCGTCGCTGGCGCGGCCGACGGCCTCCTTGCTCGGCAGCCCGTGGATCTCGGCCATGTGCCGGACCAGGTCGTGCGCTCGCACGTCGCCGGGCAGCGCGTCGTGCTCGGGTGCGTAGCCGAGCCGGGCTCGCACCTCGGGCCCGGCCGTGGTCGGGTCGAGCCCGAGCACCTCGAGCGTGCCGTCGTCCTGCCGGTGCAGCCCGAGGATGAGGCCGAGCAGCGTCGTCTTGCCGGCGCCGTTGGCGCCGAGCAGGCCGGTGACGCCGGCGCCGATCTCGGCGTCGATGCCGGCCAGCGCGGTGGTGTCACCCCACCGCTTCACGACCCCGGTGGCCCGCACGATCGTGGTCATGTCGCCGTGACGGTATCGGTCTCGTTCATGCGCTTCTCCGTGACGACGAAGAAGCCGAGCAGCAGCGGCACGTGCAGGAGGGCGGCGACGGCGAAGGTGGGCCGGAGTCCCCAGATCTCGGCGATGACGCCGCCGAGTGCGGCCCCGATCGGCATCGTGCCCCAGCCGAGCAGGCGGTACGCGCTGTTCATTCGACCCATGAGGCGATCGGGGGTGATCCGCTGCCGGAACGACACGGTGATCACGTTCCACACGACGCTGCCAAAGCTGGCGACGACGAACGCGACGACGTTGGCTGCCACGTCGGCGGTGATCGCCGGGACGCCGAGCGTCGCGCCGAACAGCGAGATCGCGAGCACGAGGCACCGCGCCCGTCCCAGGCTTCGCTCCAGACGGGGACCGGCCCACGACCCTGCAATCCCGCCGAGCGCTGCCGACGTCAGCACCAGGCCATAGCCAGCCTCGCTGAGCCCCATCTCGCCGGTGGCGTAGATGACGAGCACCGACTGTTGGGCCGTGAACGCGAGGTTGGTGACACCCAACATGATCCCGAGCGTGCGCAGCACGTCGTTGTGCCACACGAACCGAAGTCCCTCGGCGATCTCCCGCCGCATGTTCTTCGCCTCGCCTGTGGGCTGGGGCCGGAACGACCCGACGATGCCGACGAGGAGGAGCGCAGCGACGAGGTAGGCACCGGACGAGACGGCAAACGCGCTCGTCAGCGCGGCAGCCGCGAGCAACCCGCCGACCGGGGGGCCGACGAACGCGTTGGCGACGAGCTCGACGGCCTGGAGTCTGCCGTTGGCCTCGGACAGCTGGTCACGGGAGACGACGCTCGGGAGGATCGACTGTGCGGCGGTGTCGAACAGCGTCTCGCCGATGCCGAGCACGAGCGCGGCGACGTAGAGGACGGCGATCGAGTCGACGTCTGCCGCGACCGTGACGGCGATCGCGCCCATGACGACGACACGGAGCAGGTCGACGCGGATCATCGTGCGCTTGCGGTCGAGTCGGTCTGCGAGCGCGCCGGCCGGCAGCGCCATCACGAGCCAGGGGATGCGCTGCGCCAACGTGACCCCGGCGACGAGTCCGGGGCTGCGCGTGAGGGTCACCGCCAGCAGCGGCAGCGCGACCTGGAACACGCCGTCGGCGAGGTTGGACAGCGCGGATGCGGTGAGCAACCGACTGAAGGAGGCCCCGAGCTTCCCCATAACCTCTCGATCATGGCCGACGAGACCATCACCGCCGTCTTCATCTCGGAGAATCCCGGTCGCGACGTCCAGCGGGTGGGCACGGCGAAGTTCCTGGGCGAGGACATCACGAAGGTCCACGACCCGGTGTGGGGCGTCATCGGCACGCTGGGCGACAGCCAGTGCTACCTGGGCGTCAACGCCAAGGTCGACGCCGTGCAGGAGGCGCTGGCCGAGCGCATCCACGCCGACGACCTGCGCGTGCGGCTGATCGCGCCGGCGTTCACCGTCGGCGTCTCCGACGGCCAGCTCAACGGGACCGATCGCATGCGCTACTCGCTCATCGGTCGCGAGCTGGTGAACGACACCACGGACATGCACCTGCGAGCCAACGCCATGGCCGGCGTCATCGGCGTCGTCGCGTGCGACAAGCCGCCGGTCGGCACGCTGGCGGCGATCCTCGAGCACGACGCGCCGGCCGTGCTGCTGTCGGACGGCTCGATCCACCCCGGCATGGACCCGGAGACCGGCAACCGCATCGACCTCGTCGACGCGTTCCAGGTCGCGGGCGATCCCGACGACGACGTGCGCACGCGCGTGGCGGTGAACGCCTGTCCGGGTCAGGGCAGCTGCGGTGGCATGTTCACCTACAACACGATGCAGACGTTCCTGAGCGTGCTCGGCATGGAGCCGCTGCACATGGTGGCGCCGCCGTCCGACGACCCGCGCCGGACCAAGGAGTTCCCGGCCGAGCTCGTGCAGTGCCTGGTGGCCATGACCGAGAAGGGCATCCGGCCGCGCGACATCGTCACGCCCGCCTCGCTCCGCAACGCGCTGACGGTCACCATCGCCATGGGCGGCTCGACCAACGTCGCCCTGCACAGCGTGGAGATCGCCCGCGCCGCCGGGTTCGACCTCTGGGAGGAGGTCATCAGCCAGCGCGAGTTCAACGACCTGTCGCGTCGCCTGCCGGTGCTCGTGAACATGCGGCCCTTCGGGGCCTATTCGATGGTCGACATCGACGCCAAGGGAGGGATCCAGGTCGTCGTCAAGGAGCTGCTCGACGCCGGGATGCTCGACGGGTCGACGATGACGTGCACGGCCGAGACGCTCGCCGAGCAGGTCGCCCGGCTCGACCCGCCCGCGCCCGACGGCGACGTGATCCACACCGTCGACACGCCGTTCAAGGACACCGGCGGCCTGCGCCTGCTCGCCGGCAACCTGTCACCCGACGGCGGCGCCATCCTCAAGGTGGCGGGCGTCGAGGGCGGCATCAGCGACGGTCGCTTCACCGGCCGCGCCCGCGTGTTCAACGGCGAGGCGGCACTGGTGCACGCGCTGGAGGACGACCCCGACTCCTTCGCCGACCACGACATGGTCGTGATCCGCTACCTGGGCCCGCGTGGCGCGCCGGGCATGCCCGAGCTGCTCGACCCGACGTCGCGCATGACGTCGCTGTGCCGCCAGCGCGACATCACGATCGCGCTCATGACCGACGCCCGCTTCTCCGGCGGGTCGGTCGGCCTCGTCATCGGTCACGTGGCGCCCGAGGCGTTCTTGGGTGGCCCCATCGCGCTGATCGAGGACGGCGACACCATCGTCGTCGACCTCAACACCGACACCCTCTCCTGCGTCGAGCTCGATGACGCCGACGTCGTCGCCGCTCGTGCCACTGCATGGCAGGCGGCGTGCGACGCCAACGGCGGCACCCACCCCGCCGCCGTCGCCGTCACCACCCGCGTCCTCAAGCGCATGCGCGCCACCGCCCAACCCGCCCTCCGCGGCGGCGGCATGAACGACTGAAGGGGTTTTGGTGATGTCAGCGGGTCGTTTCCGACCCGCTGACATCACCAGAACCTGCTGTCACACCCCGTCGCTAGACCGTCGGGCATGGACAGGGGCATCGATCAGCAGATCGCCGCAGTGGCGGCCGTCCAACATGCGGCGTTCAGCCGGCGCCAGGTGGGAGTCGATCGCAAGGCGCTCCAACGGCGATGTGCTGCCGGCGTGCTCGATCAGCTGTCGTCGAACGTGTTCGTCGTGGCCGCGTCGCCTCGCACCGACGAGCAGCGGATCAAGGCGGCGACGCTCGACGTGCCCGGCGGCGGCGTGGCCTCGTACTTCACGGCAGCGTGGCTCTGGCGGTTTCCAAGCTTCCCACTCCGGCGGATCGAGGTGACCGCGCACCGGAGTCGGTTTCGACTGTCGTCGCTGGCACACGTGCACCACCCGCGTCTCCTGCTGCCGGAGCACGTCACCACATGGCGCGGGATCGACGTCACCACCGTCCCGCGGACGATCTACGACCTGGCCGGTGTGATCCACCCGGACCGGCTCGAGCGTCTGGTCGTCAACGTGTGCAAGCACGCCCCCTCGGTCCTGGACCGGCTCCACGATCTCCTACCGGTCCTGGCCGCATCCGGACGGAACGGCATCACGAACATGCGGGAGCTCCTCGACCGCTGGCCGCGAGGGTCGATCATGCCGGGCAGCGGCAACGAGCTGCAGTTCGAGAAGCTGATGGCAAACGCCGGGATCACCGGACTACGGCGGCAGGTGGACCTCGGCGGGCACGAGTGGATCGGTCGCGTGGACTACCTCGACGAGCTCACCGGCGTGATCTTCGAGGTCGACAGCGAGCTGCACCACAGCAGCCCCGTCGACGTCGCCGCCGACGAGGCCCGCGACGCCGCTCTCATCGCCGCCGGCCATCCCGAGATCGTCCGCATCTGGACGGAGCGCCTCTGGTCCCGTCCAACTGAGGCGGTCTCGATCGTCCGCCGGACACGGCAACGCCACCGCCGCGCCGCGGCCTGAGCCGTTCTGGTGATGCGAGCGGGTCGGAAACGACCCGCTCACATCACCAAAGGCCGCTCTCGCGGGCTTCGGGGAGCATGAGGTCGGTGGCGCCGGCGCGGGCGGCGGTGGAGGAGACCTCGTGGTGCTCGACGTCGAGCAGCGTCACCAGCGCACCGGACGGCAGCGCGTGGTCCTTGCGGGCCGCCACCGCCAGGCGGGGGAGGCGCGCGACGGCTGCCTTCATGTCGTCCATCGAGTCGCCGTAGAAGCGGGGGTCGAGCACCTGCTCCCACTTGTCGGCGCCGAGCACGAGCACGTCGTAGCCCCGGGCGATGTCGGCCAGCAGTCGGCGGTCGGTGACGACGACGCCGAGCCACGGGCGAGTGGCGGCCACCGCCTCCAGGACCCGGGCCCGCTCGTCCACCGTCGGGTGCACGACGTGCTCCTTGCCGAGGGCCTCCCGGGAGAGCACGAGGTCGACCCGGTCGACGCCGCACTGGCGGACGGTCGCCTCGGCCATCGCCAGATGGGCGACGGTGGGGGGGTTGTAGGAACCGGGAAACGCTGCCACACTGGTCACGCCATGACCCCCAGCACCATCCTCGTAATCCTGACCTAGCACGCCGCCCTCACACCGCGCGCCGTGCCACGACCTCCCAGACGGGGGGTCGTTCCAGTTTTCGGCCACTGTTCCACCCCACGACAGGGAGCACCATGAAGCTGACCGGGGCGCAAGCCCTCATCAAGAGCCTCGAGATGGAGAACGTCGAGGTCATGTTCGGCCTGCCCGGGGGCTGCATCC
>DASUCO010000206.1:0-4935 GCA_036275955.1 Acidimicrobiales bacterium
CCGAGGTGGCCCAGTCGGCGCTGCACGTCGGGGCGCTCACCTCCGTGCTCTCCGTGGGGCTCGCCCTGGCCGGCGTCGCCGCGATGTGGCTCGCGTGGCGGCGCTCGCCGGCGACCGACCCCTCCGGCACCTGGCGGCTGCGTCCCGCGCTCGAACAGGCATTCTTCGTCGACGCGCTCTACGACCGGGCCTTCGTCCGTCCGGTGCGCGCCGCCGCCCAGGCGGTGCGCTGGACCGACGACACCGCGGTCCTCGGCGCCGTGGACGGCACCGGCAGCGGCGCTCGTGGGCTGGGGCGCCTCGTCACACTCACCCAGCAGGGCAACGTGCAGACGTACCTCACCGGCGTCCTCGCCGGCGTGCTCCTGCTGGTGCTCGGGGTGGTGACCCTGACGTGAGCGAGCTGTTGCTGCCGTTGCTGCTGGCCGTCCCGCTCGCCGGCGCCGTGCTCCTGCTCGTCGCCCCGCCGCGCCGCGGGGAGCGGCTCGCCGTGCCGTTCGGTCTCGCCGTGACGACCGTGACATTCCTGGTGTCGGTCTGGGTCACCGTCGCGACGCCGGAGACCGACGTGGAGTGGGTGCCGAACCTGGGTCTGCGGTTCCACCTCGGCATCGACGGGGTCTCCGCGCCGCTGGTGCTGCTCACCGCCTTCCTGACCGTGCTGTGCATGGCGTACCTCCTGCGCGTACGCCCCGAAGCCGGCCGTCTGCGCGCGCTCGTCGGCCTGCTGCTGCTGCTCGAGGTCGGCATGCTCGGCACGTTCGTCGCGCTGGACATGTTGCTGTTCTTCGTGTTCTTCGAGGTCGTGCTCGTGCCGATGTGGTTCGTCATCGCGCAGTGGGGCGACGACAGCGTGCCGGGCGGGCGGCGGCGCGCGGCCAACGTGTTCATCCTGTTCACGCTTCTCGGCAGCGTGGTGATGCTCGTCGGGATGCTGCTGGTCGGGACGAAGGCAGGCACCTTCGACCTGACCGTGCTCGCCGAGCGACAGGGCGCAGGACTCTCGCACACCGTGCAGGTGCTGGCCTTCCTGGCGCTGGGGCTCGGCTTCGCGGTGAAGACCCCGATGTGGCCGCTGCACTCGTGGCTGCCCGACGCGCACACCGCGGCGCCGACCGTCGGCTCGGTGCTGCTCGCCGGAGTACTGCTGAAGATGGGCACCTACGGGTTCATCCGGATCGCAGTCCCCGTGGTGCCCGACGGCGCCCGCACGGTCGCGCCGTGGCTCGGCGCGCTCGCCGTCGCGGGCATCGTCTACGGCGCGCTGGCCTGCCTCGCCCAGCGCGACCTCAAGCGGCTCATCGCGTTCTCCAGCGTCGGGCACATGGGCTTCGTGCTGCTGGGTATCGCGACCCTGACTCCGGTCGGCCTCAACGGCGCGCTCTACGCGAACATCGCGCACGGCCTGATCACCGGGCTGCTGTTCTTCCTCGCCGGCGCGGTCAAGGACCGCCACCACACCTCCGAGCTCGACATCCTCGGCGGTGGCCTCTACGAGCGGATGCCGCGCCTCGGCGGGCTGCTCGCGTTCGCCGCCGTGGCCAGCCTCGGCCTGCCGGGACTGGCCGGGTTCTGGGGCGAGATGCTCGTGCTGCTCGCCGCGTTCGACCCGGCGGCCGGGCTGTCCCGGCCGTACTTCCTGGTCCTCATGGCCGTCGCGGGCGTCGGTGTCGTGCTCACCACGACGTACTTCGTCGCCCTCGTGCGCCGGGTCGCGCAGGGGACGAGCTTCGAGGCATGGCGGGACGCCGTGCTGCTGCGCGACGCGTCGCGCCACGAGCTGCTGGTCTGGGCTCCCGTCGTGGCGCTCGTCGTGGTGCTCGGCCTGTGGCCCGGCTGGCTGCTCGAGGCGAGCGACCCGGTCGTGCGCACGCTGCTGGGCGGTCGCTCGTGAGCCGGGTGCAGGAGATCGACTACCTGGCGATCGCGGCGCCGCTGCTGGTCGCGCTGCTCGGGCTCGGCGTCCTCGTCCTCGACGCGTTCCTGCCGCCCGCACGCCGCGCCGTCGCAGGGTGGGTCACGGCGGCGGGCCTCGCTGTCGCCGGCGGGCTGCTCCTCCCGCTCGTCGGGGAGCGGCGGGCGACGTTCTGCCTGCCCGGCGACGGCGGGCTGCCGGCGTGCTCGTACGTCGTCGACGACCTCACGCTGGTGTTCCAGGCCCTCGTCGTCGGCGGCGCGCTCGTGTGCGTGCTGCTGTCGCTCGACACCGTGCGCGACAGCGCGCTGCCCGCGGGGGAGTACTTCTTCCTGCTCCTTGCCTCGGTCGCCGGCGCACTGACGCTGGCCGCGAGCCGAGACCTGCTCACCCTCGTCGTCGCTCTCGAGGTCGTGTCGCTGCCGGCGTTCGCACTCGTCGCGCTGCGCCGCTTCGACAGCAGGTCGAGCGAGGCCGCGCTCAAGCTGTTCCTCGTCTCCGTCGTGTCGACGGCGGTCATGCTCTTCGGGCTGAGCCTGGTCTACGGCCTCACCGGCGAGGTGCACCTCTCGCGCATCGCCGCCGCGCTGGCCGCGCCGTCGGCGAGTGAGCCCGCGATCGTGCTCGCCGTCACGCTCGCGCTCGCCGGCTTCGGGTTCAAGGTCGCCGCGGTGCCGTTCCACTTCTGGGCGCCCGACACCTACCAGGGCGCACCGGTGCCCGTCGCGGCGTACCTCTCGGTGGTCTCCAAGGCGGCGGGCTTCGTCGGGCTGGCGCTGCTGCTCACCGAGGGCTTCGCGCCGTACGCCGATCGCTGGTCGCCCGCGGTCGCCGTCGTCGCCGCCCTGACGATGACGGTGGGCAACCTCGCCGCGCTGCGCCAGACCCATGCGGTGCGGCTGCTCGCCTGGTCCTCGGTGGCGCAGTCCGGCTACATGCTCGTGCCGTTGGGCTCCGCGGCCGGCGGCGACCTCGGTGCGGTCCTCCCGGCGACGATCGCCTACGTCCTCGCCTACGCCGTGATGAACCTCGGCGCCTTCTCCGTGGTCACCCTCGTCGGTCGGCACCGCCCGGCGAACCTGCTCGAGGACTACCGCGGTCTCGGCCGCACCGAGCCGCTCTCGGCGTTCGCGCTGGCGTTCTCCCTCGCCTGCCTGGCGGGGCTGCCACCGGGGCTGCTCGGGCTGTTCGCGAAGGTCGTCGTGTTCCGTGCGCCCGTGGACCAGGGCGTCGGCTGGCTCGCCGTCGTGATGGCGCTCAACGTGGTCGTCGGCCTGTACTACTACCTGACCTGGGCCACCGCCCTCTACGCCCGCGCCCCCGACGCCGCCGGGACCGGGCGCCCGCCGTCGTACCGCATCTCGTGGTCCGACGGCCTCGCCATCGGCGCCACCCTCGGCGCGGCCCTCCTGTTCTCCCTCGCCCCCGACCCCCTCCTCTCCTTCCCCCCCACCCTGCGTTGATCATGCAGTAACGGGGATCTTGGGCATCCGTGCAGGTCAGCGCCCCGAGAACCTCCGTCGATCATGCAGTTACGGGGATCTTCGACCGGGGAACGTGATGCGCGAGCAGCGCGTTCTGCCTCGTGAACGACCCCTGCACCTTCCCGGAGGCCCAGCCGTGCACCGCCACCTCAACGGTGTCAAGACCGCCGCACTGCTCGCTCTGCTCTCCGGCCTGATCCTGCTCGCCGGCCAGTGGCTCGGCGGCAGCCAAGGCCTCACGATCGCCGTCGTCATCGCGCTCGCGACCAACGGCATCTCCTACTTCTACAGCGACAAGATCGCGCTGCGCTCGATGCGCGCGCGGCCCGTCAGCGAGGCCGAGCAGCCCGCGATGTACCGGATCGTCCGCGAGCTCTCGACCGCGGCGCGGCAGCCGATGCCCCGGCTCTACGTCTCGCCGACGATGGCGCCCAACGCGTTCGCCACCGGGCGCAACCCGCGCAACGCCGCGGTCTGCGCGACCGACGGGATCCTGGCCCTGCTCGACGAGCGTGAGCTGCGCGGCGTGCTCGGTCACGAGCTCGCCCACGTCTACAACCGCGACATCCTGATCAGCTCGGTCGCGGCCGGGTTGGCCAGCGTCATCATGTACCTCGGCTACCTGGCGTACCTCGTGCCGTTCGGGCGCAGCAGCGACGACGACGGGCCCGGGCCGCTCGGCGCGCTCGCCGTGCTGATCCTCGGCCCCGTTGCGGCGGGCCTCATCCAGATGGCGATCAGCCGGTCGCGGGAGTACCAGGCCGACGCCTCCGGCGCCGCAGTCACGGGCGACCCGCTCGCGCTGGCGAGCGCGTTGCGCAAGCTGGAGATGGGGACGCGCCAGCTGCCGCTCCCTCCGGAGCCGAACCTGCAGACGACGAGCTCGTTGATGATCGCCAACCCGTTCCGCCGGGAGGGCATGTCCAGTTGGTTCTCGACCCACCCGCCGATGGCCGAGCGGATCGCGCGGCTCGAGGAGATGGCCGGCTACCGCCGCTGAGGCTCAGCGGTAGTTGACGAACTGCACGGCGAAGTCGAGGTCCTTGCCCTTGAGCAGGGCCTGCACGGCCTGCAGGTCGTCGCGGCTCTTGGACGTGACGCGCAGCTCGTCGCCCTGGATCTGAGCCTTGACCGACTTCGGCCCCTCGTCCCGGATGATCTTCGAGACCTTCTTGGCGTTCTCGCTCGAGATGCCCTGCTCGATCTCGCAGACGAGGTAGTACTCCTTGCCCGAGAGCGTCGGCTCGCCCTTCTTCAGCGACTTGAGCGAGATCCCGCGCTTGACGAGCTTGGTCTCGAACACGTCGAGGATGGCCTTGACGCGCTCCTCGCTGTTCGCCTCCATGCGCACCGACTCGCCCGACCACTTGATCGAGGCCCCGACGTTCTTGAAGTCGAAGCGGGTCGCGATCTCCTTGGCGGTCTGGTTCAGGGCGTTGTCGACCTCCTGGTGGTCGACCTTGCTCACGATGTCGAAGGAGGAGTCAGCCATGCGCGGCACGGTATACGAGTGCCTGGGCCAAGCGCGCCACGAGG
>DASUCO010000207.1:0-7423 GCA_036275955.1 Acidimicrobiales bacterium
GCTGGTCCTCGACCTCGTCGCCGCTCACCTCGGCGGCACCGAGGCGCGACGGTCGGGCTACCTGCTCGACGGCTTCCCCCGCACGCTGGCGCAGGGTCAGGCGCTGTTCGAGGTCCTCGGCGCCGGCGCCGCCGACCTCGCCGTCGAGATCGACGTGCCCACCGCGGTGGTGCTCCCCCGCCTGGCCGCCCGCCGCGTGTGCAAGGACTGCGGCACCGTGACCGCGGCGCCGGACGGCGTCACCCATCACCTGGCGTGCCCCCAGTGCGGTGGGATCGCCCAGCGCCGCGACGACGACACCGACGAGGCGATCGCCCGCCGCCTCGCGCTCTACGACGAGCAGTCGGGCCCGCTGCTCCTGTGGCTGGCCGACCAGGGTCTGCTCACGACCGTCGACGGACTCGGCACACCCGACGAGGTGTTCGCGCGCGTCGTCGCTGCCGTCGAGCCGCGGCTGGCGCACCTGCGCGCCGCCGCCCCGCGCCGCTCCGTCTGAGTAGGTTCGGCCCGTGCCGCACGGGCCCGGTCCACTCGACGGCGTCAAGGTCCTCGACTTCTCGCGCGTGTACTCGGGGCCGTTCTGCGGGCGCGCGCTGGCCGACCTCGGTGCCGACGTCGTCAAGATCGAGCCGCCCGACGGCGACCTGAGCCGCTTCCTCGGCGTCCGATCCAGCTCGACCTCGCTGTACTTCGCCCAGCAGAACTCGGGGAAGCGCAACATCAGCCTCGACCTCAACCGCGCCGAGGCACGCGGGCTGCTCCTGCGGCTGGCGACCACTGCCGACGTCGTCCTCGAGAACTTCCGGCCCGGCGTGATGGATCGGTTCGGCCTCGGCTACGAGGCGGTGTCGGCCGTCAACCCGCGCAACGTCTACGCGTCGCTGACCGGATGGGGGCAGGACGGGCCGTGGCGCAACCGACGCGCCTACGCCGTCATCGTGCACGCCGAGGCTGGCCTCACGGCAGGCATCATCGAGCGCGGCGGCGAGGCCCGCAACGACGGCTACTCGCACGCCGACGTGTACGCCGGGCTCGAGTGCGCCATCGGGATCCTCGCCGCCCTGCACCAGCGCGAGCGCACCGGCCGCGGCCAGCACGTCGACGTCGCCATGGCCTCGTCGCTGCTGCACGTCAACGAGCACGTGAGTGCTGAGCTGTACGGCGCCGGTCGCGGCGCGGGACCGAAGCTCTACCGGACCCGCGACGGCAAGTACTCGACCACGTCGGCCGATGCGTGGGCGCCCGGTGTGTTCGAGCTGTTCTGCAAGGCGATGGACCGCCCCGACCTGCTGACCGACCCCCGCTTCCAGGACGAGCGCGAACGAGCACACAACCGCGACCAGCTCGTGGCCATCGTCGAGGCGTGGGTGGCCGGCTTCGACACGGCCACGGAGCTGGAGGCGGCGCTGGACAAGGCAAGGCTCCCCGTGGGCGTGGTGCGCTCGGTGCGCGAGCTGGCCGAGACCGACTGGGCCGACGACCGGGCCGCCATCACCGACGTCGACGATCGGTCGGGCGGCACCATCCGCATCCCGTCGCCACCCTGGCGCTTCAGCGACGCCGATGCGGGGGTCCGTCGCGATCCGCCGTGGCGTGGCGAGCACAACCGCGAGGTGCTGCGGGAGGCCGGGTTGAGCGACGAGGAGATCGAGCGGCTCGAGGCCGACGGCGTCCTGTCGAGCCGACCACCGAAGACCGGCTGAGCGTCACCTAGTCTTCCGCCCCTCATGAGGCGGATGCTTGGGACGATCCTGCTGCTCGTCGCGTCCCTGGTCGCGGTGCCGGGACGAGCCGAGGCGGCGGCCACCGATCGCATCGACGCGTTCGGCGCCGCCAGCGACCAGGGCTCACCGGAGCTGGCGCCCGGCCGACGGCCGGTGGACATCACGGCAGCGACCGGCGGTGGCTACTGGGTCGCCACCGACGACGGGGGCGTGCAGTCCTTCGGCGGCGCACCGTTCCACGGCTCGGCCGGCGGGCTGCGCCTGAGTGCGCCGGTCGTCGCCATGGCGGCCCGGCCCGGCGCCACCGGCTACTGGCTCGCCGCGTCCGACGGCGCCGTCTTCTCCTTCGGCGACGCCCCGTTCCTGGGCTCCCTCGGCGGGACGCGGCTCAAGGCGCCGATCGTCGGCATGACCGCCACGCCCGACGGCGAGGGCTACTGGCTGGCCGCGGCCGACGGGGGTGTCTTCTCCTTCGGCAGCGCCACCTACGCCGGCGGCCTTGCCGGCATGCGCCTGTCGGCGCCGATCGTGGACATCGCCGCCTCCCCCACCGGCGGCTACTGGCTGGCGGGCGCCGACGGCGGCGTGTTCTCGTTCGGCGGCGCCGTGTTCCACGGCTCAGCGGGAGCGCTGGCGCTGCGGTCCCCGATCACGTCCATCGTCACGACGCCTTCCGGCGGCGGCTACTGGCTGACGGCGACCGACGGCGGCGTGTTCACGTACGGCAACGCTGCGTTCCGGGGCGCGGCGACCGGGAGCGGCGACCCGGTCACCGCCATGGCCGCGCTCGGCACCAGCGGGTACTGGGTGCTGCGAGCCCCGAACGCGATGGCGCCGCCCCTGCCGCCGGGCTCGGGCTCCGGCCGGCGCATCGTCTACAGCAACCCGGCCCAGCGGGTGTGGCTGGTCGAGACGGACGGCACCGTCGTGCGGAGCTACCTGGTGTCGGGCAAGTACCGGACGCCGGCTGCCGCCACGTACTCCGTGTACTCGAAGTCGCGGGTCACCAGCGCCGGCCACGACGGCATCACGATGAGCAACATGGTGCGCTTCGCGCGGGGCGACGACCTGGCCATCGGGTTCCACGGCATCCCCCGGGACGCCAACGGACGTCCGCTGCAGGGGGACGACGACCTCGGCGGCTTCCGCAGCGCAGGCTGCGTCCGTCAGTCAGACGGCGACGCCGCCTACCTCTACGAGTGGGCGCCCATCGGCACCACCGTGGTCGTGCTGCACTAGCTGACGGGGTTCACGTAGTCGGCGCACGCCGGCAGTTCGACGAACGCGTCGTACCTCGTGGCCAGCTCGTCGCGCGCCTTGTTCGGGTGGGCGAACGCCTTCTCCAGCCGGATGAAGAGCGAGGAGATGCGCGACACGAGGGGCTCCGGGTCGTCGTCGCCCTCGGGGAACGACTGCGCCAGGTCGATGAGCTCCTGGGTGACGTCGCGGCTGCGCTCCATGGCTGCGATCAACGCATCACCAGCGACGCGACCGTCGCCCACCGCCGGCGCGATCCGCTTCAGCTGGCGCAGCGCGTCCCACGTCCGCAGGTCGACGGCGGTGGCGAAGAGCCGGTAGTGCTCGACGCGGGACGACGCATCGTCCAACGGGGTCACCGCGCGCGACAGCGCCACCGTCTCGTCCTCGACCGCGTCGATCCAGGTCTGCAAGATCCCGCACGACGCCGACGCGAAGACGTCGAGCGAGTCGGCGCGGCGCCCATCGCAGGACACGAGCACGAGGAGCACCACCGCGAGCGCCCGTCTCACGGGATCTCGATCTCCTCCAGCGCCGGGTCGTCAGGCGGCAGCTTGGGGTCCATCCGCTCGAGCGCACGCACGACGATCTCGGCCACGACGACGTCGCGCAGCCACTTCTTGTCGGCGGGCACCACGTACCACGGCGCATCAGCCGTGCTCGTGGCCGAGATGGCCTGCTCGTACGCCATCGAGAACTCGTCCCACCGGGCGCGGTCGTCGAGGTCGCCGACGCGGAACTTCCAGCGCTTCTCGGGATCGTCGAGACGAGCCTGCAGCCGCTCGCGCTGCTCGTCCTTCGAGATGTGCAGGAACACCTTCACCACCGTCGTGCCCTCGTCACGCAGCAGGCGCTCGAAGTCGTTGATGTGGCGATACCGCTGCTTGACCCGGTCGGTCTTGAGCAGGCCGCGCACGCGCGCCGCCACCACGTCCTCGTAGTGCGAGCGGTTGAAGATGCCGATGTGGCCGCGACGGGGGCACACGGCGTGCACCCGCCACAGGTAGTCGTGCGCCAGCTCGTGATCGGCCGGCGCGCGGAACGACGTGACCTGGAACGCGGCAGGAGTGATGCCGCGGAACACGTTCTTGATGGCGCCGTCCTTGCCACTGGTGTCCATGCCCTGGAGCACGACGAGCAGCGCACGTCCGTCCTCGGCGAACAGGCGCTGCTGCAGCACGGCGAGCTGCTCGGTGCGCTCCGCCAGCGCGGCGCCGGCATCGGACTTCTTCAGCGACAGACCCGGCACCGAGGTGGTGTCGCGCTCGGCCAGCGAGAGCTTCGACTTCGGGGCGATCACGAGTCCGTCGAGCACGACGGCCGACGGTACCGTCACGCCATGGCTGACGTGACCGTCTGGTTCAACGGCAGGTGCTCGAAGTGCCGCACGACGCAGGGGATCCTGCAGGAGCGCGGCGTCGACGCCGACTACGTCCAGTACCTCGAGCAGACGCCGACCAAGGCCGAGCTGCAGCGCGTGCTGCAGCTCCTCGGCGCGGAGGACGCCCGCGCCATCGCCCGCACCGGCGAGAAGGAGTGGGCCGATCTGGGCCTGGCGGACGCGTCGAGCGACGAGATCCTCGATGCCATAGTGCAGCACCCGATCCTCATCGAGCGTCCGATCGTCATCCGCGGCGATCGGGCCGTGATCGGCCGGCCGCCCGAGAACATCCTGGCCCTTCTCGACGAGTAGCTAGGAGGCTCGTCAGATCTCGAGGGCGCGCCAGCAGTACCAGGCGGCCACCGAGCGGAACGGCCGGAACGGCTCGCCCAGCGGCTCGAGCTCCTTGGCCGTGGGCGGATCCATGAGACCCCACGCCTTGCCGTAGCCGTTGCGCACGCCGAGGTCGAGGACGGGCCACACGTCGAGCCGACCCAGCTGGAACATGAGGAACATCTGCGCCGTCCACGTGCCGATCCCCCACACCTGCGACAGCTCGGCGACGATGTCCTCGTCGGCCATGCGACCGGCGCGCGAGAGGTGCACGGTGCCGCCGGCGATGTGCGCGGCGAGGTCGGTGATCGACCGGGCCTTGGCCCCGGACAGCCCGGCGGCGCGCAGCGCGGTCGGGTCCACGGCGAGGACCGCATCCGGCGTGAAGGGCCCAGGGACGAGGGCCCGCACCCGCAGCCAGATCGCCTCTGCGGCGCGGCCGGCGAGCTGCTGGTACGTGATCGAGCGCGCCAGCGCCTCGAAGTGGGGACGGCGAGGCGGGCCGGTCAGCACGCACGGCCCCTTGGCGCGGATGAGCGCTCGCAGCACCGGATCGCGCCGGGCCAGGGTCCGCTCGGCACCGGCGATGTCCATGCCGGCAGGCTAAAGGTGCACTTCGGGCGCGCCGATGCCCCAACGATGACGGCTCCCCGGCGGATGGCCGCCCTCGTCTCCGCGCTCTTCCTCTGCTCCCTCCTCGCGCTCGCTCCTCGGGCCGAGGCCCTGCCGACGATGCGCGACATCCACTTCCCGGTCGAGGGCGCGGTCCGCTTCCGCCCCGACTTCGGCGCGCCTCGCGTCGGTCACACCCATCAGGGCAACGACCTCATGGGCGACCAGATGCAGCCGCTCCTGTCGACGGTGGACGGCGTGGTCACCAAGGTGATCACCGACCGTGGCGGCACCGCCGGCAACTACCTCATCATCGAGGACGCGCAGGGCTGGGAGTACCGGTACCTGCACGTCAACAACGACACCCCGGGGACGGACGACGGCGCCAACCCAGCCGAGTGGCGGTTCGCGGTGCGCGTCGGCCAGCGCGTCGCGCGCGGACAGCACGTGGCGTGGATGGGCGACAGCGGCAACGCCGAGGGCACGGCGCCGCACCTGCACTTCGAGATCCGCACGCCGGGCGGCACGCCCATCGACCCGTGGACCAGCCTGCGGCTGGCCGACGGCATCCCCGAGGGCACGATGTGCAACCGGGACACCAACCCCAGCGCGCTCCCCGACGACGACGCCATCACCGGCTACTGGCAGCTGGGCGCCGACGGCTCGATCGTGACGCTGGGCGAAGCGCCGTTCCACGGCGCCGGTCGCCCGTTCGCGGCAGCGATGAGTCCGGCGCCCAACGGCGGCTACCGCACGGCGACGACGAACGGCATCGTCACCTCGCTGGGTGCGCCCAGCCTGGGCGACCTGGCCGAGACGCGGCTGGCAGCCGACGTCGTCGGCATGGCGGCGACGCCCGGCAGCGACGGCTACTGGCTCCTCGGCCGGGACGGCGGGGTCTTCTCGTTCGGAACGGCCCGCTTCTACGGCAGCACCGGCGCCATGGTCCTCAACCAGCCCGTGGTCGGGATGGCCCCGGCCGCGAACGGCAAGGGCTACTGGCTGGTGGCGCGCGACGGCGGCGTCTTCACGTTCGGCAGCGCCGGGTTCTTCGGCAGCACTGGCGCCATGACGCTCAACGAGCCGATCGTCGACATGGCCCCGACGCCCAGTGGCAAGGGCTACTGGCTCGTGGCGCGCGACGGCGGCATCTTCGCCTTCGGCGACGCGCCGTGGCTCGGGTCGGTGCCGGGCACCGGGGCGTGCGGGCCGATCGAGGCGGTGTCGATCGCCGCGACCACGACCGGTCTCGGCTACGCGGTGCAGACCACCGACGGTCGGGTGTGGTCGTTCGGCGATGCGCCCGAGGTCGAGGACGCCGGCGGCGACGTGCGGGTGGTCGACTTCGCGATGCTGCGTGGATGACGCACGCGCATCACGAGGACGAGCACGCCCCTGACCCGATCCTGCGCGAGGTGAGCGACGGCGTCTTCGCCTACGTGCAGCTGGACGGGTCATGGGGGTTGAACAACACCGGGTTCTTCGTCGGCGGCGACGGCGTCCTCGTCATCGACACGTGCTTCACCGAGCGTCGCAGCCGCGCGTTCCTCGACGCCGTGCGCGGCGTCACCGACCGCCCGCTGCGCACGCTGGTGAACACGCACCACCACGGGGACCACACGCACGGCAACTGGCTGCTGCCCGACGCGACCATCGTGGGCCACCAGCTGTGCCGCGAGGCGGTGATCTCGTCGGGCCACGCTGCGTTCGGCCTGTTCCCCAGCGTGGAGTGGGGTGAGGTCCCGGTGACGCCTCCGTTCCTCACGTTCGACGAGCACTTGCACCTGTACGTCGACGACCTCGCCGTCGAGCTGACGTTCATGGGTCCGGCGCACACGACCAACGACGTCATCGCGTGGGTGCCGCAGCGCAAGCTGCTGTTCGCCGGCGACCTCGTGTTCAACGGCGGCACGCCGTTCGTCGTCATGGGCTCGGTGTCCGGTTCGATCGCCGCCGTGGAGCGGCTGCAAGAGCTCGGTGCCCAGACGATCGTGCCCGGCCACGGCGACGTGTGCGGTCCCGAGCGCCTGCAGGACCAGCTGGACTACCTCCGGTTCGTGCAGGACCTGGCCGACGAGGTCGTCTCCACCGGTTCGTCCGTGCTCGAGGTGGCGCG
>DASUCO010000208.1:0-10161 GCA_036275955.1 Acidimicrobiales bacterium
CGACGGCGCCGGTGAGCGCCACCGCGGCCAGCCGCCAGGGGGCGCCCCGCAGGGCCACGGCCAGCAGCGGCCACACGACGTAGAACTGCTCCTCGACGCCGAGCGACCACGTGTGCTCCAGCGGCGAGGGCCCCGCCGTGCGGTCGAAGTAGGCGGCGTCGGTGAGGATGAAGCGCCAGTTGGCGACGTAGGACAGCGCGGCAGCCGCGTCGAGCCGGATGCTGCTCGCCGAGTGCGCCTCGGCGATCCACGGCGCGGCCACCACGACGGCGATGCACACCACGGCCAGCGCCGGCACGAGCCGGCGCACACGCCGCGCCCAGAACGCGCCGAGCGAGATGCGCCCGCCCGACGACGCCGCCTCCTCGAGCAGCAGGGTGGTGATCAGGAAGCCGGACAGAACGAAGAACACGTCCACGCCGAGGAAGCCGCCGGGGGCCCACGAGACGCCACCGTGGAACACCAGGACGGCGGCGACGGCGACGCCGCGGAGGCCGTCGAGAGCGGGTACGTGGCCGAGCTTCGTCAGATGCCTGCAGCCGTCCGTATGGCGGGCAGGAGGCGCGGCGCCATCCACGGGCCCGAACCGACCGCGATGTGCACGCCGTCGCTGCGCACCCGAAAGCCGTCGATGTCCATGGCCAGCGCACCGCCCGGCGACAGCAGCGCGCCGTAGTCGACGATCCCGACGCGGTTCCTGGCCGCGGCGGCGCGCAGGAGCGCGTTCACCTCGTCGACGCGGTGGGGCTCGTCCTCGGGCCACGTGCCGCCACCCGGGCCGTCGCCGCGCCGGTAGTACGGCGTCGTGGCCACGACCACGCGCGCGCCGCGACTGCCGGCGATCGTGATGGCGAGGTCCAGCTCGCGACCGAGGTACGCGTCGAAGGACGGATCACCGACGTGCGTCCAGCGACCGCGGTGCACGCGGTCCATCAGCTCCCAGCGACCGACCATGACCACGGCGACGTGGGGCTGCGCGAAGTCGATCGCCCGCTGCCACTGCGCCGGCCAGTGGTCGCAGTCGTTGGGCAGGGACTCGTACGTCGAGCCGAAGTACCGGAACGGCGTGCCCCGCACGGTGCCGCACCCCCAGATGCCGGCGTTGACGACCTCGATGCCGTAGTGACCGGCGAAGCTGCTCACCGCGCTGGCGGTGGACCACGCCACCGAGTCGCCGAGGAACGCCACGCGCGCCGGCGCGCCCGCGGGCAGCGGGATGCGGGGCGTCTGCTCGGCCGTCCCCAGCTCGGCGGCGACGTCGAGGAGCGGTGCTGCCGGGGGCGGCGGGTGGGCGGGCTCGCTCGTCGACTCGATCCGGTCGTGCTCGACCGGCGGCGTGTCACCCCAGCCGTCGGTCAGGAACCACACGTTGGAGGCGACGACCACGGGGAGCGCGACGGTCGAAGCCCACTGGGCCCGTCGCCGCCAGCGCCCGAGCCGCCCGTTCACACGTCAACGTTACGGCGCGAACCGTCCCAAACGGATCCCGCCGTGCAGGTCGGCGGGCGCCCGCCGACGAACACCTCAGGGTCCGCCCGCCGGCGGACCATCACCCGAGGGGTCGCGGGATGGAAGCACACGAGATCGAGATCGCCATGCGCGACGGGGACGCCTCCTGGTGCGCGTGCACCTGCGGCTGGACGTCCGACAAGGCGCCCGAGGAGCTCGCCGCGCGGTCCTGGGCCGCGCACGTCCTCGAGGCCTCGCTGACGACGTCGACGCAGCCGACGGTCTGAGCTCCGCTCAGGCCCGGGCCCGCTCGATGGCGGGTGAGGTTCCCTGGATGACGATGGCGGGGTGACGCTCGAGCTCCTGGACGAGGTCGAGACCGACATCATCCACGTACTGGACGTCGGTGAGGTCGATGTAGATGCCGGGGGCGGCGTCGGCGACCGTCGTGATGCGGCACACCTCGTCCTCGGCGGTCGCGTCGAGGTGGCCGGCCAGCCGGACCACCGTCGTGGCCTCGTCAGAGGTCCAGCGCGCCTCGAGCTGGGGCAGCGAGATGATCCGGTTCGAGTCGTCGTGGTCATCGGGCCGCATGCCGCCATGTTCGGCATCGCCCGACGATCGCCTGCCGGGACGGGCATACCGCCCAGACGCTCGATCAGGAGCCGAGGACGGCGACCGTGTCCGGCGGCAGGGTGACGCCGCGCGGGCCCACGCCGATCGCACGATCGGAGACCAGCAGCGCCGTCGTGCCCCGCTCGGGTGCCAGCTCCACCTTCTGCTCCTCGTCGCCCAGGTTGGCCACGACGGTGATCGAGCCGCGCTCGATGACGAGCGTGCACGCGTCGTCATCGGCGTGCACCTTGACCACGTCGAGCCGGCCGTCGGCCAGGTCGGGGGTCGTCCGGCGCAGCTGGATCAGCGCGCGGTACCACTCGAGCATCTCGCGGTGGGGCTCGCGCTTGAGCTCCTTCCACTGCAGCTTCGACCGCTCGAACGTGGCCAGATCCTGTGGGTCGGGCACGTCGTCGGCCTTCCAGCCGAACGACGCGAACTCGCTCCGACGACCCTGCGCCACCGCCCGACCGAGCTCGCGGTCCTCGTGGCCGGTGAAGTACTGGAACGGCGTCGATGCCGCCCACTCCTCGCCCTGGAACACCATGGGGACGAACGCCGAGAGCAGGTACAGCGCGGCGCCGACCTTGGCCCGCGGCAGCGGGATGGCGTGCGTGATGCGATCACCGATGGCGCGGTTGCCGACCTGGTCGTGGTTCTGCAGGTACGCGAGGAACTTCCAGCCCGGCAGGCCACCGTGGGGTCGCCCGTGCACCCGGTCGCGGTGCGCCGAGTAGCGGCCGGCATAGATCCAGGCCTCCTCCAGCGCGTCGGCCACGTCGTCGAGTGAACCGAAGTCCTCGTAGTAGCCGTTCGTCTCGCCCGTGAGCAGCGCGTGCAGGGCGTGGTGCAGATCGTCGCTCCACTGCGCGTCGAGTCCGTAGCCACCGGCCTCGCGACCGCGGATCAGGCGAGGGTCGTTGAGGTCGGACTCGGCGATGAGGTGCAGCGGACGGCCGACCTCGGCCGCCAGCTCCTCGACCTCGACCGCCAGCTGCTCGAGCAGGTGGATGGCGGACGTGTCCACGATGGCGTGCACGGCGTCGAGTCGCAGGCCGTCGACGTGGTAGTCGCGCAGCCACATGAGCGCGTTGTCGATGACGAAGCGCCGCACCTCGTGGCTGCCGGCCTGGTCGTAGTTCACCGCCGAGCCCCACGGCGTCGAGTAGAAGTCGGTGAAGTAGGGCCCGTAGCGACCGAGCACGTTCCCCTCGGGACCGAGGTGGTTGTAGACGACGTCGAGCACGACGCCGAGGCCGCGCCGGTGACACGCGTCGACGAACCGCTTGAACCCGGTCGGACCGCCATAGGCGTGGTGCGGCGCGTAGAGGTCGACGCCGTCGTAGCCCCAGTTGCGGTCCCCGGAGAACTCGGCCACCGGCAGCACCTCGATGGCGGTGATGCCGAGGTCGACCAGGTGGTCGAGGTGCTTGATGGCGCCATCGAAGGTGCCGTCGGCACTGAACGTGCCGATGTGCAGCTCGTACAGCACGGCCGAGGGCAGGTGCATGCCGCGCCAGTCCCGATCGCCCCACTTGAACGACGCGTGGTCGACGGCGCGCGAGGGACCGTGCACGCCCACCGGCTGCCACGGCGAGCGCGGGTCGGGGAGCGGATCGCCCTCGTCGATGCGGAACGCGTAGTCGACGCCGTGCTGCAGCTCGGGAACGTCAGCCGACCACCAGCCGGCGCCCGACTCGGCCATCGACCGTCGCCGGCCGGAGATGTCGACATCGACCTGGCGCGCCTTCGGCGCCCACACCCGCAGCTCCACTACCCCTCCCGGACCAGCACCGCTACGGGGAAGCCGCCCATCACGGCGTCGATCGACGCTGCCCCTCCCGACACCGTCGCGCCGGTGAACGGGTTCGTCCAGTTGCCGGCCGGGACCGTGATGACCGTGTCACCGAAGCCGCCCCGCGCCGCCAGCTGCAGCGGGAACCGGGGCACCACGGTGAGCACCCGCCCGCCCCGCACGAACGCCAGCGCGTGGCGGGCGGCCTCACCGTCCGTGAACACCGGCTGGTAGTCGCCCTCGGGCGCCACCCGCAGCAGCGTGCGCGTCAGTCGCAGCTTGGGGTGCTCGTCGGTGGCCAGCAATCGGCGCCGTTCGGCGTAGTCGACCGGACGCCGGTTGTCGGGATCGACCAGCGACAGATCCCACAGCTCGGTGCCCTGGTAGATGTCGGGCACGCCGGGGGCGGTCAGCTTGAGCGCCTGCATGGCCAGGCTGTTCACGTAGCCGTGCTCGACGAGCGGCTCGACGAACGCGTCGAGGTCGGCGACGAACGCGTCGTCCCGCAGGATCCCCTCGACGAAGCCGCGCACCGCACCCTCGTAGCGCTCGACGGGCGACAGCCACGACGTGTGCACCTTCGCCTCGCGCACCGCCTTCTCCACGAACGGCAGCGCCCGCTCGACCGGCAGCGGGTGGGCACCGACCAGCGTCTGGTACAGCAGCCACTCGAGGTTGCGGTCGGGCTCGTGGTCGCCCCAGTGCGGCGCGTTCATGGCGTGCCACCGCTCGACGGCCTGGGCGAAGCGGCCGGGCACCTCGGCGAGGACGAGCAGCCGAGCGCGCACGTCCTCGCTGCGCTTGGTGTCGTGGGTGGTGGACGCCAACATCGAGTGCGGCCACGCCGACGCCATGTCGCCGTGGAAGACGTCGACGTCGTCGCTCCACCGGCTCGGATCACCGCCCACCTCGTTGAGGGCGACGAACCGGTTGAACGTGTAGAACGCGGTGTCCTCGACGCCCTTGGCCATCACCGGCCCGGTCGTCTGCTGGAAGCGCAGGCACAGGCCCTGGGCCGCCGGGTTGTCGAGCTCGCCGTGCAGGATGCGGCGCAGCAGCCCCCAGAGCTCGGGATCCGTCTCGGGGCGCCTCGTGGCCGCCTCCTTCAGTGCCACCGCGATGTGCTCGGCGTCGTCCCGGCTCACGGGCTGCCCGGGCACCACGTAGGTGCGGTACACGGGGAAGCAGGCGATCGCCTCGCGCAGCACGGCGTGCAGCTCGGGCCGGGTGAAGTCACGGTGGCGTCGCTCCGACTCCGTCACCTGCACGAACAGGTTGGTGAGCCGCAACAGGTCGGCGGCCAGCACGTCGCGCAGCACGAGCCGCTTCTTCTCGTACGCGATCTCGGCGAAGTCGGTCGGCTCGCCGGTGAACCGCGCGTACGCCTCGGTCAGCTGGTCCTCGCCGTCGGGGTCGTTCAGCACCCGCGTGACGCGGTTGAGGAAGTCGTAGCCGGTGGTGCCGTCGCACGGCCACGCCGGAAGCGTCTCGCCCGGTTCGAGGATCTTCTCGAGCACGATGTACGCGTCCGGCGCCCGCTCGCGCAGCCACTCGACGTACTCCGCCGGCAATCGCAACCCGTCGGGGTGGTCGACGCGCACCCCGTCGAGCACGCCGCTCACCAGCCACTCGATGACGAGGGCGTGCGTGTCCTCGAAGACGAGCTCGTCCTCCATGCGCAGCGCGGCCAGCGTCGTGATGTCGAAGAACCGGCGGTAGTCGAGCTCGTCCTTGGCCGATCGCCACCACGCCAGGCGGTAGTTCTGGCGCTCGAGCAGCGCGTCGAGCGCCTCGACGTCGGCGTTGAGCTCAGCCACCGCTCGGTCGACGGCGTCGACGTCGGCCGCGGCGAGCTGCCGCTTGAGGACCTCCTTGTCGCGGTGGCGCGCCAACCGACTGGCCATGTCGGTCGCGGTGGCCGGCGGCAGCGAGGCGAACGCGCGCGACAGGAACGCGATCGTGTCGTCACCGGACACCCGGCCCAGCACGGCGTCGTAGGTGGGTGGCGCCAGCGGGAACCAGTGGTCGTAGTAGGTGACGACGAGCTCGCCACCACGGCGCTCGACCCGCAGCTCGGCCGCCTCCAGCACGCGGCCGTAGTGGTCGCCCAGCACCGGGAGGAGCACCCGGTTGCGGAGGTGCGACTCGGGCGGGTCCCAGTCGACGTCGAAGTAGCCGGCGTAGCGCGACGCCTGGCCGTTCTCGAGCACGTCGTTCCACCACCGGTTCTCCGGCGTGATGGCCATGTGGTTCGGCACCACGTCGAGCAGCTGGCCCAGGCCGTTCTCGCCCAGCGCGGCGCACAGGCGGGCGTGGGCCTCGGCCCCGCCCAGCTCGGCGTTGACCGAGGAGTGGTCGACGACGTCGTAGCCGTGGGTGCTCCCCGCCGCCGCCTGCAGGTACGGCGACGCGTACAGGTGGGAGACGCCGAGGTCCTGCAGGTAGTCGGCGATCGCCGCCACGTCGTCGAAGCCCAGCTCCGGCCGCAGCTGGACGCGGTAGGTCGAGCGGATCACGCGAGGCGGCGCAGGAGCACGAGCGATCGCGACTCGGCCGCCAGCGTCTCGGTCGCCTTCACCAGCCGCTGCTCGGCGGTCGGATCGACCGACGGCGGCAGCGCCTCGGCGGTGTCGAGCACGATGGACCACTGCTGGCCGAACCGCTCGGGCATGACGAAGTCCATCCGCTCGTAGTGGGCGTTGAACAGGATCAGGAACGAGTCGTCGGTGACGGCGTCGCCGTGCTCGTCGACGCTCTGGATGGCATCGCCGTTCAGGAAGACGCCGAGCGACTTGGCAAAGCCCTTGTCCCAGTCGTCCTGCGACATCTCCGACCCGTCCGGGGTGAACCAGCCGATGTCGGGCACGCCCTTGATCGGCCGGCCCTCGAAGAAGCGGCGACGACGGAAGACCGGGTGGTCGCGGCGGAAGCCGATGAGCCACCGGGTGAACCCGAGCAGCACCGGGTCGGCGTTCTCCCAGTCGAACCACGAGATCTCGTTGTCCTGGCAGTACGCGTTGTTGTTGCCGCCCTGGGTGCGGCCGATCTCGTCGCCACCGAGCAGCATGGGCACGCCCTGCGACAGGAACAGGGTGGCCAGGAAGTTGCGGCGCTGCCGGGCGCGCAGCTCGAGGACCACGTCGTCGTCAGAGTCGCCCTCGACCCCGCAGTTCCAGGAGCGGTTGTGGCTCTCGCCGTCGTTGTTGTCCTCGCCGTTCGCCTCGTTGTGCTTCTCGTTGTACGAGACGAGGTCCGCGAGCGTGAAGCCGTCGTGGGCGGTGACGAAGTTGATGCTGGCGTTCGGTCTGCGGCCGGTCGACTCGTAGAGGTCGCTCGAGCCGGTGAACCGGTACGCGAAGTCGCTGAGCGTCGCGTCCTCGCCGCGCCAGTAGTCCCGCACCGTGTCGCGGTACTTGCCGTTCCACTCCGACCACAGCGGCGGGAAGTTGCCGACCTGGTAGCCGCCCTCGCCGACGTCCCACGGCTCGGCGATCAGCTTGACCTGGCTGACGACCGGATCCTGCTGGATGAGATCGAAGAACGCGCTCAGGCGATCGACGGCGTGCAGCTCGCGGGCCAGCGTCGACGCCAGGTCGAAGCGGAAGCCGTCGACGTGCATCTCCGTCACCCACCACCGCAGGCTGTCCATGAGCAGCTGCAGCACGTGCGGGTGCCGCATGTTCAGCGTGTTGCCGGTGCCGGTGTAGTCCATGTAGTGCTGCGGGTCATCGGCGACGAGGCGGTAGTAGGCCGGGTTGTCGATGCCCTTGAACGACAGCGTCGGGCCCATGTGGTTGCCCTCGGCGGTGTGGTTGTAGACGACGTCGAGGATCACCTCGATGTTGTTGTCGTGCAGCGCCCGCACCATCGAGCGGAACTCCTGCACGCAGTCGCCCGGTCCCTGGGTCGAGGAGTACTCGTTGTGCGGCGCGAAGAACCCGATGGAGTTGTAGCCCCAGTAGTTGCGCAGGCCGCGCTCGACGAGGTGGGCATCGTGCACGAACTGGTGCACCGGCATGAGCTCGACGGCGGTGATGCCGAGCCGCTTGAAGTGATCGATGGCCGCCGGGCTGGCGATGCCGGCGTAGGTGCCGCGCTGCTCCTCGGGTATGCCCGGGTGGCGCATGGTGAAGCCCTTGACGTGCACCTCGTAGACGACGGTCTCGTGCCAGGGCGTGCGCGGGTGGCGGTCGTTGCGCCAGTCGAAGTACGGGTTGGTGACGACCGACTTGAACACGTGCCGGGCGCTGTCGCCGTCGTTGCGCCGGTTGGGGTCGCTGAAGCGGTACCCGAAGCAGCGCTCGGTCCAGTCGATCTCACCGTCGACGGCGCGCGCGTACGGGTCCATGAGGAGCTTGTGCCGGTTGCCGCGCAGGCCGTTGGCCGGATCCCACGGCCCGTGGACCCGGAAGCCGTACCGCTGGCCGGGTCCGACGTTCGGCAGGTAGCAGTGCCACACGAACGCGGTGACCTCGGGCAGCTCGACCCGCTGCGTCTCCCTGTTCTTGTCGTCGAACAGGCAGAGCTCCACCCGCTCCGCGACCTCGCTGAACAGGGCGAAGTTCGTGCCCGTCCCGTCGTACGTCGCGCCGAGGGGATACGGCTCCCCGGGCCAGACCCGCATGGGGCCGACGCTACCCACGCCGTCGCGAGGTCGAATCGAGGTCGTTGGTCTCAGGTGATGGCGTTGCGCCAGCGCTCGAGGACGGTCTCCTCGTGCAGCGGCATCAGGTTCGACGGCGGGCCCGACACGGCGTGCGAGTTGATGTAGCGGATCTTGGCGTTGATCTCGGCCACGATCGCCCGCACCTCGTCCTCCGACGTCGCGTCACGGATCCGCTCGCGCGCCTCGTCGAGGTCCTTGCGCACCTGGAGCGTCGGCGGCAGGACGTTGATCTCCTCGCGCTCGAGCTTCTTGCGCACCCACCACATCTCGTCGCGGGGACGATCGATGTCGGGCAGCGGCTTGCCCTTGCCGGGCAGGTCGTCGAACTCGCCCCGCTCCATGGCCTGTCGGATCTGGACGTCGATCCACGACTCCCAGCTGAGACCTGCGGGCTTGCGCTCGGTCATGTGAATACATTCACAAACTCCGACGCTCCCGTCAAGCGGCCTGGCAGGCCGGGCACCAGTACGTCCCGCGTCGATGCGGGCCCTGGGGCCGCCAGGCGATGGGGGTGCCGCAGCGCCGGCACGGCTGGCCGCGCCGGCCGTAGACCTGACGGAGGCCGCCCGGGCGCTCGACCTGCTCCCGCAGCAGCCGCGCCGCGGTGGTGAGCAGGGCGAGCCGCTGGCCGTCGGTGAGCGCACCGACGGCGGCAAAGGGGTCGACGCGCTCGGCGTAGAGCGTCTCGCTCTTCCACACGTTGCCCACGCCACACGCGATGCGCTGGTCGAGCAGCGCGTCGCCGATCTCGCGAGCAGGTGGGCTCAGATCGACGAGCAGCTGCGCGGCGCGAGCCACGTCGGCGTCCGGCACGCACAGGTCCGGACCCAGGTGGTCGGTCGCCTGCGTGTGGGTGACGAGCTCGACCTCGGGCGCGGCGAAGCACACCGCCACCCAATCCTCGACCTCGACCAGCGCGCGCATGGCCGTCGCCCGCTTCCGCCACCGCTCCCCCGGCTTGTAGACGTGCCACGAGCCGGTCATGCGCATGTGCGTGCGCAGCATGCGGCCGTCGTCGAAGTGCACGAGGCAGTGCTTGCCGATGGCGGTGGCGCCTTCGACGATCGTGCCGGCCGGGAACGGCGCGTACACCAGACGTGGTGCATCGAAGCGCACCAGCGCCTTGCCGGCCAGCGCACGATCGAGGGTCAACGCCGTGCGGTGGATGGTGTCGCCCTCAGGCAAGCGCGACCCCGTCGATCTCGGCCTCGACGTGCCACGGCCCCTCGCGCACGGTGACGCCCTCGACCCCGTCGAGCTCGGCCGGTGCCGGCGTCGTGATCGTGACCGAGGTGATCCGACCCCCGTCGGGCAGGTCGCGCGACGGATGCGGTGACTGCAGCCAGTCGATGAAGAACAGCGGCGTCGACGTGAACGACAGGCGCCACTCGAGGAGCACGCCGTCTGGCCGCATCCTCGACATCGGCACCGGATCGGCGAGGTCGCTCGATGCCGCCGCCACCGTGAGCAGGGTGGGTTCCTCCAGGGCCGCGACCTGCGACGCCAGTGCGCCCCGTCCGGCGGGCTGCCCGGGGTCGAGCGCCAGCACCTCCAGGTACTGGTCGCCCAATCCCAAGAGCGCGTTGCGGGTCCCGAAGCCGTCGTGCGTGCCGCCGAACACCGGCGCCACGCCGAG
>DASUCO010000209.1:0-20133 GCA_036275955.1 Acidimicrobiales bacterium
AGCGCGAGCAGCAGCGCGCACAGCAACAGCTTGGACTTCTTCACGGCACCTCCTGTTGGTCGAGTTCGGGACTCGTCCCAGCAGAAGTGCTGCCGGATGACGAACTGCCCTTGCCTCGAGGACTGGTTCGTCGACCGAGCAGGCACCTGACCTGGCTCGCCGCTCCCGCTCGCACGGGACCGGACCACAGTTGCGGGACAGCTCCGGGATCACACCGGCATTCCTGGCCCACTCGGTTGACGCTGCGATCATAGGCAGCGATGCAGGGCGCCCTCATGGTCGCGGGCGCCACCAGCGACGCCGGGAAGTCGCTCGTCGTGGCCGGCCTGTGCCGGTTGCTGGCCCGCCGTGACATCCGCGTGGCGCCGTTCAAGGCGCAGAACATGTCGCTCAACAGCGCCGTCACCGGGGACGGCGCCGAGATCGGGCGCGCCCAGGCGTTCCAGGCCTTCGCCGCCGGCGTCGAGCCGGAGGCGATCATGAACCCGGTGCTGCTCAAGCCCACGGGCCAGCGCCGCAGCCAGGTGATCGTGCTGGGTGAGGCGGTGGCCGAGCTCGACGCCGGCGAGTATGGCGCCAAGACGGCCTCGCTCCTCCCGATCGTGCTCGACGCGCTGGAGGAGCTGCGCGAGGAGTTCGACGTCGTCCTCTGCGAGGGCGCCGGCGGCGCGGCCGAGATCAACCTGCTCGACCGCGACATCGTCAACCTGCCGCTGGCGCACGCCGCCGGCATCCCCGCCATGATCGTGGGCGACATCGAGCGCGGCGGTGTGTTCGCGTCGCTCTACGGCACGCACGCGCTGCTGCCTGATGAGCTGCGGGCGTGCATCAAGGGGTTCGTGATCAACCGGTTCCGCGGCGACCCCGCCCTGCTCGGAGACGGCCCGGCGCTGCTGACGGCGCGCACGGGTGTCCCCGTGCTGGGCGTGCTGCCGCACCTCGACGGCCTGCGCGTCGACGACGAGGACTCGCTGGCGCTCGAGCGCGACTGGTCGACCGACGGTGACGTGCTCGACGTCGCCGTCGTGCGCTTCCCCCACGTGTCGAACATCACCGACCTCGACCCGCTGCGGGCCGAGCCCGGCGTCGCCGTCCGGCTCGTCACCCGGCCGGCCCAGCTCGGCAACCCCGACCTCGTCGTCCTGCCGGGCACGAAGTCGACGGTCGACGACCTCGCGTGGTTCCAGGCGTCGGGACTGGTCGAGGCCGTGCGCGACTCGAGCGCGACCGTCCTCGGCATCTGCGGCGGCTACCAGATGCTCGGCGCGCGCATCGTCGACGACATCGAGTCGCGCGCCGGGGCGGTCGAGGCGCTCGGCTGGCTCGAGGTGGAGACGGTCTTCGAGACCGAGAAGGTCGTCCGGCGCCGTGCACACGGCTACGAGATCCACCACGGCCGCGTGTCCGACGACGCCATCCTCCACGACGAGGGCCGCGTGCTGGGCACGTCGCTGCACGGCTTCTTCGATGACGACGACCTGCGCCACGCGTTCCTCGGCGACCTGCACGGTGAGCCGTGGGCGAGCGAGGTGTCGTTCGACGCCGTGCGGCACGCGCAGGCCGACGCCATCGCCGACCTGCTCGACGCCCACCTCGACGTCGACGCCGTGCTCGCACTGATCGAAGACGGAACGTTGTCGCGCTGACCTCTCTGTGCGGGGTCAGCGCGACAAAGATCGGGCCATGTGCCGGAACATCACCGAGCTGCGCGGGCTGGAGCCGCCCGCCACCGACGAGGAGATCGACGCCGCCGCCCTGCAGTTCGTGCGCAAGGTGAGCGGCCTCCGCCAGCCGCCAGCGACGGCGACCGAGGCGTACGAGACCGCCGTCGCCGAGATCGCGGCGTCGACGCGGCGCCTGCTGGCCGTGCTGCCCGAGCGTCGGCAACCACCGGCCACGGTGCCGCCGCTGCGGCGTCCCGAGGTGCGGGCGCGACTCGGTCGATAGCAGCACCAACGGGCGGGCCATGGACGGGGGAGCCCCGGCGGATCATCCTTCCCAGGCTGTGAGACTCTTCGTATCGTCACGAGACAATGAGTCTCAGCGTGACCACGTGCACGCGGCGAGCGGTCGTCGGGGTGGTGATCTCGCTGGCGGCGGGCATCGGCGTGCTGCTCAGCGGCGCGGCCCAGGCGGACGAGACGTTCGCGGTCAGCATCGTGCCGCTCGAGCTCGAACAGGGCACCACCGCGCGCGTGCTCGACCTCGCGGCCGAGACGACCTTCGCCCAGACGCAGGCACTGCTCGACGAGCTGCGTGACGCGTCAGCCGAGGGCGCGATCCTCGTCCCCCTCGGCATCCCCGGCCTCGAGCCGTTCGACCTGCCCAACACGAGCGCGTCGGTCGTCGAGGACGCGCGCGCCCTGGTGCTCACGAGCGACGTCGAGCTGAACGGCGCGACGCTCGAGGCGTCGATCGCCATCACATGGGACACCGACGTCTCGACGGACCCGCACGTGGCCGTCGTGCTCCACGGCGCGAACGTCAGCCTGTCGACGCTCAACGCGGCGTGGCCGCCGACGAGCATCCTCCCCGCGCTGCAGCACGGCTGGGTGCTGCTCACGCCCAGCGCCCACACGCTTCCCGGCACGTTGCTGCAGACCGACGCGCTCGGCCAGGCGTTCCCCGACGAGGACGTGCCCCTCGCGGGTGGAGCGACGTTCCGCGCCGTCGTCGACGCCGGCGACGGCCCGCTGGGCGACGTCGTGCGGACGGCCGGGCTCGACCCGGCGACGATCATGCTCACCGGGCAGATCGGTGTGGACGGCAGCGTGCTGTCGGGCACCTCGCCCGAGCTGCGCGTCGGCGCCACGCTCACGACCGATCCCGGCGCGCCCGCGTGGCTGACGTCGGCGTCCGCTGAGCTGGCGTTCGAGCTGGCGGAGGGCAACGCGTCGCTCGAGATCGGCGGCGACTACGAGATCGACCTCGGCGACGGACCGCACGCCTTCACCGCCGACCTGTCGGTTGCCGCCGGCGTCGGGAGCTTCGACGCCGCCCTGGTGCTCACGCACGCGGGCGAGCTGCAGCTGCCGGCACCACTCGACTGGATCACCATCGAGGACCAGGCATCGCTGTCGCTGCGCACGACGGGCAGCGACCTGACGGCGACGGTGCACGGCACCGTGGCAGCGGGCTCCTCCCGCGTCACCCTGGACGCGACGGTCGCCGTCACGGCCACCGGCATCTCGCTCGACGCCGACATCGAAGGTCCGGTCGACGTGTCAGAGGTGGCCCGGCTGCTCAGCGAGCCGCTGGGCGGCTTCGACGCGGCGACGCTCGACGGCCTCGAGGGCATCACCGTCGACTCCCTGTCCTTCACCGTCAGCGGTGACTCGGCGACCGGCATCCGCGTGTCCGCCGTTGGCGCCGCCCACCTGCGCGACGCGCAGGCGACCATCCTCTTCTCCGCGCTCAAGCCGCCGACCGGACCCGCTCGCCTCCTCGCCGGCCTGCACCTGACCGGACCGGACGACGGCACCTTCATGACCCTCGGCGACGTCCTCGGCCCGGCCATCGGCGAGGTGGCGGCCGCCATCGAGCTGCCGACGATCGACCTCGTCTTCCTGAGCGGCAGCGCCACGCTCCACGAGAGCGACCTGAACGATGACGAGCAGCTGTTCTTCCGCAGCGCGCACGGCGACGACCTCTCGACGCTCGCCGTCCGACCCGGCCTCAGCCTGGCGTCGAAGGTGCCGCTGTCGTCGCTCGACCCCGTGGTCCTCGACCTGCTCGGGCTCGACGCCGGCGACACCGTGCTCATGGAGGGCTACGTCGGCTCCGCCGTGGGCGCCGTCGCCGGCAATGCGGCCAGCGATCTCACCGGGCTCGAGCTCCACCTCGACCTGCCGGGCTCCGAGGGCTCGTCCCTGCTGCCGGCGTGGCTCGACCTGGAGTCGGACTGGGACCTGCACCTGAAGGCCGTTGGCGGCGCCATCGCCCTGCGCGCCAGTGCCGACATCCACGCCACGATCAGCACCGAGTCGTGGGACGCCACCCTGCTGGCCACCTTCGAGCGCGACGCGCTGGGCGTGCGCGCGTCGCTCGAGGCGACGCTCGGGGCGTGGAACGACCCGTTCGGGCTCACGTGGTTCGACCTCACCGCGGTCACCGTCAAGGGCTCGGTCGACCGGCCCACCGGCGGGCCGACGAAGGCAGCGGTGTCGGCCGAGGCCGCGTTCACGATCACCGTGCCGAACGTCGCGCCCAAGCGCTTCACGGTGTCGGTCGCCGTCGAGGCATCGGCCACGACGCGCGGGACGTTCACCGCGAAGCTGCTCGACCCGATCAGCCTCGGCGACGTGCTCAACGCCGTCGGCGCACCCGTCGGCACGTCCATGCCCCCGCAGCTGTCGGGCACGAGCGTCGGTCCCGTCTCGATCAGCGCGCGCGTCGGTGGCGGCCTGCCTGTGTCGCTCTCCATCGCCGCCGACGGGCAGGTGCAGCTGACGGACAGCATGGAGCTCGGCGCCACGATGCTCGCCACCGTCTCGGGCACCCGGTTCACCCTCGGCATCCGACCCGCGGACGGCCTGTCCATCGGCGACCTGCTACCGGCGGAGGCCAAGCTCCCGCCCGAGCTCGACATCGCGCTGCCGAACTTCGCCGTCGCCGTGACCAACCTCTCGCAGCCGAACATCGAGGACGACGCGCTCACCGCCGAGGAGCAGACGTTCTGGGCACCGATCTACGGCTGCCACGGACCGAGCCTGGCCACGTGCGAGTACATCCACCGGCTCGAGGGCGGCGTCTCCGTCATCGCCTCGGTCAGCATGCCGGCCGACGTCCAGGAGGCGTTCGAGCCGCTGACGCTGGACTTCTCCCAGCCGGCGATGATGCGGGGCACCGTCCCGCTCTTCGGCGGGACGTTCAACCCGAACCTGTCGATCAAGCTCCCGGCCCCTCGCATCGGCGCGATCTCCGAGTTCTTCGAAGGGGCTGCGCTCGAGCTGAAGCTCACCAAGGACGGAGTGACCTTCGGCGGCAACCTCTCCGTGCGCATGCCGCGCTCGTTCATCGACGTCCTCGATCCCGATCTCCCCCGCGTGGGCGAGGGCGTGAACGGCGTCCCCTGCAGGGCGACGAGCTCGGTTGTCACGGTGATCAAACCCGACCTGTCGCTGGCCGACGAGACGCGCTGCTACGACGTCCTGAAGCTCGAGGTCAGCGGATCGGTCGCGTGGCGTCCGACGTTCGCGATCCAGCTGAACGGCGCCTTCACCGCCGTCGGCGACGACGGGTGGATGAGCCCGTTCGGCGTCGGCGACTGGATCGGCGTCAAGCGGCTCGCCGCGCAGTTCCAGTTCATCCCGCAATCGAACACGGTGGCCGTCGGCATGGCCGCCGACTTCCGGGTCGCCGGCAAGGACCTGTCCGGCTCGATCGCGCTCGCGCTGAACATCGTGGCGCCCTCGCCGCCGTTCGTGATCCCCGAGCTGCTGGGCATCCGGTTCAGCACGGCCGAGGGGTTCGAGCTCCAGGACATCGTCGACATCCAGAACGAGGTGGCCAAGGCGGGTGCTGCCATCATCGGCGTGCCGGCACCACCGAAGCTGCGGCTCGAGGACGCGGGCTTCCCCGACAACATCGCGCTGCGCAACCTCGACGTCATGTACGCCCGCCAGTCGAGCGAGACGCTGTGCCTCGAGGTCGGCCTCGTGATCGCCGGCGATCTGTACGTGAACCCGACGGGCGATCCCAAGCCCGACTACGGGGACGACGACGCGTGCCGCACGCTGCCGAGCAAGAACCCGAGCCCACCGATGGGTGGCGCGTGCGTGGCGAACAAGGCCGAGGGGTGCTTCGCATCGGTCCTTCTCAGCGTGACGATGGACGGGCTGCTCGCGAACGGCAGCCTCGCCGGGTTCGACATCGGGCCGATCCACTGGCGCGACTCCTTCGTCGACCTCGCGCTGACGCTGACCAAGCAGCACCTCGCGCTCAAGGGCGGCGCGAAGCTCGACAACGTCTTCGAGGGCAACCTCGACCTCTCGCTCGGGCTCCAGGGCTACAAGCTGAAGGGCGACGTCGACCTGTTCAACGGCGCCGGCGGCGCGTACATCGAGGCCGAGGCACCGATCGACCTCTCGAACCCGAACCCGGCGCTGCGCATCCACGCCACGATGCACGCCGACTTCGAGGACAAGATCTCCGCGGCCATCGACACCGGCGTGGCCCCCATCCGCACGACCGCGGTCGCGCTCGACGTCCTGTGGGACACGCTGCTCGACCTCAGCGATCCCACCAAGAGCTCGGTGGACCTGCTGCGCCAGCTCCCGCAGAAGATGCGCGACGCCGGCCTGGCGGTGCCGACCGAGGTCGAGCTGATCATCAAGACGATCAGCGACGTGGAAGCGCAGCTGAAGATCTTCGGCAGCGGCGCCGTGCTGGTCGACACCGTGCTCAACGGGCTCCAGCTGCCGGACTACCCGGGCTGGGACATCGGTCTCATCCCGTCGACCCCGACGTGCCTGGGCTGGACGGTGGTGACCGACCGCGGCAGCTGCTGGCTGATCCCGCCGATCTACTACGGCTCCTACAGGTGGTGGAACATCTTCTGCTGGTGCTACGTGTACGTCCCGGCGCGCTGGGACTACAGCATCGCCATCCCCGCCATCGTCGCCCAGCCGACGTGCTACGGCGACTGGGACGGCTCGCGCTGCTGGGCGTTCGGCCTGCGACCGTTCTCGTTCCCGGCCTTGCCAGGCGTCTGCGACCTCGTTCCGGGGTTGCGGGAGTGGGAGGTCCCCGGTGGCAGGTGCACGCTCCGGCAGGTGATGGAGCGGGTCGTCGGCCCCGCCGTCGGCCAGGCCATCAGCGCCGTCACCAAGCAGCCGCCGCCCGCCAACCTGTCGCAGTTCCTCGACCAGATCGTCGGCGGCCTCAAGGCCGCAGGCGGACTCGTCAAGGTGGAGTGCGCCACGTTCAAGCTCGACGTCGGTGGCACGTTCACCGCGCCCACGGCGAAGACCGAGCTGGCGCTGGCGATGAACCTGTTCGGCAAGCAGCTGGCGTTCGGTGCCGCGTGGGACTTCTCCAACCTCGGCACCTCGATCGGTGACCTCCCGTTCAAGGTCATCAACCAGCTCATCAACCCGACGTCGGTCTCGTGCCAGAAGCGCGTCTCCACGATCCCGCCGTCGCTCGAGCTGACCGGCACGGATCGGGTCGACGAGGACGGCACCCAGACGGTGACCGGCACGTTCGCCACCGCCGCCGACCGGTCCGTCACCCTCGAGTGGGGCGACGGTGCCACGGAGACGCTGGCCACCAGCGGCACCACCTTCACCGCCAGCCATCGCTACGTCGACGACGATCCGACGGGCGCGCCGGCCGAGGCCTACGTCATCCGCGCCTCCTACGTCGACGGTGCAGCCACCGTCGCCGGCTCCAAGCTCCTGGCCGTGCGCAACGTCGCGCCATCGAACCTCGGCGTCAGCGTGTCGCCGACGGTGGAGGGCGGCATCGCCACGATCAGCGGCAGCTTCTCGGACGCCGGCAGCAACGACACCCACGAGGTCGTGGTGACCTGGGGCGACGGTTCGCAGCCGGTGACCCTGACGCTGCCGCTCGGCGCGCGCTCGTTCAGCGCGTCACACCCGTTCCCCGCGAGCGGCAGCTATCCGCTCTCGGTCGTCGTCACCGATGACGACACCGGCCGGGTCGCGCAGACGAGCACGATCGCGGTCACCAACGCGCCGCCGTCGAACCTCGTGCTGGCCCTGGACGACGATGACGTCGACGAGGGCTCGATCGCCACGGTGCTCGGGACCTTCGACGACCCCGGTGCCGACGACACGCACACGGTGAGCGTCGACTGGGGCGACGGCAGCGCGGCGGAGACGCTCTCGTTGCCGGCCGGCGGACGTGACTTCGCCATCGGCCACCGGTTCCTGGACGACAACGCCGGCACCATCGCCGTCACCGTCACCGACGACGAGGACGCCTCCTCGCGCAGCGTGGCACCCATCACCGTGCGCAACGTCGCGCCGAGCGATGCCGTGATCGGCACCGCCACCCAGGGCGCAGTCGGCGAGAGCACCGAGGTCGAGTTCTCAGGGAGCTTCGCCGATCCCGGCACCGCCGACACGCACACGGTCGTCGTCGATTGGGGCGCCGGCGCCGAGGCGACGACGATCCTGCTCCCCGCCGGGGCGTCCTCGTTCAACGCCAGCCACCTGTACGCCGACGACGACCCCACGGGAACCGCGTCCGACGTCTACGGCATCACGGTGACCGTGACCGATGACGACGGCGGGACGGGCGGCGGCACCTCGGAGATCACGATCGCCGACAGCCCGCCCAGCGATCTCACGTTCGCACCCGACGCCGCTCGGGTCGACGAGGCGGCAACGGTCACCTACCGCGGCTCCTTCCTCGACGCCGGTCTGCTCGACGACCACGTCGTCACCGTCGACTGGGGCGACGGCACGCCGGACTCGATGCTGACCGTCGGCACCGACGCGCTCGCATCCACCGACGCGGCAGGGATGCGCACGTTCACCGTCGACCACACCTACGCCGACGACGGCGCCAGCGGTGACGCGGTGCACGACTACCCGGTGACGGTCACCGTCGTCGACGACGACACCGCCGTCGGCGCCGCCGGGTTCCTCGTGCCGGTGCACAACGTCGCGCCGTCGGCCCTCGCCCTCGACCTGGCCGCGACCACGCTCGACGAGCACGGCGTCGCCGAGCTCTCGGGTTCGTTCAACGATCCCGGCACGCCCGACACCCACACCGTGGTCGTCGACTGGGGAGACGGGAGCGCGCTCGACACGATCGAGCTCGACGGCGAGCACGCGTTCGCGGCGACGCACCGCTACCTGGACGACGCGCCCACGGGCACGCCATGGGATCGCTACCGCATCACGGTCGACGTCACCGACGACGACACCGGGGCGACCAAGGCCGGCGTCGACGTCCGCATCGAGAACGTGGCGCCGTCGGCGGCGGCGCTGACCGTCACGCCAGCCGTCTTCGACGAGGACGGCACCACGCGCCTCGACGGCACGTTCACCGACCCCGGGACGCGGGACAGCTTCACCGTCGTCGTGGACTGGGGCGAGGGGACCGTCGACACACTGGCGCTCCCCGTCGGCGCCCGCTCCTTCAGCGTCGAGCACCAGTACGGCGACGACGGCACGTTCCCGATCTCGATGCGGGTGACCGACGACGACACCGAGATGGCGACGGCGGCCACCTCGGTGACCGTCGTCAACGTGGCGCCCACGCTCGTCATCGACCGGACGTCAGCGCAGTGGATCGCGGCGGCGGGCGGCGCCACCGTGGCGACCCGCACCGGCGAGGCGAGGACGCTCGAGGCACGCTCGACCGACCCCGGCTCCGACGACCTCACCTTCACGTGGACCTGGGGCGACGGGACGACGTCGGTGGGTCGCCATCGCAACGGGACCGGCGCCGACCCCGACCCGAGTCCGACCGTCGGACCGCGGGACGTCACCGACGTGCAGGCGCACGCCTGGACCGATGCGTGCCTCTACGCGGTTCCGGTCGCCACCGGTGACGACGACGGCGGCACGTCGCCCACCGACGTCGCCTGGGTCATCGTCACCGGCACCTCGGGCACTCGACACGGCACCGGGTGGTGGCACGGTCGCTACGACGGCAAGGGCGGCAACGACCTGCCGGCGTCGGTGCAGTCCTGCTACCTGCGCATCGCATCCCACGCCAGCGCCGTCTTCGGCGAGGTCCGCCCGGTGACGACGAACGCGCAGGCGACGCTCACGCTCGCGGGCGCCGGCTCCGACCCTCGCGACCAGCTGGACCGGACGCTGCTCAGCCTGTGGCTCGACTACGCAGACGGCGCCTTCCGCTGGACCGACGCCGTCGACACCGATGGGAACGGGGTGGCCGACGCCGTGTTCGCCGACGTCATGCGGTCAGCCGAGCGGGTGCGGCTGGCGGCGGGGTCGACCAAGGACGCGCTCCACGCGCAGCGCCAACGCCTCCAGCGCATGGTGCTGCCGGGGCAGCGCCCGCCGGCGGAGACTGCCTAGCGGCGCTGCTGTGCCTCGCGGACGGCTCGGGCGATCGTCTCGATGGCCCACACCACGTCGTCGGCCGCCTCGTCCACGGGCTGATCCAACCGGTCGAGCTGCTCGAGCAGGGTGGAGGACGACGCCAGCACGAGCGTGATGCGGATGGCGCGCTGGCCCTCCGGCGTGTCGATGTCGACGCCCGCCTCGCGCATGGCGCCCTCGGCGTCCCGGTGGCGCCGCGCGCTGCGGCGCTGCCGGAGCTCGCGGCCGAGCCCGGGCAGGTGCGACGCCCGCACGGCGGGGAGGTTCTCGGCCAGCTCGCTCCACGACCGGTGGATGAACTCACCGAGGTTGCGACCAGGCACCGGCGTCTCGTTGCCCAGCCACTCACGCGTGCCCTCGTCGATGGAACGCGCCGACGCGTCGAGCAGCGCCTCCTTGGTGGGGAAGTGCCGGTAGATGGTGGCGCGCGAGATGCCGGATCGCTTCACGACCGCCGGCACCGAGATCGACGACGGGTGCTCGTCGGCCAGCAGCTCGTTGACGGCCTGCACGATGCGACGTCGCGTCTCTGCCTGGTGGGCGTCGCGGAGATCGGTCTGCGGTCCCGCCGGCTCCGACACGACGTGAGCCTACGCGCCTAGCGGTAGCCGCTGGCCTGAAGGTCGTACAGCTCGGCGTACAGCCCGCCGCGTCCCATGAGCACGTGGTGGCTCCCGCACTCGACGACGCCACCGGCGTCGACGACGACGATCAGGTCGGCCATGCGCACGGTCGAGAACCGGTGCGAGACGAGGACGGTGATCGCCCCCGTCTCCTCGGCCGCCTTCTTGGCCGCGCCGGCGAAGCGCTGGAACAGGGCGTGCTCGGTCTCGGCGTCGATGGCCGCCGTCGGCTCGTCGAGGAGCAGGAGCAGGGGAGCGGGCCGCATCAGGGCACGACCCAGGGCAAGCTTCTGCCACTGCCCGCCCGAGAGCTCGACGCCGTCGTCGAAGCTCTTGCCGAGCTGCGTGCCGAGGCCGTCGGCGAGCCCGTCCACGACGTCGGTTGCTGACGCGCGTGCGAGCGCGTCGCGGACCGCAGCAACGTCGTCGAGGTGATCGAGGTCGCCGATGCCGACGGCGCGCTGCGCGGCGAGCTCCGGCTTGGCGAAGTCCTGGAAGCCGGCGGCGAGCGCGGCGCGCCACTCGAGCACCGAGAGATCGGAGAGCGGGATGCCGTCCACCGTGATGCGCCCGGCGGTCGGCTCGTAGAACCGGCACAGGAGCTTCACGAGCGTCGACTTCCCGGCGCCGTTGTCGCCGACGATCGCGACGGTGCTCCCCGCGGGCAGGTGCAGGTCGACGCCTGAGAGGATCGGTCGCTCGGTGCCGGGATAGGTGAACGAGACGCCCTCGAGCCTGATGCCGTCCACGAGGCGCGCCGGCACCGCGCTCGGCGTCGCGGTCCGCAGCTCGGCGGCGGCCGCGTGGTCCTCCAACCAGAGGTACCGGCGGACGATGTCGAGCGACTGCAGCAGCCACGAGAGCGTCCCCGCGAGCGCGGCGACCTGTGCGTTCATCTGGCCGCCGAGGGCGAGGACCATGGCGAGATCGCCCGGCGTCGCGCCGCCCGCGATCACCTGGTCGGCGACGAGCCACAGCGCGGCGACGAACGCGACCGAGAAGACCAGCCATCCGGTGGCGGCCAGCGTCTGCGTCCGCAGGTTCGCGTCGGTCATGACGTCGCGCGTCTCGCCCATGCCGATGCGATGTCGGTCCTGGATCGCCCGACCGAGTCCGAAGATGCGCAGCTCCTTGCCCGGCGGTGCGGTCGTGCCCAGCTGGAAGAGGTGGCGGGTGGCGCGGTACCGCTCGGTGGTCGACTCCCACGACTCGCGCCGGATGCGCTCGGCGCGTGCCTCGAGGAAGAACGACGGGACCCCCGCGATCGGCAGCGCCAGCAGAGCCGGGCTGACGCTGGCGAGCACGCCGATCGTTCCGACGGTCTCGAAGACGACCGAGACGGCGTTCGTGATCGCGTTGAGCGTGTTGGAGAGCTGGCTGCGCCGCTCGCGTAGGCGCGTCAGCTGATCGACGTAGTCGCCGCGCTCGTGGTGCTCCATGCCGGCGATGCCGCTGGTGAGTGCCATGAGCCGGAGGTCGATCTCGAGCTGCGTGCTCTCGCCGAGTCGCTGGCGCAGGAGGAAGCCGTACAGCGACGAGTACGAGCGCACGCCGCCGGCGACGGCCGTGATCGCGCAGGCGACCAAGATGGCACCGCTGTCGGCGCGGGCGATCGCGTCGACGACGAGCTTGAACGAGTACGCCATGAGCGCGGCGGTGAGCCCGTTCGCGGCCGTCAGCACGAGGGTCCCGACCGAACGGATCGGGTCCGCTCGCACGGCGATGGAGAGGATGGACATCGCCGAGCGCCAGCGCTGACGGTCCTCCCCGAGGACGCGGCGATCGAGCTCGTCACTCATGTGCGACGGTCTCCACCTCGACGAGGTCGACGACCTCGTCCCCGTGGTCGTCCTCGTCAGCGAAGCGCGAGGCCTGCAGCTCGTACATCGTGGCGTACCGGCCGCCAAGGGCCACGAGCTGATCGTGCGTGCCATCCTCGACGACTCGGCCGTGCTCGAGGACGACGATGCGATCGGCACGGCGCACCGTGGAGAAGCGGTGCGAGATGACGATGCTCGTCAGCCCGCGCGTCAGCTCGAGGAAGCTGTCGTACACGCGCGCCTCTGAGCGCACGTCGAGGTTCGCGGTCGGTTCGTCGAGCACGAGCACGCCGGCCCCTCCCTCGACGGCGAGCAGTGCCCGCGCCAGCGCGATGCGCTGCCACTCGCCACCGCTGATGTCGCTCCCGCCCTCGTACTGGCGACTGAGGACGGTGTCCCACCCGGCCGGCAGTCCGTCGATGACGCTCGCCGCGCCGGCGCGGTCGGCGGCGCGCTGGAGCGCGTCGCGGTCGTGCAGCAGGTCGATGGCACCGAAGCCGACGTTGTCTGTCACCGGCAGCTCGTAGCGCACGAAGTCCTGGAAGATCGCCGCGATCCGGCGTTGCCAGGAACGCGCGTCGAGCTCGCGCAGGTCGATGCCGTCCACGGTGATCGCGCCGCCCTGCGGGTCGTACAGCCGGGCGAGGAGCTTGACGAGCGTGGTCTTGCCGGCCCCGTTCACGCCGACGACGGCGAGGGATCGTCCGGCCTCGATGGTCAGGTCGAGTCCGTCGAACAGCGGGAGGTCGCTGCCGGGGTAGGCGAAGGTGACGCCGTCGAAGGTGATGGCGGAGCCGGGGAGGCCTGCCGCGTCGCGGATGCCGTGCGCGTCGACCTGGAGGTTCGTCGCCGTCTCCCGCTCGAGGCTCAGCGCGGCGGGGACACCGAGGCTGCCCTGGGCGATCTTCACGCTGTCGTCGCCGATGGCGCCGAAGCCGTCGGCGAGGCCGTTGACGGCGCGGAGGAGCACGGCCGCGGTCGCGAGCGTGATCTCGCCACGCGCACCGGACAGACCGATGTAGAGGAAGGCGCCGCCCTTGGCGAGGATCGTCATCGTCATCAGCACCATGAACGCGGCGCGGAAGCGCTTCCTCGTCTCCCACACGTCGGTCATGGCCGCCAGCCAGCTCTCGCGATAGCGCTCGCGCAGCCAGCCGCCGAGGTCGAAGATGCGCGTCTCCTTGGCGGCAACGGGCTCGATGGCGAGGTCGCGGTAGTAGTTGGCGCGACGGAACGACGGGGTCGCCACGTACATCGTCTCGACGACGGCGCGGAAGCCGGTGCGCAGCCTGCTGCCGGAGATCACGTACATGGACGCCACGAGCGGGCCGAACCACCAGTGCCACGTGGAGAGCACGAGGACCGAGCCCATCCCGACGAGGTAGCGGCTGGCGATGTTCGCCATCGCCTCGATGGCCGTCGTCGGCCCGAGCCACTCGTGGTCGATGCCACGAGCGACGGCGATGCGGTCGAGCGTCCGAGGGTCCTCGAGGTGCGCGATCCCGACCGGACCGGTCGACGCCGCGATGACGCGCTGCTGCAGCCCGATCTCGACCGACCAGCCGAGGTTCCAGACGGCGCGGAGTCGGAACGGGCCGAGGACCTGGATCGCCGTGAACGCGGCGCCGGACAGCAGGAGGAGGCGCAGCAGCCGGTCGGCGCCCGCCGACCCGGGACCGCCCTCGACGGCGTCGGGCACTGCGCCGATGAGCATCCCGGAGGTGACGGCGAACGCGACCGGGAGCACGCCGAGGAGCAGGACGAGGACGGCGAGGGCGATCGTGCCGCGCCGGTCGACCTGCGGGAGATAGCCGAGCAGGGCGCGCGGCGGCGCCGATGCCTCCCAGCGTCGCCGAAGCGCGCCGATGATGCCCCTCCTGGGCTCCCCAGCCACGGGGCGCGACGGTATGGACGACCCCTCGTTCACCACCAGTGAGATTCGACGCTGGTACCGTCTCCTCCTGACCGTGAAGCGGGTCCTGTGAGGCCCGTACGGACAGGAGTCGCAGTGGCTGAACGAGAACGCAGGATCACGCCCCCGTACGGGGGCGTTTTCGTTGCCCGGAAGCGGGTGATGGACGCCGAGGCCGTGCGCCGAGCGGTCACCCGCATCGCCCACGAGGTGATCGAGCGCAACTCGGGCCTCGAGGACGTGGTGATCGTGGGGCTGCAGACCGGCGGCGTCCCGCTGGCTCGGGCCCTCACCGACGCCCTGCAGTCGATCGACGGTGTCGAGCTGCCGTGCGGGTCGATCGACGTCGCCTTCTACCGCGACGACATCGGCATCCGGCCGGTGATGCCCGAGGCGGTCACCTCGATCCCAGTCGACCTCTCCGGGAAGATCGTGGTGCTGGTCGACGACGTGCTCTTCACCGGACGGACGATCCGCGCCGCGCTGGACGCGCTGACGGACTACGGCCGGCCCAAGGCGGTCCAGCTGGCGGTGATGATCGACCGCGGCCACCGCGAGCTGCCGATCCGCCCCGACTACGTCGGCAAGAACCTCCCCACGCGGCGCGACGAGGCGGTCGACGTCCATGAGGACGGTGTCGACCTCGGCGACATGATCAACGATCGGAGGCCGCGCTGATGGCCGAGCACCTGCTCTCCGTGGCCGACCTCGGTCGTGATGGGCTGGAAGAGCTGCTGGAGCTGACCGACTCGATGGTCGAGGTGGCCGATCGCCGCATCCCCAAGGTGCCGGTGCTGCGGGGCAAGACCGTCGTGTCGCTCTTCTACGAGGACTCGACCCGCACTCGGCTCAGCTTCGAGACGGCGGCCAAGCGCCTGTCGGCCGACACCATGAACTTCAGCGTCTCGACGTCGTCGGTGAAGAAGGGCGAGTCGCTGCGCGACACCGTCCTCACCATCGAGGCCATGGGCGTCGACGCCATCGTCGTGCGCCACGCATCGGCCGGCGTGCCCTGGCAGATCGCCTCGTGGGTCGACGCCAGCGTGATCAACGCCGGCGACGGCTGGCACGAGCACCCGACCCAGGCGCTGCTCGACTGCTACACGATCCGGGAGAAGCTCGGTTCGCTGCAGGACCGGCACATCGCCATCGTCGGCGACATCAAGCACAGCCGGGTGGCCCGCAGCGACGTGCTCGCCTTCACTGCCCTCGGCGCCCACGTGACGCTGGTGGCGCCGCCCACGCTGCTGCCCCCCAGCCTCGAGGGCTGGCCGGTGGCGGTGAGCCACGACCTCGACGGCGTGCTCAAGCAGTGCGACGTCGTGTACCTCCTGCGCATGCAGAAGGAGCGCCAGAGCGAGGCGCTGCTCCCGAGCCTGCGCGAGTACACCGCGCTCTACGGCCTGACCCGCGAGCGGGCCAAGCTGCTCGGCGACGACACGCTCGTCATGCACCCGGGCCCGATGAACCGCGGCGTGGAGATCGCGGCCGAGGTGGCCGACCTGCCTCGCTCGGTCATCACCCGCCAGGTGGCCAACGGCGTCGCCGTGCGCAGCGCCGTGCTGTTCAAGCTCCTCGGAAGCGAACCCGAATGATGACGACAGCTCAGAGCAAGCCGAGCTCGCTCCGCCGAAGGCCCTCCGGGCTCGGCGCCGCGGAGGCGCGCACCCCGCAGGGCCGGACGCCAGTCCGGCAGTCGAGCGGAGCCTGCGAAGCGAGACGATGGGCATGACGCTTCTCATCAAGGGCGGGACCGTCGTCGACGAGACCGGGTCGCGCGCGGCCGACGTGCTGGTCGACGACGGCATGATCGTCGCCGTCGGTCCCGACCTCACCGGGGACACGACGCTCGACGCGTCTGGGTGCATCGTCAGCCCCGGCTTCGTCGACCTCCACACCCACCTGCGCCAACCCGGGCGCGAGGAGGCGGAGACGATCGAGTCGGGCTCCCGCGCCGCCGCGCTCGGCGGCTACACCGCCGTCGTCGCCATGCCCAACACCGAGCCGGCCATCGACTCGGCCGGCGTCGTGCGCGAGATCCTCGACTGGGGTGCCAAGGCGCTGTGCGACGTGCGACCGGCCGGTGCCATCACCAAGGGCCGGGCTGGCAAGGAGCTGGCGCCGATCGGCGAGATGGCGGCGCTCGGCGTGCGCCTCTTCACCGACGACGGCAGCGGCGTGCAGGACAGCCGGCTCATGCGGCGGGCGCTCGAGTACGCGTCGGTGCTCGGCGTCACGCTGGCCCAGCACTGCGAGGACGAGGGCCTGGCCCACGGCGGGCACATGCACGAGGGGGAGTGGTCGAGCCGACTGGGCGTGCCCGGCATCCCGGCCGAGGCCGAGGAGCTGATGGTCGCCCGCGACATCGCGCTGTCCCGGCTCACCGGCGCGCCGGTGCACTTCCTGCACATGAGCACGGCCCGCAGCATCGACCTGATCCGCGCTGCCAAGGCTGAGGGCCTGGCCATCACCGCCGAAGCCGCTCCGCACCACTTCACGCTGACGCACGCCGCGGTGCAGGGCTACGACACGGTGTTCAAGGTGAACCCGCCGCTGCGCACGGACGCCGACGTGGCCGCGGTGCGGGCCGGGCTGGCCGACGGCACCATCGACGCCATCGCCACCGACCACGCGCCCCACGCGCAGGAGGTGAAGGAGGCCGGCTTCGACGAGGCCCCGCCGGGGATGCTCGGGCTGGAGACGGCGTTCTCGCTGGCGCTGCAGCTGGAGCTGCCCATCGAGCGCGTCCTGGCGCTGCTCTCGTGGAACCCGGCGCGCATCGCCGGGCTCACCGCCGAGCACGGCGGCCCGGTGGTCGAAGGTCGTCCGGCCAACCTGGTCGTGCTCGACCTCGATGCCACGTGGGACGTCGAGCCCGAGAAGCTCGCATCCCGCAGCCGCAACACGCCCTACGCCGGCTGGTCGCTGACCGGCCGCGCTCGCCACACCATCCTCCGGGGGGAACCGGTCGTCGTCCACGGAGAGGCAACACGTTGATCAGAGAAGCGCACCTGGTCCTGGCTGACGGGACCACGTTCGAGGGCGAGGCGTTCGGGGCCGAGGTCCCGGTGGCCACCGGCGAGATCGTGTTCAACACGGTGCTCACCGGCTACCAGGAGGTCATCACCGACCCGTCCTACGCCGGCCAGGCGATCACGTTCACGTACCCGCACATCGGCAACTACGGCGTCACCTCGTTCGACGACGAGGCGGCCCGGCCGGCGTGCCGCGGCGTGATCATCCGCGACCTGGCCCGGCGCCGCAGCAGCTGGCGCAGCGAGGGCGACCTCGACGCCTTCCTCCAGCGTCACGGCGTCCCCGGCATCGCCGGCATCGACACCCGCCGGCTCACCCGCCACCTGCGCGACCACGGCGCGCTGCCCGGCGCGTTCGGCACCGCCGACGAGGTCACGCTGAAGGAAGCCGCGCTGCAGGAGAAGGGGACCGACGGTGTCGACCTGGTGGCTGAGGTGACGTGCGCCGAGCCGTACACCGTCGGGTCCGGCCCCCGCCGCGTCGTCGCCTACGACTTCGGGATCAAGACGACGATCCTGCGCCACCTGTCGAAGCTGGCCACCGTCGAGGTGGTGCCGGCGTCGACGCCGGCGGCCGAGGTGCTGGCCCGCAACCCCGATGGCGTCTTCCTCTCCAACGGCCCCGGCGACCCGGCCGCGGTCGGCTACGCAATCGACAACGTGAGGGCGCTGCTGGGCAACGTGCCGGTGTTCGGCATCTGCCTCGGCCACCAGCTGCTGGCATCCGCGCTCGGCGCCGAGACGTACAAGCTCGCCTTCGGGCACCACGGCGGGAACCACCCGGTCAAGCAGCTCAGCACCGGACACGTGGAGATCACCTCGCAGAACCACAACTACGCGGTGGCCGAGGGCTCGCTGCACACGGCCGACGTCACCCACGTGAACCTGAACGACGGCGTCATCGAGGGGCTGAAGGTGCGGGGCGAGCGGGCGTTCAGCGTCCAGTACCACCCCGAGGCGGGACCGGGTCCGCACGACGCCGCCTACCTGTTCGACGACTTCGCCGCCCTGATGGACGCTGGCAGGGTGCTCTGATGCCTCGTAGAGACGACATCGAGACGATCCTGCTGATCGGCTCCGGGCCGATCGTCATCGGCCAGGCGTCGGAGTTCGACTACTCGGGGACGCAGGCGTGCCGCATCCTCAAGGAGGAGGGCTACAAGGTCATCCTCGCCAACTCGAACCCGGCGACGATCATGACCGACCCCGAGTTCGCCGACCGCACCTACGTCGAGCCACTCGACGTCGACGTGCTCACCGCGATCATCGAGCGCGAACGCCCTGACGCGCTGCTGCCGACGCTCGGCGGCCAGACGGCCCTGAACCTCGCCATGCAGCTCGTCGAGCGAGGCGTGCTCGACCGCTTCGGCGTGGAGCTCATCGGCGCCAACGCCGAGGCCATCGCCACCGCCGAGGACCGCAGCCGGTTCAAGGACGCCATGCTCGAGATCGGGCTCTCGGTCCCGGCGTCGGGCGTCGCCCACAACATGGAAGAGGCGCGGCGGGTCATCGAGGAGATCGGTCTGCCGATCATCATCCGGCCGGCGTACATCCTCGGCGGGCGCGGCACCGGCATCGCGTCGACCGAGGAGGAGTTCGAGCGCATGGCCGCGTACGGCCTCGACTCGAGCCCGATCAGCGAGATCCTCATCGAGCAGTCGATCCTCGGATGGAAGGAGTACGAGCTCGAGGTGATGCGCGATCACAAGGACAACCAAGTGATCGTGTGCTCCATCGAGAACCTCGATCCGATGGGCGTCCACACCGGCGACTCCATCACGGTGGCGCCGGCGCAGACGCTGAGCGACGTCGAGTACCAGGTCATGCGCGACGCCGCGTTCGCCTGCCTGCGCCGCGTGGGTGTGGAGACCGGCGGCAGCAACGTCCAGTTCGCCATGCACCCCGACACCGGCGAGATGGTCATCATCGAGATGAACCCGCGCGTGTCGCGCTCGAGCGCACTGGCATCGAAGGCCACCGGCTTCCCGATCGCCAAGATCGCGGCCCGCCTCGCCGTCGGGTACACGCTGGACGAGATCCCCAACGACATCACGAAGATGACGCCGGCCAGCTTCGAGCCCACCATCGACTACGTCGTCACCAAGATCCCGCGGTGGGCGTTCGAGAAGTTCCCCGACTCGCCCGGCGTGCTGGGCACGTCGATGCAGTCGGTGGGCGAGGCCATGGCCATCGGCCGCACGTTCCCCGAGTCGTTGCAGAAGGGCCTGCGGTCGCTCGAGCACGGTCGCTGGGGGCTCAACTGCGATCCGGGTGAGGGCGAGTACGACGAGCTGAGCGACGACGAGCTCGTTCGGCGCTCCTCGATCGGCACGCCCGATCGCCCGTTCCAGCTGGAGGCGGCGCTGCGGCGCGGCATCTCGATCGAGCGCATCCACGACGCCACCGGGGTCGACCCGTGGTTCCTCGACCAGATCTCGATCATCGTGGAGGAGCGTGCGTTCCTGGCCGAGCGGGGGTTCGAAGCGATGACCCGCGCCGACTGGCGTCGTGCCAAGCGCCTCGGCTTCAGCGACGCCCAGCTGGGCTGGCTGTGGGGCGTCGACGAGCTCGTCGTGCGCGCCAAGCGGCTCGAGCACGGCGTGAAGGCGACGTTCAAGACGGTCGACACCTGCGGCGCCGAGTTCGACGCCAAGACGCCGTACCACTACTCGACCTACGAGGACGAGGACGAGGTGCAGC
>DASUCO010000210.1:0-8000 GCA_036275955.1 Acidimicrobiales bacterium
CCGCCGATGTCGATGAGGTCCTCTCCGCTGCCGGCGCCATGCTGGAAGTCGGCGGGGTCGGAGCCGAACGGGTAGAGGTTGGCGATCACCAGCGAGAACGGCTTGATGCCGTACTGCTCGATGTCGGCCTGGTGGGACGGATCGGTGGGGTCGGCGAGGATGGCGCCGTGCACCAGCGGGTGCAGGGTGACCACCCGGTGGCCGAGCATCGCCGGGTAGCCGGTGAACTCGGCCAGGTCCGTCACCGCGACGCCGGCGTCGGCGATCGCCTTCGCCGTCCCCCCGCTCGACACGAGCTCCCAGCCGAGCGCCGCCAGCTCGCGGGCCAGCTCGACCACACCCGTCTTGTCGTACACGGACAGCAGCGCCCGCTTCGCGCTCATGGCAGCTCCCCTGCGATCACTCGCTTGATGGTCTCCGGATAGAGCCGCCGCTCCACCTGCTTGATCCGCTCGTGCAGCGTCTCCTCGGTGTCGTCCGGCAGGACCGGCACCGCCTCCTGGGCCAGGATGGGGCCCTCGTCGAGCTCCTCGGTGACGACGTGCACCGTCGTGCCGGTGACCTTCACGCCGAACGCCAGCGCGTCGCGCACCGGGTGCCAGCCCTTGAACGACGGCAGCAGCGACGGGTGCGTGTTCAGCATCAGGCCCCGGAAGGCGGGCACCGCCTTGGGCACGACGGTGCCGAAGCCGGCCATCACCGCCAGGTCGATCTCGTGCTCGTGGAGCAGGGCGACCAGGTCGTCGGCGTAGCCGTCCCGATCGAAGGCCTTGGTGAAGTCGGTGCGCTCCAGCAGCACCCCGAGGTCGCCGGCCAGCTCCAGCGCACGGCAGCGGCGGTCGGTCACGACCAGATCGACGGGCACGGCGGCCGCCAGGATGGCCTCGAGGACGGTCCCGCTGCCTGAGGCCAGCACCGCCACCCGCACGGGGCCGAAGGTAGTCGCCGACGGGGTCCTTCATTTCCCATCCGCTGTCTGGTCAACTTCTGTCAGCAGCGCCCAACGACCAAGGAGTCCCGCGTGGACCTCAACAAGCTCACGATGCCCGAGAAGATCATCTCGGGGTCGGCGATCGTCCTGTTCATCGCCTCGTTCCTGCCGTGGTTCAAGATCGACTTCCTCGGGTCGGACATCACCGGCAACGGCTGGGACGTCGGCTTCCTGTGGGGCGGCATCCCCACGATCCTCGGCCTCGTGATGCTCGCCCACATCGTGCTCACGAAGCTGGCCAGCAACGTCACCGTCCCCGACCTGCCCTGGCCTCGCATCCACCTGATCGCCGGCATCCTCGCGGCGGCCATCGTGGTGCTGAAGCTGCTCATGGGTCACGAGGAGATCGGCGTCGACTTCGACCGCGCCTTCGGCCTCTTCCTCGCCGCGCTGGCGGCCATCGGCCTCGGCGTCGGCGGCTTCCTGTACTACAAGGAGAGCGAGGGCACGACGGCCACGACGCTCTAGGGCACCACCGCTTCGTCGTCGAGAGCCGGGCCGGTGCCCGGCTCTCGACGCGTCCGGGGTGTGAGCGAGCGCAGCTCGTCCTCCTCGTCCGGCTCGGCGAGGAACGTCGCCACCAGGTGGGCGATGCACACCACGCCGATGCCGGTGAGCAGGAACACCGTCGAGGTGACGAGCGTGCTGGCGCCGTCGCCGAGCGCCTCCCCGACCAGGACGAGGACGCCCTGGGCCACGAGCGCGGCACCGAACCACGTCGTGAAGCGCCGGGCACCGGCGGCCCCGACGGCGAGAACGCCGAGGCCGAGCACCACGAGGACGATGCCGCTGCCGATCTCCCGGAGGTCATCCGTCAGGAACGCCACCGCGACGGCGAGGAGCACGCCGCCGACGGCGCCCAGCGGCGATGCCGTCCCGTCGTAGCCGCGCCGCGTCAGCACGTGGCTGGCCAGGACGTAGACGAGGCCGAAGACGGCGGCGATGAGGCCGAGCGTGCTCGGATCCGGCAGGTCGGGCTCGAACGAGCTGTCGACGTCGTCCTCGAAGGTCCCCTCGCCGAAGTCCTCGTCGGGGAAGCCCTCGTCGGGGAACACGAGCTCGCCGTTCTCGTCGAAGGTGAAGTCCTCGCTCGACGCCGAGCCCGAGGACGACGCCGCGGAGTCGAACATCTGGCTGAAGCCCTCACCGATCTGCGCGGGGACGTCGGAGATCGACTCCACCTGCTCCATCACGAACAGCGGCGCGGCCACCAGCGCCAGCACGAGGAACACCAATCGCCCGCGGCCAGGCCCGACCAGGTGGGCGACCAGCCACGCCACCGTGGAGACCAGCAGCAGCGCGTCGAAGGCGAAGAACGGGAAGTCGTCGTCGTTCACGGTGGCGAACAGCAGGAGCATCGGGATGCCGGCGGCGACGGCGGATGCGCCGGCCGTCGCCAGTGGCCCGGTTCGGATCACGTGCAGCACGGCCAGGCCGGCGGCGATGAGCAGGAGGGCGACGACGACGCCCGGGATGCGCTGGAGGTCGCCGTCGTCGTCGGTGAGCTGGTCGCCACCGATCCCGATGGCGCCGCCGATGGCGATGAGCGCGCCCGCTCCGGCGAGCGCGATGCCCACGCGGGGCGTCATCCGCCGTGCGGCACGCGGTCCCAGGCGGTCGAGGACGGACGTCCTCGGGGCGGGAGCGGACGAGACGGGTTCGGACATCTCGGTCATGCCGAGAGCCTCTCAGGTCCGGACGCGGCGATGCCCCACCCAGTGGGTGGGGCATCGTCCGACGTGCGTCGGTTGGCTCGCTACTTGGTGACCGTGATCGAGAAGGGAACCTCGACCCCGTCGTTCAGCAGCGCCTTGTACTGGTACGTGCCGAGCGGCAGCGCGTCGGTCGACAGGTTGTAGATCAGCTTGTCGTCCGAGACCCGGAAGTAGGGAGACGGGTGGGCGTTCTGCGAGATCACCGTCGAACCCTGGATCGTCGCTCCGATGCCGGCGACCACCACGTTGCCGGCGGCGTCGCAGAGCTGGATCTTCACCGGGACGTCCCGACCACGCTTGATCGAGATGGCGTTGCTCTTGAACGGCGACATCACGCCGTGGCGGGTCCCGCCACCGCAGACGCCGTAGACGACGCTGTAGGCCTGCTGCGCCGTGTCCTGGTTGCCCACGTTGTCCACTGCAGACGCCGTGGCGGTCCTGGCGCCGATGCTCGACGTGCTGAACCCCGACACGGTGCACGAGCCGAGCCCGGAGCCGAGGTCGGTGGCGGTGCACGTGGCAGCGGTGGTCGAGCCGAGCGTCAACGTCTGCGGCAGTGCGAAGGTGATGCCTGTCGGAGCCTTGCGATCGACCTTCCAGCCCGAGATGGGGCCGCCGGTCGTGCAGTTGCCAGCCGCGTCGCAGAACGTGTGGCTCCCGGTCGAGGCGTTGGCCGTCTCGGTGCCGGCCGCGACGGAGGTCGAGAGCTCCGCAGTAGCGGCGCCGTCGATCCCGCTGGGGCCGACGTCAGAGGCGGTGCAGGTCGACGACTGGTTGTCGTCGTGCCAGCTCGTGTCGGCGGCTGCGCACGCGACCGACGGTGCTGAGCCGTCGATGCTGATCGTGACCGTGTCGGTCGTCGCGTTGCCGGCTGCGTCGGTGCAGCTGATGCTCACCGTGTGGACGCCGTCATCGCTGAGCGTCGACGGGTCCGCGGTGCCAGCGAAGGTGGTGGCGCCGCCGTCGTCGCTGCAGACCACAGAGACGGCGCCGCCCGAGGTGAACCAGCCGTTCAGGCCACTCGTGCCGTTGAAGGCCGAGCTGACGATCGTCGGCGCCGTGGTGTCGGCGGTGCCGCTGGAGGGCACCGTGTCCGGCACGCAGTCGACCTTCACGAGGAACCGGTCGAAGTCGGACACCGCTCCGCCGGACATCGTGACCGTGAAGTGGTACTCGCCGTCCGGCGTGGTTGACGGGATGTGGAGCGTCGCCGGGAAGGTCTGCGCCGATCCGCTCGGAACCTTGCCGTTGGCGTTCACGCTCCACGGCGCGAGCTGCACGCTCGACGTGAACGACATGGACGACGGTTCGTCCGAGGTGGCGACGACCGTCATCGCTGTCCCGACGGGGTAGTGATCCTGGTCGTTGCCGGTCGCATAGGCGACCACGACCTGCGAAGCGACGTCCGCGTCGCCGGCGCAGTCCCGGTGGGTGTAGTTCTGGCCGTTGTTCACCCGGATCACGTCCACGGTGAAGGTGTCGTCCGCCCGTGCATCCACTGCGAACAGGCCGCCGACCATCGTTGTCAGCGACAACACTGCTAGCGCGGTACTTCGACGCATCATGACGCTCCTAGTGCGAAGGGGACGAGCGTCGGTTTCGCCACTAGCTCCCCGCCGACCAGGCGACCAACTGGGTCAGGCGGATCTCTGCATCGCAGACCAGCTGTGCGCTGATCTACGACTGACCGTACGGACGCGCCCGTTCCCTGCATTCATCAAGATTGCGTGTGAACGGGCGATATGACGCGAGCGGACTAGTCAGCCAATGCCGCGTCACTCGAGCGGCGGGTCGACGCAGCCACTCGAACCACCGCCGGGTCCTGCCGGCTCCACGCGCGCGTACGGCTCGGTGAAGCCCGACCCCTCGTCGTCGCCGAGCATGAAGCGGCGCACAGCCCGGGTGATGGCCTCGGCCTCACCCTGTTGCACGTCCTCGCGCACGAGCAGCGCCTCCTCGGCGCCGTTGTTGAGGAAGGCGGCCTCGCTGAGCACCGCGGTGACGCCCTCGGTCCGTCGCAGGATGCCGTAGTAGTCGCCGCCGCTGTCGTTCGTGCGGTACTTGGCGCCGGCGTCACGATCCGCCCACCACGTGACGCCATCGAACGCCGAGAAGAACGCGTACAGCTCCTCGTAGAGGATCCCGGCCAGCCGCTTCGATGCCGGGTTGCGCACCTGGAAGAACACCTCGGTCCCTGGCGTGTCGCGCTCCTCGTCGTGACCGCCGTTGTGGTGGATCGAGATGAACACGGGCGGCTGGAGGCGCAGGGCGATCTCCGCGCGCGTCGTGATCGCGATGCGGTAGTCGCCGGTGCGGGTCAGGACGACCTTGGCCCCCTCGCGCTCGAGCGCCGCCTTCGTGCGCTGGGCGATGGCCATGTTCAGGTCGCGCTCGACGGTGCCGCCGGGTCCCGTCGTGCCGGTCTCGACCCCGCCGTGTCCGGGGTCGAGCACGACGGTGGCGCCGCCGATCGGGTCACCACCGGCAACCGTGCCGGTCTTGCCGCACGGCGTCATGACCTGCCACGCGCCGGGCCCGCCGCCGGTGATGGGGAGGACGAAGCCCTTCGGCGTGGCCAGCACGTCGGCGCTGTCGTCGTCGACGAACGGCAGCCGCGGCGCGGTCGTGGACGTCGTCGACGGCGCCGTGGTGCTCGTCGTGGTGGTGGAGCTGGTCGACGTCGACGTCGTCGTGGTCGTGGAGACGGCGACGTCGTCGTCGTCATCGCCGCTGCAGGCGACGAGCAGGGAGAGCGCGATCGCCGCCGCCACGGCTCGACGCACTAGAGCCCCTTGACGATCTCCGCCATCAGGTCGCCGACTTCCGACGGGTTGAGGCCGACCTGCACGCCGGCGGCGCGCAGCGCGTCCATCTTCCCCTGCGCCGTGCCCTTGCCCCCGGAGACGATGGCGCCGGCGTGGCCCATCTTCTTGCCGGGCGGGGCGGTGACGCCGGCGACGTACGCGGCGACCGGCTTCGACATCTTCGACTGGATGAACTCGGCGGCTTCCTCTTCGGCGGTGCCGCCGATCTCCCCGAACATGATCACGGCCTTGGTGTCGGGGTCGGCCTCGAACGCCTCCAGGCAGTCGATGAAGCTCGAGCCGGGGACGGGGTCGCCGCCGATGCCCACGCAGGTGGTGACGCCGATGCCCTTCTCCCCCAGCTCGGCGAGGGCCTGGTACGTCAGCGTGCCGCTGCGGGACACGATGCCGACGGGACCGCCGGGCAGCGCCACCTCGGCCGGGATGAAGCCGATGTTGCACTCGCCCACGGTGACGAGGCCGGGGCAGTTGGGGCCGAGGATGCGCGTGTTCGGGAAGTCCCGCTTCACCTTGTTGAAGAAGAACGCCTCGTCCTGAGCCGGGATGCCCTCGGTGAGGCAGATGGCGAGCTCGATGCCGGCCTCGGCCGCCTCCAGCACGGCAGCGGGTGCGCCGCCGGCGGGGACGAGGATCATCGAGACGGTGGCGCCCGTCTGCTCGCGGGCCTCCTTGACCGACGCGAAGACGGGGATGCCGTCGACGTCGGTGCCCGCCTTCTTGGGGTTCACGCCGCCGACGACCTGGGTGCCGTAGTCGCGGTTGCGCTTGGCGTAGAAGCTGCCCTGCGAGCCGGTGATGCCCTGGACGATGACCTTGGTGTCCTTGTTGACGAAGATGCTCACTGGGCCAGCTCCACTGCCTTGCGCGCGGCGCCGAGCATCGTCGGCTGCGAGATGAGTCGGTCGGATTCGTGTTCCTTGAGGATCGCCCGGCCCTGCTCAGCGTTGGTGCCGTCGAGGCGGATCACGATCGGGCTCTTCAGCTCGACGCGCTGCAGCGCCTGGACGATGCCGTTGGCGACGTCCTCGCCCTTGGTGATGCCACCGAAGATGTTGATGAAGATGCTCTTCACCTTCTCGTCGGTGTTGATCACCTCGAGGGCGTTGGCCATGACCTCGGCCGACGCGCCACCGCCGATGTCGAGGAAGTTGGCGGGGCTGCCGCCGACCTGGTTCACGACGTCGCACGTGCTCATGGCGAGACCGGCGCCGTTGGCGATCACGCCGACGTCGCCGTCGAGACCGACGTACTGCAGGCCCTTCTCCTTGGCCAACGCCTCGCGGGGGTCCATCTGGGTGAGGCCCTTCCACTGCTCCCACTCGGGATGGCGGAACTCGGCGTTGTCGTCGAGGGTGACCTTGGCGTCCAGCGCGTGCACGCGGCCGTCCGGGGTGAGGATCAGCGGGTTGATCTCGGCCAGGTCGCAGTCGCCCTCGACGTAGCAGGTGTAGAGCTTCTGCAGCATCTCCACCGCGCCGTCCTCGGCCTGCGGGTTGAGCTTGGCCGCCTTGACCCAGGCTCGGGCCTGCTCCTCGGTGAGCCCGTCGACCGGGTCGACGTGGATCTTGGCGATGGCGTCGGGGTTCTTCTCGGCCACCGTCTCGATCTCGACGCCGCCCTCGGCGCTGAGCATGCCGAGGTGCTTCTTGGCGCTGCGGTCGAGCGTGAACGACGCGTAGTACTCCTCGGCGATGTCGCTGGCCTGCTCGATCCAGAGGCGCTTCACGACGTGGCCACGGATGTCCATGCCGAGGATGTTGGTGGCGTGCTCGCGCACCTCGTCGACCGTGTTGGCCAGCTTGATGCCGCCGGCCTTGCCGCGTCCGCCCACCTGGACCTGGGCCTTGATCACCACCGGGTAGGCGTTGAGGCGCTCGGCGGCGGCGACGGCGTCGTCGACGGTGTCGACCGGCTCGCCCGGGCTGACCGGGATGCCGAAGGACGCGAAGAGCTGCTTGCCCTGGTACTCGAAGAGATCCATGTGAGTCCTTGGTTCAGGAGGGAGCGTGCTCCCGGGCGTCGAGCGCCTGGGACAGCCAGTCGGTGATCGACGCCATGGTCGAGCCGGGGGTGAAGAGCTCGGACACCCCGGCCGCCTTGAGCTTCTCGATGTCGGGGCCGGGGATGATCCCGCCACCGAAGACGAGGACGTCGTCGAGGCCACGGGCGCGGAGCTCCTCCATCACCCGGGGGAACAGCGTCATGTGGGCGCCGGAGAGGAGGCTGAGGCCGACGGCGTCGGCGTCCTCCTGGAGGGCCGTCTCGGCCACCTGCTCCGGCGTCTGGCGCAGGCCGGTGTAGATGACCTCGAAGCCGGCGTCGCGCAGCGCCCGGGAGATGACCTTCGCCCCGCGGTCGTGCCCGTCGAGTCCGACCTTGGCGACGACGATGCGATAGCGACGGTCCACGGACGGGTGATGATACGGACATGAGTCCCAGGCGGCGAACGGCGCGCTCACGGGTGGTGGC
>DASUCO010000211.1:0-2409 GCA_036275955.1 Acidimicrobiales bacterium
CGACGTTGGCGCGCGCGATGGCGCGGGTGGTTGGACAAGCAGGACCTCCGCTGTTGGTGCGAGCAGGACGGGCGTCGCACCAGGGAGGTCGGGCTAGGCCAGTACCTCGGGGCGCGACGCGATGAGGTCCGTGGGCTTCCCTGTCATGCGTCACCACCTCTCACTGGTCGTTGCGGTCCGGAGCAGCCAACCAGCGCCCGTCGGAGGCGACAAGCGATTATCTCGTAGTGATGCACACGGACCGATGCGAGCGACCGAGCGCCAGCGAGGGAGCGGCCAGGCGCGGCCTGCGTGGCCAGGGAACGCCATGACATGCGACGAGTGCGGGTGGGAGTACGGCTCGATGGACCTGCGCTCGCACGCGGCCGCGTTCGTCGACGCGTTCGACGGCTCGTCGGTGCGACCGGCGCCCGACGTGTGGTCGCCGCTGGAGTACGCGTGCCACGTGCGCGACGTGCTGCGCATCCAGCTCGGTCGCGTGGCTCGGGGTCTGGTGGAGGAGACGCCGTCGTTCGAGCCCATGGACCGGGACGAGCGACCGGCTCGCTACCGGTACGACGCCCAGCTGCCGGAGGTCGTTGCCCGTGAGGTGCTCGACGCGGCCGAGGCGCTGGCGCTCGTCTACGACGCGCTGACCGACGAGCAGCTCGAGCGCACGGTCACGTACAACCATCCGACGCGCATGGTGCGGTCGCTGCGGTGGGTCGGCCAGCACACGGTGCACGAGCTCGTGCACCACCGGTCAGACGTTCAGCGCGGCTGAAAGCCGACTGGTCGCGGCGCCTTCGTCGGCGGCGCGGCGTCGAGGAGGATCCCGCTGACCCCCGCCGCCGCGGCGCGCGAGAGGTCGAACGACACGTCGGCCAACGCGGCGCGCAGGCGGAGGATCTCGGCCGCCATGGCCACGCGGTTGCCGCCGAACTCCTCGACCACGGACTTGGCGTCGCTCACTTGATCGCGGTCTGCGTCGACGGGATCGGGACCAGGGCGCTGCGCTCCATCACCTGGTCGACCATGCCATAGGCGACGGCCTCCTCGGCGCTCATGATGAAGTCGCGGTCGACGTCCTTGTGGATGCGGTCGATGGGCTGGCCGGTGTGCTCGGCCAGGATCTCCTCCATGCGCGTGCGCGAGTACGCGATCTCCCGGGCCTGGATCTCGATGTCGATCTGCTGGCCCTGGGCCCCACCATGGGGCTGGTGGATGAGCACGCGCGAGTTGGGGAGCGCGAACCGCTTGCCCTTGGCGCCGGCGGCGAGGATCACGGCCGAGCTCGATGCCGCCATGCCGATGCACACGGTCGACACGTCTGGCGCGATGTGCTGGATCGTGTCGTAGATGGCGAACATGCCGGTGACGATGCCGCCGGGGGAGTTGATGTAGAGCGCGATGTCCTTGTCGGGGTCGACGGCGGCGAGGTGCAGCAGCTGGGCGACGACGAGGTTGGCGCTGGTCTCGTCGACCTGGGTGCCCAGCATCACGATGCGGTCCTTGAGGAGGCGGGAGTAGAGGTCGAACGCCCGCTCACCACCGGCGGTCTGCTCGAGCACGGTCGGGACGAGGTACGACATGGAGACCTCCGAGGAAAAGCGCAACTGGATGGTTGCATGCTATACTCGCAACTCAATGGTTGCACATGTCGAGCGGTCGATCGTCCTGGATGTCCCGGCGTCGATGGTGTGGGAGGCGCTGCTCGACGATCCGTCGGGCTGGTTCGAGGCCGACGTCGAGATCGAGCCCCGTCCCGGCGGCCGCGTGCGGGTCGACGAGGGTCGCGGCACGGTCGAGACGTTCGACCCCGAGCGCGAGCTGGCGTTCCGTGTGTGGACGCCGCCGCCGGTGGAGGGCAGCCGGGTCGACTTCGTGCTCGAGCCGCTCGACGACGAGCACACGGTGCTGACCGTGACCGAGACGAAGCTCTCGGCACGCGCCATGTCGCTGGCCTGATGTCTGACGTCGACGACGTCTTCGACGCGCTCGCGGACGCGACGCGCCGGCAGGTGCTGCGCCACCTGGCCGAGGGCGGCCCGCAGACGCCGACCGAGCTGGCCGATCACCTGCCGGTGAGCCGCCAGGCGGTGTCGAAGCACCTCGACGTGCTCGGCCGCGCCGGCCTCGTGACCTCGGCGCGCGCAGGCCGTGAGACGCGCTTCACGTTCCAGCCCGACCCGCTCAACGACGCCGCCGAGTGGATGGCCGAGGTCGGCGGCACCTGGGACCGCCGCCTCGCCGCCCTCAAGAAGCGCCTCTCCTGATCGTTTGTGCGGTGATGCTGCCGCGCTGCTCGGCAGAAGCACCGCCCAAACGGCCGGAATAGGGTCCGGGCATGCGCATGCCCGCGGTCTCGCTCGTCGCCATGCCGGGTCGCCGGCTCCGCACCCTGGAGCTGGCCAAGGAGATGGAGGACCG
>DASUCO010000212.1:0-2333 GCA_036275955.1 Acidimicrobiales bacterium
TGCGCCACCGACATGCCGGCCGGGATCTGCGGGATCTGGGGCACGAGCGCGATCCGGCGGGCCAGCTCGCGCCGCTTGAACGTGCGGCTGTCGCGGCCGTCGATGGCGAACGAGCCCTCGAAGTCGACCAGCCCAGCGAGGATCCGCAGCAGCGTGGTCTTGCCGGCGCCGTTGGGGCCGACGACGTTCAGCCACTCCCCGGACGCGATGTCGAGCGACACGTCGTCGACGACGCGTCGGCCGTCGAACGACACCGAGAGGTTCCGCAGGGAGATCATCAGACGAGCCGCCTCCTGGCCCGCAGCACGAGCACGAAGAACGGCGCCCCGAAGAACGCGGTCACCACGCCGATGGGGATCTCCGCCGGCGACAGTGCGGTGCGGGCGACCAGGTCGGCCAGCACCAGGAAGGCGGCACCGAACAGCACCGACAGCGGCAGCACGACGCGGAAGCTGGAGCCGGCCAGCAGGCGCACGATGTGGGGGACGACGAGGCCGACGAAGCCGATGAGCCCGCTCACGGACACCGCCGCCGCCGTCGCCAGCGATGCGAACACGACGATCACGACGCGGGTGCGGGTCACGTCCATGCCCAGCGACGTCGCCTCGTCGTCGCCCACCGCGAGCACGTCGAGCCGCCGACGCAGCAGCAGCAGGACCACGATCGAGACGATGGCGTAGGGCAGCACGAGCCCCACCTCGTCCCAGCCCGCGGTCAGCAGCCGGCCGAGGATGAACGTGTACACCTCGCGGATCGTGTCCGACTGCCGCTGGAGGATGAACGTCTGCATGGCGGTCAGGAACGTCATGACCGCCACGCCCGACAGGAGCAGGATCGCCGGCGACGTGTCGCGCCCGCCGACGGTCGACACCGCGTAGGCGAGGAAGACGGCGACGAGCGTGCCCACGAACGCGGCCAGCGGCACGGCGTCGAACGGGCCGAGCGCGACGTCGAGGTGCCCGCCGATGGCGATGGTCGCCCCCAGGCCGGCGCCGGCGGCGGCACCCAGCAGGTACGGGTCGGCCAGCGGGTTGCGGAACACCCCCTGGTACGCGGCGCCCGACACCGCCAGCATCGAGCCGACGAGGAAGCCGAGCACGACGCGCGGCACCCGCAGCTGCCAGATGATGTCGGCGTCCCGCGCCGTCAGTCCCGAGTCGATGCGTACGCCGGGCACGTGGTCGAGGACCTCGAGGAACACGCGCGGCGCGGCGATGGTGACGGCGCCCATCGACAGGCCGGCGACACCGGCGGCGACGACGGCCAGCACCCCGCCCGCGACCCAGGCCGGCCGCAGCCCGGCGGCCCGGATCGGAGCGGGGGCCAGCTCCACCTAGAGCGCTGCCGCGGTGGCGGCCTCGTCGATGGCGCGCAGCAGGTCGACGATGCGCGGGCCCCAGCGGGACGCGACGTCGTCACCGAGCGCGATGACGTTGCCCTCGGCCACCGCCTTCATCCCGCCCCAGCCGTCGCGTGCCGCGACGCTGGCGGCGTCCTGCTGGCAGCACTCGGTGTCGGCCAGGAGGATCAGATCGGGGTCGGCCTGCACGATGAACTCGGCCGACAGCTGCGGGTAGTCGTTGGCCTCGGCCTGCGCCTCGTCGGCGATGGAGCGCACGTTCACGATGCCGAGCAGCTTCCCGATGAACGTGGCGCTGGTGACCGAGTAGTAGGTGGGGTCGAGCTCCCAGTACGCGGTGAGCTCGGGCCGCTCTGCCGCCCCCGCCTCGATCTCGGCCAGGTCCTCCCGCATCTGGGCCGTCAGGTCTCGCGCCTCCTCGGCGTGACCCGTCACATCCCCGAGCTCCTCGATCTGCGCGTAGACGTCGTCGATCTCGACGGCCGCCTCCTGCACGAGCACGTCGATGCCGAGGGACTCGAGCCCGTCCACCAGCGCCGGGTCGGCCGAGGACGACACGACGAGATCGGGCTCGTACGACGCGATGGCCTCGACGTTCGGCTCGTAGGCCGAGAGGTCGGAGGTGGGGACGCCCTCCGGGTAGTCGGACTGGTCGTCGACGGCGACCACCTGGTCGCCGGCACCGATGGCGAACAGCGACTCCGTCGCCGTCGGCGAGATGGACACGATCGCCTGCGGGACGTCAGCCGCTCCCTCGGTGGTCGTGGTGGCGTCGCCGTCGGTGGCGACCGCCGGATCCTGGTCGTCATCCCCGCACGCGGCGAGGGGCGCGAGCGCGAGCAGCAGCGCGCACAGCAACAGCTTGGACTTCTTCACGGCACCTCCTGTTGGTCGAGTTCGGGACTCGTCCCAGCAGAAGTGCTGCCGGATGACGAACTGCCCTTGCCTCGAGGACTGGTTCGTCGACCGAGCA
>DASUCO010000213.1:0-2929 GCA_036275955.1 Acidimicrobiales bacterium
CTCCGCCAGCGCGGCGGTGGCCCGGGCCAGCTCGACGGAGCCCAGCTCCTGCTCCACGAGGTGGGCGAGGTCAGCCAGCAGGGCGCGCTCGCGCTCGTCGAGCTGGCGCGGCACCCGGTCGATGATGCAGAGCGTGCCCACCGCGGAGCGGCGCTCACCCTGGGCGACCTCGATGCGCAGGGGATGGCCGGCGTAGAAGCGGATGTGGGGATCGCCCACGACAAGCGGGTTGTCGGCGAAGCGGGGATCGCGGGTGGCGTCCTCGACCACGAGGGCATCGAGCCGGTCCAGTGCATGGCCGCAGAAGGACACGGAGCGATCCGTCTCGGAGACGGGGAGGCCGATGCACGACTTGAACCACTGCCGGTTGACGTCGACGAGCGACACGACGGCGATCGGCGCGTCGAACAGCGCGCTGGCCAGCCGCGTGATGCGGTCGAAGCGCTCCTCGGGCTCGGTGTCGAGGATGCCGAGGCTGTGCAGCAGCGCGATGCGGCGCTCCTCGTCGAGCGGTATCGGCGCCTCTTGCACCCTGGGATGGTACGGGTGTCACTAGGTTCGTGGGCCGTGCCCCGCTACATCATGCTCTCGACGCTCGGTCCCAACGGCGCCGCCACGCTCAGCGAAGCACCGGAGCGGCTGAAGGAGGTCAACGAGGAGGTCGAGGCGCTCGGCGTCCGCGTCCTCGACCAGTACGCGCTGCTCGGTCAGTACGACTTCCTGAACATCGTCGAGGCGCCCGACGACGTCACGATGACGAAGCTCGCGATCGCACTGGCGTCACGCGGGACGATGAAGACGGTGACGCTGCCGGCCGTGCCCGTCGACGACTTCATCGCGCGACTGCGCGGCTAGCTCCTAGACCCACCACATGTTCGCGTCGCGGCGCTCGCGGCGGACCTCGTCGGCCGCGAGCACGACGGGCAGCAAGCTCCCGTCGGACAGGCGTCGCAGGCGGTAGCCCTCGTCGGTGACGGCCTCGACCTCGAAGCCTCGTGCCCACGACCGATCGAACCCGGTGCGGACCTCGACCTTCGCCCCTGGCTTGAGCGTCACGCGGCCCTGATCCTGACACGCCTGAGAGACTGCTGTCGTGGCGATCGCAGCAGGCTCGTTGAAGCTCACCGAGTGGACGTCGTGCGGCGGCTGTGCGGCCAAGTGGGGCGGTTCGCCGCTCTCGGCGCTGGTCAGGGAGATGGACGGCGGGCGCTCGGCGGCCGCCGGGCTGCTGGTGGGGCTGGCGCCCTTCGACGATGCGGCGGTCCTGCGCCTGGCCGACGGCCTGGCCTTGGTCTCGACCACGGACTTCTTCCCTCCTCTGGTGGACGACCCCGGTGACTTCGGTGCAATCGCGGCGGCGAACGCGTGCAGTGATGTGTTCGCCATGGGGGGGCGGGTTGTCCTGGCACTCAACATCGCCGCGTTCCCCGAGCGCCTGCCGACGGAAGCGATCACCGCGATCTTCGCGGCCGCCAGCGACGTCGTTCAAGAGGCTGGTGGCGTCGTCGCCGGCGGCCACACCATCCGCTCCGACGAGCCGATCTTCGGGCTGGCCGTGCAGGGTCTCGTCGATCCGGACCGCATCCTGACCAAGGGCGGTGCCCGCGTCGGGGACGTCCTCCTGCTGTCGAAGCCGGTCGGGTCCGGCATCGTCCTCGCCGGCGGCACCGACGCCGACCGCGCCGCGGCCATCGTCCACATGCGACGCCTGAACCGCGCGGCCAGCGAGGCGCTGGTCGCCCTGGGTGACGCCGTGCACGGCGCCACCGACGTCACCGGCTACGGCCTGTGCGGCCACGGCTGGGAGGTGGCCGAGCGCAGCGGGACCACCGTCGTGATCGACACCGGGGCCGTGCCCCTCTACGAGGGGGCGATGGCGGCCGCCACCGCCGGTACCCGCACCGGGGGCGACGCCAGGAACCGGACGTACCTCGAGGGGCGCATCACCGCCGACGGCATCGACGACGCCCTGGTGGCCCTCTGCTACGACCCCCAGACCTCGGGCGGCCTGCTGGCCGCCGTCGACCCGGCTGCCGCCGATGACCTCGAGGGGTTCACCGTGGTGGGCGAGGTCGTGGCCGGGCCGGCAGCCGTCAGACTGGCCTGATGGCGCAGGCGACCGCCCCCAAGCTCCGCAAGGTGCTCAAGAAGAGCTCGCCGTCGCTGGCGTACGAGCGGGCGCTGTGGGAGACGGGGCACGACGTCGTCGTCGGCGTCGACGAGGTCGGCCGCGGCGCGTGGGCCGGCCCGCTGGCCGTCGGCGCCGCCGTGCTGCCCCAGGACCGGCGCGTGAACAAGGTGCGCGACTCCAAGCTGCTCACGGAGCCCGAGCGCGAGGCGCTCTACGACCGCATCGGCGACTGGTGCCGGGCGTGGGCGGTCGGGTTCGCGTCGGTGGAGGAGTGCGAGGAGCTGGGCATGGCGGACGCGCAGCGCCTCGCCGCGTCGCGCGCCATCGACGGGCTCGGGCTGGTACCCGACCGCGTGCTCATCGACGGCAACTGGGACTTCGTCGGCGGCGGCAAGACCGACAAGCTCGTGAAGGGCGACCGCCGGTGCCTGTCGATCGCGGCGGCGTCGATCCTGGCCAAGGTCACGCGCGACCGCGTGATGCGGGAGGAGGCCGAGCACTTCCCCGGCTACGACTTCGACCGGAACAAGGGCTACCCGTGCCCCCACCACAAGCTGGCGCTGCGGGCGTACGGGCCGACGTCGATCCACCGGCGGGCGTGGGTGGTCATGGACCACCTCCCGTGGCCGTGCTTCAAGCGCCCGCTGCCGCCGGAGCCCGAGCCCCACCCGTCACTCTTCGACTGAGGGATCCGCCTCGTCGTCCTCCTTGACGGCCGCCACCTCGGCATTGTGCGGTGCTCGCGCCGAGCAGCTCGGCGAATTCACCGCACAAACGTCACTCAGATCGCTGGGTGCC
>DASUCO010000214.1:0-17917 GCA_036275955.1 Acidimicrobiales bacterium
CGATCGTCGACGGTGATGGCGAACGAGAAGAAGCTGCAGCAGCCCTGCTCGGCCTCGACCAGCCGGACCAGCGCCGGCAGCGGCGCCGGTGCGGGGAACGACAGGCGCAGGCCGCCGGGGATCGGCACCCGGTCGACGCCGTCGAGCAGCGACCGCCAGTCGTCGATGCGCTGGTCCATCTCGTCGGCGCCCAGCGTGCAGGCGATGGCGACCGGCGCCGCGTCGGCCACGCACCCGCAGTCGTCGCCGCACGGCCCGTCCAGGGGAGCGGCATCGAGGACGGCGGACGTCGACCGCAGCGAGGCCGCAAAGGCGCCGAGGTCGGCGATCTGTGCCTCGGTCTGGGCCAGCTTGTCGGTGACCAGCGAGCGCAACCGGTGCTGCACGGGCGCGCACTCGTCCTGATCCCATGCCACGGCGAGGTCGGTGATCTCCTCGAGCGTGCAGCCGAGCCGCTTGGCCCGGGCGACGAACGCCAGGCGCTCGATGGCGCGGTCGTCGTACACCCGGTAGCCGGCATCGCTCCGGGGCGCCGGCGGGACCACGCCGATCTCCTCGTAGTAGCGCAGCGTCGGCGCCGAGAAGCCGGTGCGCTCGGCCACCTCGGCGATGCGATACGTCGTCATGGCACGACGGTACGGCTTCAAGCCACCTTGAAGGTCAAGTCGTCTGGCTACCGTCGGACGATGGTCGAGGTCGTCGCCGTCGACATCGAGCACCCACACGCGCAGCACTGCCTGCGGCAGTACTTCTCCGAGCTCGACCGACGGTTCGACACGGGGTTCGACCCCGGCGCCGCGCTACCCACGGATGCCGCAGTGGTGCTCGTCGCCGTGCGCGACGGCGAGCCGATCGGCTGCGGTGCGCTGAAGCTGCCGGACGGCGCGCCGGCCGAGATCAAGCGGCTGTGGGTGGCCGACGATGCCCGCGGGCTCGGCCTCGGCCGTCGGCTCCTGGCCGACCTCGAGTCGCGCGCCGCCGCGGCCGGTCATCGCGTCGTCCGGTTGGACACCAACCGCACCCTGACCGAGGCCATCGCGCTGTACCGCTCGACGGGCTACCGGGAGATCCCGGCGTTCAACGACGAGCCCCACGCCCACCACTGGTTCGAGAAGGACCTCTAGTTCGTCGAGATCCGGGCTGGCGTGACGAACACAGCGACGCGTCCCTCGGCCGCCATGACGCGGTCGTACTCGTCCCAGTCGTCGTGGGTGCCGCCCGCCGCCGTGAACACGTCGCGCAGGAGCTGCCGGTCGCCACCGGCGATGCGCGCCGGCCCCTCGACCGCCGCCCACTCCCAGCCGGAGCGGAACGTCACCGCGGCGCGGCCGGTACGGCGGATGTTGTCGAGCTTGCGGGTGTCGCTGCGCGCCACGAACGCGATCTCGCCGTCCAGCACGCCGGCGTTGACCACCGACGTCTGGATCGTGCCGTCGGCGCGCGTCGTCGACACGACCACCAGGCCGTGCTCCTGCTCGCCGAGTCTGCGCACCAGGTCGAGGTCAGCCATCGGCCCGCTCCGGTCGACGCCGGATGACGGTGCCCTCACCGGTCGTCCCGCGGTTGGCGCCGACGAAGCCGGGTGGTGCGCTGCCGGGGCCGCCGTTGCGGAAGAGCCGAGGCCCGGCCGCGGTGAGCCCGCCGTCGACGACGAGCGCCTCGCCGGTGACGTAGCCGGCGTCGTCGCTGGCCAGGAAGAGCGCGGCGCCGGCGATGTCGTCGGGCGAGCCGACGGCGTCCGGCCACGGCACGAGGTGCTCGAGGCGCGCGCCGACCTGGTCCGGCTTGCCGCCGTGCATCAGCGGGGTGAGGATCGTGCCCGGGTTGATGGCGTTCACCCGGATGCGGTGCTCGGCCAGCTCGATCGCGGCCGAGCGCGTGAGGTTGATCACCGCCGCCTTCGCCGCCGAGTAGCAGAGCGGCCCGCCGCCCCCGCTCATGCCGGCGATCGACGCGGTGTTGATGATCGAACCGCCCCACCCCTGCTCGATCAGCTGACGAGCGCCATGCTTGATCCCCAGGAAGACACCACGCACCAGCACGGCGAACGTGTAGTCCCAGTCCTCGACGTGCAGATCGGTGACCGCCCCGAACGCGCCCCCGACGCCGGCGTTGTTGAAGACGATGTCGAGCTGGCCGAAGGCATCGATGGCGGCCGCCACCGCCCGCTCGACGTCGATCTCGACCGACACGTCGACGCGCTCGAAGCGCACGCGGTCACCCGCGCCGAGCTCGGCCAGCGCGGACGCGGCCGACTCCTCGTTCAGGTCGGCCATCACCACTCGGGCGCCCTCGGCCACGAAGCGCCGCACCGTGGCCAGTCCCATGCCCGATGCGCCGCCCGTGATCAGCGCGACCCGTCCGTCCAACCGACCCGTCATGCCCGCATCCTCGCCCAGCCGGGAACACGCGTGCCCGGCGCAGTGTTGAAGGCGGCATGAGCAACGTGACCGAGCTGACCGACGCCACCTTCGCCGAGACCATCGGCGCCGCCGACAAGCCGGTGCTGGTCGACTTCACGGCAGCCTGGTGCGGCCCATGCAAGATGATCAGCCCGATCCTCGACGAGCTCTCGGTCGAACAGGCCGACAAGATGCAGATCGTGAAGATCGACGTCGACGCCAACCCGGCGACGACGCTCCGCTACGACGTCATGTCGATGCCGACGCTGATCCTGTTCAAGGACGGCGAGCCCCAGCGCCGCCTGGTCGGCGCCCGCGGCAAGCAGCACCTGCTCGAGGCGCTCGCCGACGTCCTCTGAGCCAAGTCCCCGTCCGGCGGGCACCATTGCCCGGTGGACACCCTCGCTGACGCGCTCCCCCGGGGCGCCGACGCGGATGCCCTGCTGGACGCGTTCACGTCGTGGGTGGCCGCCCGCGGCGTGACGCTGTACCCGGCGCAGGAGGAGGCGCTGCTCGAGCTGTACTCGGGCAGCAACGTCATCCTGGCCACGCCCACCGGGTCGGGGAAGTCGCTCGTCGCCCTCGGTGCCCACGCCGCCGCCCTCGCGTCGGGCCAGCGCTCGTACTACACGGCGCCGATCAAGGCCCTGGTGTCCGAGAAGTTCTTCGCGCTGTGCCGCGACCTCGGCAGCGAGCACGTCGGCCTGCTGACCGGCGACGCGTCGGTGAACGCCGGCGCACCCATCATCTGCTGCACGGCCGAGATCCTCGCCAACCTCGCCCTGCGCGACGGCGAGGGGCTCGACGTCGCCTCGGTGTGCATGGACGAGTTCCACTTCTACGCCGATCCGGACCGCGGGTGGGCGTGGCAGGTCCCGCTGCTGGCGCTCCCCCACGCCCAGCACCTGCTCATGTCGGCCACGCTCGGCGACGTCTCGTTCTTCCGCGACGACCTCACGCGTCGCACGGGTCGGCCGACGGCGGTGGTGGACGGGGCCGAGCGCCCGGTGCCGCTGTCGTTCGAGTACCGGCGCACGCCGGTGCACGTGACGCTCGAGGAGCTGCTGGAGACGGACCGCGCACCGGTCTACGTCGTCCACTTCACCCAGGCGTCCGCCGTCGAGCGCGCCCTGGCGCTCATGAGCGTGAACGTGTGCACGCGGGAGGAGAAGGACGCCATCGCCAAGGAGCTCGAGCACTTCCGCTTCGGGCCCGGCTTCGGCACCACGTTGAGTCGGTTGGTCCGACATGGCATCGGCGTGCACCACGCCGGGCTGCTGCCCAAGTACCGGCTCCTCGTGGAGAAGCTGGCCCAGGACGGCCTGCTCAAGGTCATCTGCGGCACCGACACGCTCGGCGTCGGGATCAACGTGCCGATCCGCACCGTGCTCCTCACCCAGCTGTGCAAGTACGACGGCACGAAGACCAGGCTCCTGTCGGCTCGGGAGTTCCACCAGATCGCCGGACGGGCCGGTCGCGCCGGGTTCGACACCGCGGGCACGGTGTGGGCCCAGGCGCCCGAGCACGTCATCGAAAACGAACGAGCCGCGGCGAAGGCCGCCGACGATCCCAAGAAGAAGCGCAAGCTGGTGAAGTCGAAGCCGCCCGAGCGCGGGTTCGTCAACTGGACCGAGGAGACGTTCGCCAAGCTCATCGACGCCACGCCGGAGCGGCTCACGTCGAGCTTCGCGGTGTCGCACTCGATGCTGCTGAACATCCTCGACCGTGACGACGACGAGGGGCCGCGCATCCTCAAGCGCCTCCTGCTCGACAACCACGAGACCCGCGCCGAGAAGCGCCGGCACATCCGTCGAGCGATCTCGATCTACCGGTCGCTGGAGCGGGCCGGCGTCGTCCGCCGCGTCGATGACGAGCGCGGCACGCACATCCGCGTCAGCGTCGACCTGCAGGAGGACTTCCGGCTCAACCAGCCACTGAGCCCGTTCGTGCTGGAGGCGGTGCACCACCTCGATCGCGGCGAGGAGACGTATCCCCTCGACGTCCTGTCGATGGTCGAAGCATCGCTCGAGAACCCCGAGGTGATCCTGCGCGCCCAGCTGTCGAAGCTGAAGGGCGAGAAGGTGGCCGAGCTGAAGGCGCAGGGCGTGGAGTACGAGGAGCGCATGGCGATCCTCGAGACGCTCGAACACCCCAAGCCCCTCCGCGAGCTGACCTACGACCTGTTCGACGAGTACCGGACGCAGCACCCGTGGGTCGCCGATCACAACGTGCAGCCGAAGTCTGTGGCCCGCGACATGTTCGAGCGGTTCATGACCTTCGCCGACTACGTGCGGCACTACGGCCTCGACCGCTCCGAGGGGTTGGTGCTGCGGTACCTGACCGACGCGTACAAGGGCATCGTGCAGACGGTGCCCGAGGAGGCGAAGACGGACGCCGTGTACGACCTCACCGAGTGGCTGCGGGAGACGGTGCGCCAGACCGACTCGAGCCTGCTCGACGAGTGGGAGCGGCTGCGGGACGGCGTGCAGCCGGAGGACGTCGAGGCGGCGACGGCGCACGAGCTGCCGGCCGAGCCGCCGCGGGTGACCGCCAACGTCCGCGCCTTCCGCGTCATGGTGCGCAACGACGCGTTCCGTCGCGTGGAGCTGCTGGCCCGCCGTCGGTACGACGAGCTCGACGACGACCAGGTGGCGGCCATGGAGCGCTACTGGTCGACGCACGACAGCATCGGGATCGACGCCGATGCGCGCTCGTCGGTCCTGTTCCAGGTCGAGGAGGGTGCCGACGTCTGGCGCGTGCGCCAGGTGCTGCACGACCCCGCCGGCGACCACGACTGGGCGCTGCACCTCGAGGTCGACGTCGCCGCCTCCGACGAGGCCGGCGCGCCGGTGACTCGTGTGGTCGCGATCACCGACTGACGTGCGGGCCCGCTGGAAGGCGCTCCGGGCCACGGTGCGCGCCTGGTGGCGGGCCCGGCGCGTCGCCGCCGTCAACCGAGCCGGCGCGTCGTCGTGCTTCTACTGCGGCGTCGGGTTCACCGAGTCGGGTCCCGACCACCGGACCGTCGACCACCGGGTGGCCCGCAGCCGCGGCGGCACCGACGGGCTCAGCAACCTGGTCTTCGCCTGCTACGCGTGCAACCAGCGCAAGCGCGACCGGCTCGAGAACGAGTTCCTCGCCTCCGAGTGGCTCACCGCACGTCGCGCCGCGCTCGCAGCGCGTTCTCGGGACCGCAGCGTGCCGGAAGTGGACGGTTCCGGTCCCGAGAACGGCGGCTAGCGCAGGAGGTCGCCCGCCGCGCCGCCGGAGATGGCGCGGCCGATGATCGCCTGCTGCATCTGCTCGGTGCCCTCGAAGATGTCGTAGATCTTCGCGTCGCGGTGCATGCGCTCGACCGGGTACTCACGCGTGTAGCCGTAGCCGCCGTGGATCTGGATGGCGCGCTCGGTGACCCACACCGCGACGCGGCCGGCCTTCAGCTTCGACTGCGAGCCCTCGGCGTTCTTGTAGCCGCCGTTGCGGGCGAGCCACGCGGCGCGCCACACGAGCAGCCGTGCCGCGTCGATCTCGGTGATCATGTCGGCGAGCATGAAGGCGATCGCCTGGTTCTGGATGATCGGCTTGCCGAACGCGGTGCGCTCCTTGGCGTAGGCCAGCGCCTCCTCGTACGCGGCGCGGGCGATGCCGACGGCCATGGCTGCCACCGACGGGCGGGTCGCCTCGAACGTCGCCATGGCCGGCTGCTTCTCGCCGGTCTTCTGCCCCTCGCGCGCCTTGGCCAGCTTGGCGTCGAGCTTCTCCTTGCCGCCGAGCAGCAGCGAGCCGGGCACGCGGCAGTCGTCGAGCACGACCTCCGCGGTGTGCGACGCGCGGATGCCGTGCTTCTTGTACTTCTGGCCCTGGCTGATGCCGGGCGTGCCCTTCGGGACGATGAAGCTGGCCTGGCCGCGGGAACCGAGCGTCGGGTCGACCGTCGCGGTGACGACGTGGGTGTCGGCGATGCCGCCGTTGGTGGCCCACGCCTTGGTGCCGTTCAGCACCCACTCGTCCTTGGCCTCGTCGTAGACGGCCTTCGTCTTGAGGGACGACACGTCGGAGCCGGCGTCCGGCTCGCTCACGCAGTACGCGCCGATCATCAGGTCGTCGGGCCCGGTGCCGAAGCACTGCGGCACCCACTCCATGACCTGCTCGGGCGTGCCGTTGCCGGCGATGCCGGCGGCGGCGAGACCGGAGCCGAAGATCGACAGACCGATGCCGGCGTCGCCCCAGAACAGCTCCTCGAGCGTGAGCGGCAGCGTGAGGCCGCTGTTGTCGGCCATCGACGCCTGGGCGAAGAAGTCGAACGAGTACAGGCCGATCTTGGCCGCCTCCTCGACGAGGGGGTACGGGAACTCCTCCCGCTCGTCCCACTCGTGGGCCGCCGGACGCACGACGGTGGCGGCGAAGTCGTGCACCCACTTCTGGATCTGCAGCTGGTCCTCGGAGAGGGCGAGGGAGAACTCGGTCATGGCCCAAAAGTTACCGCCGGGTAACGCTTCGCGGCCATTCGGCCACCCGTCGCACAACTGAAACAGACGGCCGAGAAGGAGGTGGCGCCGAGGGGCCCGAACAGTAGGGGGACGGGCACCGAGCGTGTGCCGTGGCTTGCAGGAGGCCGAAGAATGACGATGCTCACCGACGCCGTGCTGGTGGACCGGGTGGTTGCTGGCTTCGAGGGGGACTTCGAGGAGCTCTACCGCCGTCATGCCTCCGCCGCCTGGCGGGTCGCCCAGGCCGTGACCGGCAACGGCCACGACGCGGCGGACGCCGTCGCCGAGGCCTTCGCCCGCGTGTTCCAGGCCGTCAAGAGCGGTCGGCTCACCGATCCCTCCGCCTTCCGCGGCTACCTCATGGCCGCCACCCGCAACGCGTCGCTCGACACCCTCCGCCGGGCCGGGAAGGCCCGCCCCACCGCGGACGATGACCTCGAGGGCATCGACCTCACCACGGGTCCCCAGGACGCCATCACCGGCGCCGGCGACGCGGCGATGATCGCCGAGGCGTTCCGCAACCTGCCCGAGCGGTGGCGCTCGGTGCTGTGGCTGACCGAGGTCGAGGGCGTCGCCACCAAGGACGTCGCCGAGCAGCTCGGCATCTCGGCCAACGGCGCCGCCCAGCTCGCCGTCCGTGCCCGCGCCGGTCTCCGCGAGCGCTTCCTGCAGGCGCACCTGAAGGGCACGTCCGATCCGGACTGCCGCTTCACCGTCGACCGCCTCGGTGCCTACGTCGGCGGCGGCCTCTCGCCGCGCGACCTGGCCAAGGTCGACCAGCACCTGGCCGGTTGCGAGCCGTGCCGCACGAAGAAGGAGGAGCTCGAGGACCTCGGCAGCTCGCTCCGCCGCATCGTGCTCCCCCTCCCCGTCGCTCTCGCCGGCATCGCCGGCGCTCGCGTCACCACGGCGCTGACCAGCGCGTCCACCCCGATCGCGGCCGGCCCCACCGCCGCTGCCCGCATCATGGCCGCGGCCAAGAACCCGAGCCCGCGGATGCAGAAGCTGCTCGCCGGCTCCGCCGCAGGTGTGTTCGGCATCGGCCTCCTCGCCGCCACGTTCTCCGGTGGGACCCGGCCCCGCTTCGCCGACCTGTCCACGCCGGCCGGCGCCGAGCAGATCGAGTACGCGCTGGACCTGCCCAGCGCGGCCGATCTCTCCTTCGACCGGGCCCCGGCGTTCCACTACCGGACGCGAGCCGTGGCCGCCCCCGTCGCCCCCAAGGGCACCGCCCCCATGGACCTGCCCCGCTCTGCCCCCGCCGCGTCGGTCGCCGCCACGCCCGGATCCCCGAGCCCGCTCGGCGCCGCGCCGGCCAGGCCCGCCCGCAGCACGCCGCCCGCCGGCGGCGCGCCGGCACCCACGGGCAGCCTGCCCCTGCCCGAGGAGCCCATCGTCGACGCCACCGTCGGCGGGACCCTGGGCGAGGACTCCATCGGCGTGACGGTCGAGGTCAGCAGCGAGCCGGATGCCGGCGTGCTGGTGGGCGACACCGTCGTCGGCACCGAGCCCGAGGTGCCCGAGGAGGACGGCCTCGTCGTCTCCGTCGATCCCATCGGCGCCGATCCCGTCGAGCTCTCGCTGCCGTAGGCAGCGCACCAGGACCCTCCTGGGTCGGCCTGCACACCTGCGGGCCGTGCACGCGAACCGGCGACGTCCCCTTCCTGGTCGGGGCGTCGCCGGTGACGCGTTTCGGCACCGGCGTCCGCGGATGCGGCCGGTACCTTTCTCTCCTCATGCCTGAGCTCCCTGAGAAGCCGTCACTCGACGGTCTCGAGCAGAAGTGGTCGCAGCGATGGGAGCGCGACCAGACGTTCGCGTTCGACCGCAACAAGACGCGCGAGCAGATCTTCTCGATCGACACGCCGCCGCCGACCGTCAGCGGCAGCCTTCACATGGGCTCGGTGTTCGGGTACGCGCAGACCGACGCCATCGCCCGCTACCAGCGCATGCGGGGCATGGAGCTCTTCTATCCGATGGGCTGGGACGACAACGGCCTGCCCACCGAGCGCCGGGTGCAGAACTTCTACGGCGTCCGCTGCGACCCGTCCATCCCCTACGACCCCGACGCGCCGCTGCCCAAGGGCGACGGCAAGGGCGAGCAGCGCCCGATCAGCCGGCAGGCGTTCATCGAGCTGTGCCACAAGCTGACGGCCGAGGACGAGCGAGCGTTCGAGGAGCTGTGGCGGACGCTCGGCCTCTCCGTCGACTGGCAGCTGACCTACGCCACCATCGACGACCGCTCGCGTCTCGTGGCGCAGCGCATGTTCCTGCGCAACCTGGCGCGCGGCGAGGCGTACGCCACCGACGCGCCGACGCTGTGGGACGTCGACTTCCAGTCGGCCGTCGCCCAGGCCGAGCTCGAGGACCGCGAGCAGCAGGCGGCGTACCACCGCATCTCGTTCCACGGCCCCAACGGTCCGATCTTCATCGAGACGACGCGGCCCGAGCTGATCCCGTCGTGCGTGGCGCTGGTCGCCAACCCCGACGACGCGCGCTACCAGCCGCTGTTCGGCACCACGGTGCGCACGCCGCTGTTCGACGTCGAGGTCCCCGTCCACCCGCACGCGCTGGCCGATCCCGAGAAGGGCTCGGGCATCGCAATGATCTGCACGTTCGGCGACACCACCGACGTCACGTGGTGGCGCGAGCTCGACCTGCCCGTGCGCACGGTCATCCAGCGCGACGGCCGCTTCCAGGTGCCGCAGCCGGACTGGCTCGCCACGGGCCCGTGGGAGGAGCTGGCCGGCAAGACCGCCAAGCAGGCGCAGAAGCGCATCGTCGAGCTGCTCGCCGAGTCGGGCGACCTGCACGGCGAGCCGCGACCGATCACGCATCCGGTCAAGTTCTTCGAGAAGGGCGACCGCCCGCTCGAGATCGTCACCTCACGCCAGTGGTACATCCGCAACGGCGGCCGCGACCCCGAGCTGCGCGCCGCGCTGCTCGAGCGCGGCGCGCAGCTGCGCTGGCACCCGCCGTTCATGAAGGTCCGCTACGACCACTGGGTCGGCGGCCTCAACGGCGACTGGCTCATCAGCCGGCAGCGGTTCTTCGGCGTGCCCATCCCCGTCTGGTACCGCATCGACGAGCACGGCACCGTCCTCCACGACGAGCCGCTGGTGCCCGACGAGATGCGGCTGCCGATCGACCCGTCGTCGGATACGCCCGAGGGCTTCGAGGAGTCCCAGCGCGGCCAGCCCGGCGGGTTCGTCGGCGACCCGGACGTCATGGACACCTGGGCCACCTCGTCGCTGTCGCCGCAGATCGCCACCGGGTGGATCGACGACCCCGAGCTGTTCGACAAGACGTTCCCGATGAACCTCCGGCCCCAGGGTCCCGAGATCATCCGCACGTGGCTGTTCTCGTCGATCGTCCGCAGCCACTTCGAGCACGACGCGCTGCCCTGGTCGGACACCAACATCAACGGCTGGGTCCTCGACCCCGACCGCAAGAAGATGTCGAAGTCGATCGGCAACGTCGTCACCCCGATGCCGCTGCTCGAGGAGTTCGGCGCCGACGGCATCCGGTACTGGGCGTGCCGCGGCGCGCCCGGCACCGACACCGCGGCCGACAAGGGCGTCATGAAGGTCGGTCGCCGCCTCGCGATCAAGGTCCTCAACGTCTCCAAGTTCGTCCTCGGCCTGGGGGCCGAGGAGGGCGCCGAGATCACCGAGCCCATCGACCGGGCCATGCTCGTCCAGCTGAACGCCATGCTCGGCGAGGCCACCGCGGCGTGGGAGGACTTCGACTACACGCGGGCGCTCGATCGCATCGAGACGTTCTTCTGGCGCTTCTGCGACGACTACGTCGAGCTGGTCAAGGGTCGCGCGTACGGCGACGGACCCGGGGCGGCGTCGGCCAAGGCCACGCTCGCCACCACGCTGTCGACGCTGCAGCGGGCGCTGGCACCGTTCCTCGCGTTCGTGGCCGAGGAGGTCTGGTCGTGGTGGCAGGACGGCTCGATCCACCGCGCCTCGTGGCCGGAGCCCGTCGCCATCGAGGGTGATCCCATCGTGTTCGACGTCGCCGCCGACGCCATCGCGCAGATCCGCAAGGTGAAGACCGAGGCCAAGGTGTCGCTGCGCACCCCGGTCGAGCGCGCCACGATCACCGACACGCCCGAGCGCGTCGCCGCCCTGCGGCAGGCGGCATCCGACGTCCGCGAGGCCGGCGCCATCACCGAGCTGCTCGTCGACGAGGGCGAGCCCGGCGTCGACATCGTCCTCGCCGCGCCCGTCTCTTAGCCCGGGGCGGGCTGGATCCAGACCGCCTGGGCGCCGGGCGTGGCGATGCCGGCGTCGACGAACGCCTGGGAGATGCGCTGGCGGAGCGCCCGCAGCACCTTCCACTGGTCGGACGGCCTGGTCTTCACGACGAGCCGGATGGCGACGCCGGTGGTGCCGAGCTTCTCGACGCCCCACACCTCCGGCTCCTCGATGACGGAGTCCTTGAAGGCGTCGTCGTTCCACAGCTCGTCGGCGACCTGCTTGATCACGCGTTGCGCCTGGTCCAGGTCCACGCCGTAGGCCACCTCGACGTCGAGCAGCGCACGCGACCACTCCTGCGACTTGTTGCCGACGCGGGCGATCGAGCCGTTGGGCACGTGCCACAACGTCCCGTCCACCGAGCGCACCCGGGTCGTGCGGAGGCTGACCGCCTCGACCGTGCCGAGCGCGTCACCGACGTCGATGACGTCGCCCACGCCGAACTGGTCCTCGATCAGCATGAACATGCCGCTGAGGAAGTCCTTCACCAGGCTCTGGGCACCGAAGCCGAGGGCCACGCCGGCGATGCCGGCGCCGGCGATGAGCGGGCCGAGCTCGACGCCCAGCTCGCCGAGGATCGTCGTCAGCGCCAGGGCGAAGATGGCGATGCGGGCGACGCTGCGCAGCACCAGACCGATGGTCTCGGCCCGCTGCGTGACGCGGGCTGCGGCGTTGGGACCGGCTGCCGTCTCGACGCCGCGCACGAACCGCTTGATGGCGCGCGTCGTCAAGCGGGTGGCGACGACGGCGAGCACGAGCACGATGGCGATCGTCAGCGGCTTGGCCACGAACCAGTCGGCGCCCTTCGCCAGGAGCTCGTTGTGCGTCCACCGGTAGACGGCGACGCATGCGGTGCTGCCGTCGGTGCTGCACGCCTCGATCTCCCGGGCCGAGAGTGCAGCGAGCACCGGGCTCATCCGCCGCGCGCCGCGTCCAGCAGCGCCTCGAACTGCGGCGGCTCCAGCTCGCCGGATGCACGGGCCACGACGTTGCCGTCGGCGTCGATGGCGACGAAGTACGGGAACCCGCTGAGGCCGAACGCCCGCGCCGCGCTGCCGGCCTCGTCGTCGTAGAGCGTGGGGATGTCCCACCGCTCCCGCTCGAGCCACTCCGACGGCGGGTAGTTCGGCGCCGAGGGGTCGACGCTGGTCGTGATCGCGAAGACGTCGACGTCCTCAGGCATGCCGGCCTCCTCGAAGTGGTCGACGAGCACCGGCACCTCACGCTGGCAGTGCGGGCACCAGTGCGCGAGGAAGACGACCACCGCCGGTCCGTCGCCGGCGATCGTGAGCGCCTCGCCGTCGAACGTCTCGCCGGTCACCACCGGTGCCAGCTCGCCGACGGCCGGATCGTCCGCCGGATCCTCGAGCGCGGCCAGGGCGTCACCTCGGACTGCGACGTCGCGCGTCTGGCCCCCGGCCGACGCCGTGTCGTCGTCGTCGCCCCCGCCGGCGAGGCCAGCGACGACGGCGATCAGTCCGAGCGCGACGACGCCGAGCAGGACCAGGGCGACGACGTTCGGTCGGCGGCGGGCGGCGGGATCAGCCATCGGACTCCTTGGGGGCGAGCAGCAGCAGGGTGGCGATCAGCGCGAAGGCCGTGAACGCCATGGTCGGGATCGTGAGGTAGCCGAAGCGCTCGACCCAGATCAGCGAGCACGGGTTCGCAGGATCGCACGAGGACGCCGACTCGAGCGACGGGAACCGCTCGATCAGCATGTGCCAGACGGAGATCGTTGCACCGATGGCGACCACCGGGAGCGCGTAGACGCGCACCGAGACATCTCGACGCCACGCAGCGATGCCCAGGATCACCGCCATCGGGTACATGGCGATGCGCTGGTACCAGCACAGGCGACACGGCACGAAGTGGGCCCCCTCGGACAGCCAGAGGCTGCCGGCGGTGGCGACGAGGGCGACGACGAACGCCAGCTGGAGCGCCTGCTCACCGAGCGCCGCCCGCACGCGCGCCAGCGTCGGACGCGCCGTCGCGGCGAGGACGAGCACGGCAAGGATGCTGACCTGGGACGCGATCGCGAGAAGCGCGAGGAACAGCGTCCCGGTCTCGGTGCTCATGACGCGGCCAGGTTACGGGCGCGCCGCGCGCGGCCTACGTGGTGGCGGGCTCCGGGAAGAGGCCGTCGATGCCCGTCACGACGAGCAGGCGCCGCAGCGCCGGGCTGACCCCCTGGAGGGCGACGGAGCCGTTGGCCGCCAGCGCCCGGGCCCGGGCGCCGATCAGGACGCCGAGTCCGGTCGAATCGATGAACTCGAGGTTGGTGCAGTCGAACGCGAGCTGTGAGCGGCCTTCGCTGATGAGCCGCACGACGTGGTCGCGGAGCGCAGGCGCGGTCGCGGTGTCCAGCTCACCCGACAGGCGCAGCGTCGCCGTCGTGGTCGTCGTCTCGATGGTCACGTCGAACGGGGTCATCTCGTGCCGGGCCTCCAGGTCCGCGCGCCTCTGGCGTGGAGCCCCGGAGCAGTACCCAAACCGCCCAAGATCAACCCGGGCGTCCAGGAGTACCGTGAGCGCATGGCCGAGCACGATCTCGTGATCCGCGGCGGCACCGTCATCGACGGCACCGGCGCCGAGCCCCGCACCGCCGATGTCGCCATCGACGGTGACCGCATCACGGAGGTGGGCCGCGTCAGCGGCACCGGCCGCCGCGAGCTGTCCGCCGACGGGCTCCTCGTGACGCCCGGCATCGTCGACATCCACTGCCACTACGACGGCCAGGCCACGTGGGACAACCGGCTGCAGCCGTCGTCGTGGCACGGCGTGACGACCGTGGTCATGAGCAACTGCGGTGTCGGCTTCGCGCCGGTGAAGACCGAGGACCAGGACCGCCTCATCGAGCTGATGGAGGGCGTGGAGGACATCCCCGGTGCCGCGCTGCACGAGGGTCTCTCGTGGGAGTGGAAGAGCTTCGCCGAGTACCTCGACGCGGTCGACTCGATCCCTCACGACCTCGACATCGGCGCCCAGCTGCCGCACGGCGCGGTGCGCCTGCACGTCATGGGCGAGCGCGGCGCGCAGCGCGAGGCGGCGACGCCCGACGACATCATCCGCATGGCAGACATCGCGGCGGAGGCGATGGAGGCGGGCGCGCTCGGCTTCACCACGTCGCGCACGATGAACCACCGCTCGTCGAAGGGCGAGCTGACGCCATCGCTCACGGCCGAGGCCGACGAGCTGGTCGGCATCGCCATGGCCATGGGCAAGGTCGGCAAGGGCGTGCTGCAGGTCGTGTCCGACTTCCGCGACGTCGACTACGAGTTCGGCATCTTCCGGCGCATGACCGAGGAGTCGGGCCGACCCATCTCGATGTCGCTGGCCCAGGCGCCGATGGCGCCGGACCACTTCCGCGGGATCCTCGATCGCCTCAGCGAGGCGAACGCCGCCGGCCTGCAGATGCGGGCGCAGGTGGCAGCTCGTGGCATCGGCGTGCTGCTCGGCCTGCAGTGCACGCTCAACCCCTTCATGGTCAACCCCGTCTACAAGGAGATCGCCAACCTGCCGCTGGCCGAGCGGGTGCGCATCATGCGCGATCCCGCGTTCCGCGAGCGGCTGCTGGCCGAGGAGACGGACGAGAAGCTGCAGGACCGTCTGGGCGGCACGATGATCAAGCGCTACAAGCTCATGTTCGAGCTGGCCGACCCGCCGGACTACGAGCCGCCGATCAGCGAGACGATCGAAGCCCGCGCGGCGCGAGCGGGCGTCGACGCCAACACGTTCATCTACGACCTGTTGCTGCAGGACGACGGCAAGGCCATGGTGTACGTGCCGTTCGCGAACTACGTCGACGGCTCGCTGTCGGCCGTGGGCGAGATGCTGGCTCATCCGCACACCGTGCCCGGCCTCTCCGATGGCGGCGCGCACGTCGGCACCATCTGCGACGGCTCGTTCCCGACGACGCTGCTGCGCATGTGGGGTCGTGATCGCGCCGAGGGTCGTCTGCCGATCCAGCACCTGATCCAGCGCCACTGCCAGGGCACGGCGGAGACGGTCGGCCTGCTCGACCGCGGCGTGCTCGCGCCGGGCTACCGCGCCGACGTGAACCTCATCGACTTCGAGCGCCTGCAGGAGCGCCGGCCGGAGATGCACTACGACCTGCCGGCCGGCGGCAAGCGCCTGCTCCAGCGGGCCGACGGCTACGTGGCGACGATGGTCGCCGGCCAGGTCACCTACGAGAACGGCGACGCCACCGACGCGCTGCCGGGCCGCCTCATCCGCGGCGCCACCCCGGCACCCCGTTAGCGCTCAGCAGAGGTCGAGGCAGTACGCCACGAGGCCGACGCTGGCAGCGGCGCCGAGCTGGCGCGCCTCGACGAGGGTGAACCAGGCGGCGGCATCGGTGGTGTCGCTGAACTCGGTGCGCAGCTCGCCACGCAGGTTGGTGCCCTCGTAGACGATGCCGATGACGTGCCCGGGTTCGCCGCGGGCGGACTCCTCGGCCGTGAACCATCGGGAGAAGACGCCCAGGATGGGGCCGATGTCGGCGACGTAGCCCGTCTCCTCCTCGAGCTCCCGCGCCGCCGTCTCGATCGGGTGCTCACCCCACTCCATGCCGCCGCCCGGCATCGTCCACTTGCCGCTGTCGCGGTTGCCGTCCTGCACGAAGCGGGTGAGCAGGATGCGGCCCTCGTCGTCGCGGCACAGCACGTAGGCGGCGGCGCGACGCCACGTCGCCTCGGGCATCAGTTGCGGCGGACCTCGCGGAAGGGGACGTCGGCGTCGACCGACGGCTCCTTGGGGAGACCGAGGACGCGCTCGCCGATGATGTTGTGCTGCACCTCGTCGGTGCCGCCCGCGATCGACACGGCGGGCACCGACACGAGGATCTCGTGCACGACGTCACCGGCAAGCATGGCGTGGGCCCCGCGCAGCTTCGTGTGGGCGGTGGCGCAACGGCGGGCCAGCTCGGATGCCGCCAGCTTGGCCAGCGAGCCCTCGGGCCCCGGCGGCTTGCCCTGGCGACGTGCCTCCTGGGCCCGCATCGCCGTCCAGCGCATCGTGCGCTCGCGCATGTACACGTCGACGATGCGCTGCCGGGTGACGGGGTCGTCGGAGTGCGATCCGAGGACGAGGTCGGCGCGTCCGGCGCGCTGCGGGTACCAGATGTAGGTCTGGGCGTACGCCTCGGCCTCGGCCTTCGCCTCCTGCGCGCAGCGGCCGACAGCGTCGTCGGGCACGTACGCCAGCCGAGCGGCCTGCATCGTGCGCTCGAACATCAGCGTGGTGGTGGCGACGCCCCAACCACCGCCGACCTCTCCGACCACGTTGGCGTGCGGCACGCGCGCGTCCGTCATGAAGACCTCGTTGAACGACTGGTACTCGTTCATCTGCCGCAGCGGCCGCACCTCGACGCCGGGCTGCCTCATCGGCAGTGCGAACCACGTGATGCCGCGGTGCTTGGGCGAGTCCCAGTCGGTGCGGGCGAGCAGCATCCCGTAGTCCGCCTTGACGGCGCCGGTGTTCCACACCTTCTGCCCGGTGACGACCCACTCGTCGCCGTCGCGCTCGGCGCGGGTGGTGAGCCCGGCCAGGTCCGAGCCGCTGCCCGGCTCGCTGAACAGCTGGCACCAGGTGTGCTCGCCGGTGATGGCCGGGCGGAGCAGTCGCGACTTCACGTCGTCGGAGCCGTGCTCGACGATCGTCGGCGCCGCCAGCGACATGGCCGAGCCCCCGGCGGTGCCCACCGCGCCCCGGGTCGCCAGCTCCTCGCGCACGATGCCGGCGTCCCGCTCGCTCAGGCCCCGGCCGAACCACTCCCGCGGCCACGTCGGGCAGCCCCAGCCCGAGTCGGCCAGCAGCTCACGCCACTCGCGCAGCGGGCGGTCGGGGTCCCAGTGCTCATCGAGCCAGGCCGCGACGTCCTCACGAGTAGGCAGCGAACAGCTCCTCGATCGCCTTGAGCTGGCCGCCCGACGTCGACGACGGGACGACGATGGGCGTTTTCACGCCGGCGTCGAACCACGCCTCGATCTCATCGCGCACGAACGATGCGGAGCCAGAGAGCGTGCAGTCGTCGAGCCAGCGGTCGGTCATCGCCGCCTTCACCGCGTCCTGGTCGCCGGCCTCGATCGCCTTCTCGACCGCCTCCATCTCCTCGACGTAGCCGGCTGCCTTCCAGTAGTTGCGGTAGTTCGGGAGTGACACGTAGCCGGTGAGCGTCTTGCGGTTCACCGCACGCGCCGCGTCGCGGTCGTCGTCGATGACCGTCGGGATCATGTTGCCGATGTAGAAGTCGTCGCGGTCGACGAGCTTCAGCTGCGTTGGCATGTGCGAGCGGGAGGCGTTGGCCCACACCGCGCCGTCACCGATCTCGACGGCCAGCTGCAGCATCTTGTCCCGCAGCGTGGCCAGCACGATGGGCGGGCAGGCGGCGTCGCCGATCACCTTGCGGATGGTCGCGACGTACTCGCGCGTGTCGGAGAGCGGCTTGCCGGGTCGGATGCCGAGGCGCTTGTGCACCGGGCCGTGGCTGACGCCGAGCCCGAGGTGGAAGCGGCCGCCGGTCACCTCGGCCAGATACGACGCCGTCGCCGCGAGGTCGGCCGCCGGGCGCAGGTAGATGGGCTGGATCGACGAGCCGAACGGGATGCGCTCGGTGACGTGGCCGATCGACAGGCACAGCGAGATGACGTCGCCGAAGCTGGGGCCGTAGATGCCTTGGAAGCCGCGGTCCTCCATCTCCTTGGCCAGCTCCAGGGTGCGGAGCCGGCGACCCGGCATGGCGACGAGCGAGACCGCGGGCATG
>DASUCO010000215.1:0-2163 GCA_036275955.1 Acidimicrobiales bacterium
GACTGGGAGTACGACGCGGCGCACTACGACGGCGTCGTCGCGGTCCGTCGCCGCGAGGCGGACATCATGCGGTCGTACACGCGCGGCGAGCGCTGCCTCATGGAGCTGCTCCAGGAGTCGCTCGACGACCCGCACGCCGAGTCCTGCGGCCGGTGCTCGGTCTGCCGCGGGGGACTGCCCGACGCGCTCGACGGGGCGCCGACGCCCGAGACGGTCGCCGCGGTTACCCGGCTGCTCCGCGGTGAGGTGCACGTGCTCGAACCCCGGAAGATGTGGCCGGGCGGGGTGTTCGGGTCGCGGGGCCGGATCCCCGCCGACGAGATGCACGAGAACGGCCGGGTGCTCATCCACGCGGACGCGCCCGAGTGGCGGGAGACGGTCGCCACCATGTTCGGTCGTGACGCCCCGGCGCCTCCGGACGTCCTGGAGGCGGCCGTCCGCGCGCTGGCCGGCTGGCGGTCGTCGTGGTCCGCGCGCCCGGAGGTCGTCGTCGACCTGGCGGCTGCCGGCTTCCCGACGCTGACCGGGTCGGTCGCGGACCATGTCGCGCAGGTGGGCCGGCTCGCCCGCTCCTCGCTCCCGGTGCCGCCGCCCCGTGACGACCTGCGCGACCTCTCCTCGGCCGAGGAGGCTGCCTGGTGGCGCGACCAGCTCGTGCCGGCGTCGATGCCCGCTGACGATGTCGCCGGCCGGTCGGCCCTGCTCGTCGTCGACGCCAGCTCGTCGATGTGGCCGGTGACCGTCGCGGCCGCCGCCCTCCGCCGGGCCGGCGCGACCGCCGTACTCCCGCTGCTGCTGCACCGCCGGCCCTGAGCGGGCCCCCGGACTGGAACCGGCGTGGGAGGTTGCGTTCCGGAACCGCGGGGAACCAGTGTGGGGAAACCTCGAGCCCACAGGGGGTCCCATGAGCGCGGACGTCGGCACCGAACGGCACACCGAGCACGAAGGCCAGGGCGAGCTCAAGCGGGTGATGGGGCCCAAGCTCCTCCTGCTGTTCATCGTCGGCGACATCCTCGGCGCGGGCGTCTACGCCGTTACCGGTGACATCGCCGGCGAGGTCGGCGGGGTCGCCTGGTTGCCGTTCCTGGTGGCGTTCGCCATCGCCACGCTGACCGCGTTCTCGTACCTCGAGCTGGTGACGAGGTACCCGCAGGCGGCCGGCGCGGCGCTGTACACCCACAAGGCGTTCGGGCTGCACTTCGTCACGTTCCTGGTGGCCTTCACCGTCGTCGCCTCCGGCATCACCAGCGCCTCGACGTCGTCGAACCTGCTCGCCGCGAACCTGCTGGCCGGGCTCGACGAGACGATCGGCGGCGTCCCCACCAGCGAGGGCGCGGTCCTCGCCGTCGCGCTCGGCTTCATGCTGCTGCTGGCCGTGATCAACCTGCGCGGCGTCGGCGAGAGCGTGAAGTTCAACGTCGTGCTGACGCTGGTCGAGATCGCCGCACTCGCGATCGTCATCCTGATCGGCTTCTGGGCGATGGCGAACAACGGCGTCGACGTCGGCCAGGTCGTGGCCTTCGACTCCGCGTCGGACCGCGGGATGTTCGCCGCCGTCACCGTCGCCACCGCGATCGCGTTCTTCTCGATGGTCGGCTTCGAGGACTCGGTGAACATGGTCGAGGAGACCCACGAGCCCGAGAAGATCTTCCCCAAGGTGATGCTCACCGGTCTGGGGATCGCGGTCGTGATCTACATGCTGGTCGCGGTGTCGGTGGTCATGGTGCTGCCGCTGGGCGACATCCAGGAGTTCGACTCCGAGACCGGCATCCTGCTGGAGGTCGTGAAGGTCGGGGCCCCCGACTTCCCGGTCGACGTGGTCTTCCCGTTCCTCACCGTCTTCGCCGTCGCCAACACCGCGCTCATCAACATGCTGATGGCCTCGCGGCTGGTGTACGGCATGGCCAAGCAGGACGTGCTGCCGAGGTCGCTGGCCAAGGTGCTGCCGGGCCGGCGCACCCCGTGGTCGGGCATCCTCTTCACCACGCTGCTCTCGCTGGGGCTGATCGCGGTCGTGACGTTCCAGGCCGACAGCTCGATCGTCGGAGCTCTCGCCGGGACGACCGGGCTGCTGCTGCTCGTGGTGTTCTCGATCGTCAACATCGCGTGCCTGATGCTGCGCAAGGACCACCGGACCCCCATGAGCTTCCGCGCCCCGACGTG
>DASUCO010000216.1:0-9417 GCA_036275955.1 Acidimicrobiales bacterium
GCCAACCTGGCCCGGGCCGAGCTGCAGGAGGCGCTGCCCCTGCTCGCTCGCCGACTGCCCGACCTCGGCACCTACGCGCCGGTCGAGTTCAAGCCGGCCACCGTCGGCATCTGGGGGCCGTCGAAGCTGCCGCTCACCTTCACGCCCGGCCACTGAGAGGACGTTCGACCCTGTTCCGCTCGCCGCCGCGCAGTGGAGTGTTGGCGGCATGGAACAGCGATCGTGCAACGCCTACGTGCGTCGGGGACCGGGGCGACGACCGCTCGTCCTGATCGAGGACGACACGCTCGACACCGACGTCCTCGACCTCTCACCGCCAGGCTCCAGCGCCTTCGACATCGTGATCTGCAGCGGCCCGAACAGCGCCGAGGAGGAGTGCCCGCTCGTCATGGACGGGCACTGCCCGCACGGCCGGCCCGACGTCGTCGTGTCCGCGCTCTCGCCCGAGAACCCGTGGTCGCACGCCGTCCAGGCCGCCTGGCGACTCGACCAGGTCCCGGTGGCTCGGCCCTCCACCCCACTCACCTGGCCCGAGCACATCGGCGCTGCCCTCCGCGCCATGGGCGCCGACGACGACGACTGATCGTTCTCGGTACCGGAACCGACCACATGTGGTCGGTTCCGGTACCAAGAACGGCTATTGCTGGGCCAGGGCGGCGCGCTCCTCGGCGGGGGCGTCGCGGAAGGGGGCGCCCATGCCGTCGATGACGACACGCTTGAGCACGGCGTGGTCGATGGCGAACGGTGCGGTGTACGCGTCGGTGATGGCCGCGCCGCGCTGGTAGCCGACGCTGAAGCCCTCGACCCCGAACGAGATCGGCGTGGTGCGGGCGATGTGGCCCTCGCCCACGGGCACGTCGCCGTAGAAGAGCGCCACGTCCCCCTCGAACCGGCCGGTCGGCGTGAACACGACGCGCGCTGACGTCGGCCCGTTCGGCAGCTCGACCGATGCCGACACGGTGAACGCCGCCGCGCCGAGCAGGTTGTGCACGTAGTGCAGGCGGTTGCCCTTGATGTAGACGGCGTAGCCGCCCTGCGGCCCGCCGTGCGCGCACACGACGCCGTCGGCGCTGACGCCGCGCGGCACGTCGAGCTCGGCGACGAGGTGGAACGCCCGGTTGCGCAGGTTCGGCGCCACCGCCTCGGGCAGCGTGCCGATGCCCGGGTGGTACACGTACCGATCCATCCGACCGCGACGGTCGCCGTGCTTGCCCGGCTGGTTGTTGAGCGGCAGCACCTGGAAGCGCTCCGCCTCGCGCCACCACAGGTCGATCAGCTCCCGCAGCTTCTCCGGCTCCTTCTCGGCCAGATCGTCGACCTCGGAGATGTCGTCGGCCACGTGGTACAGCTCCCACTGGTCCTCGTCGAAGGGCGCGCGCGGGTTGCGGCCGTCGCCGTAGTCGACGCTCAGCAGCGGGTGGAACGCCACCGCCTTCCAGCCGTCGTGGTACAGCGCCCGGCAGCCCATCATCTCGTAGTACTGCGTGTGGTGGGTCTCCGGCGCATCGCCGTCGCGCAGCGTCGACGCGAACGAGAAGCCCTCGATCGCTGACTGCCGCACGCCGTTGATCTCGTCCGGCGCGGAGACGCCGATGAGCTCGAGCAGCGTGGGCAGCACGTCGATGGCGTGCACGTACTGGTGGCGCGTCTGTCCCGGCGTGCCGAGGCCGGCGGGCCAGCTGAAGATGAGCGGGTCGGTGACGCCGCCCTCGTGCGTCTCGCGCTTCCACCGCTTGAGCGGCGTGTTGCCCGCCCACGCCCAGCCCCAGGGGTAGTGGTTGTAGGCGCGCGGCGTGCCCAGGTCGTCGATGCGCCGGAGGTTCTCCTCCAGGCTCTCGGGCACGAAGTTGAAGAAGTACATCTCGTTGAACGATCCCTGCGGCCCGCCCTCGGCGCTGGCGCCGTTGTCGCTCATGATCAGCACGATCGTGTTGTCGAGCTCGCCGAGGCTGTCGACGAAGTCGAGCACCCGCCCGACGCAGTGGTCGGTGTGCTCGAGGAAGCCGGCGTACACCTCCATCATCCGGGCGTACAGCGTGCGCTCGTCGGCCGAGCAGTCCTGCCACGCCGGGATCCACGACGGGCGCTCGCTCAGGCGCGTGCCGGCGGGCAGCAGTCCCGACTCGAGCTGGCGGGCGAAGACCTCCTCGCGCCACGCGTCCCAGCCGTGGTCGAAGCGGCCGCGGTACCTCTCGATGAACGACGCCGGCGCCTGGTGCGGCGCGTGGCACGCACCGGGCGTGAAGTAGAGGAAGAACGGCTTCGTCGCACTGACGGCGCGCAGGTCCTTCATGAAGAGGATGGCCTTGTCGGCCATGTCGTCGGTGAGGTGGTAGCCCTCCTCCGGCGTCGACGGCGGGTCGACCTGGTGGTTGTCGTAGACGAGGTCGGGGTGGAACTGGTCGGTCTCGCCGGCCAAGAAGCCGTAGAAGCGCTCGAAGCCGCGACCGAGCGGCCAGCGGTCGCGCGGCGCACCCATCGTCATGTCCGACGCCGGCGTGAGGTGCCACTTGCCGACGGCGAAGGTGGCGTAGCCGTTGCGCACGAGGATCTCCGACAGGAACCCGTTCTCGTGCGGGATCGTCGCGTTGTAGCCCGGGTAGCCGGCGGCGAACTCGACGATGCGAGCCATGCCGTTCGTGTGGTGGTTGCGTCCCGTCAGCAGGCAGGCGCGCGTCGGTGAGCACAGCGCGGTGGTGTGGAAGCTCGAGTACCGCAGGCCGGTACCGGCCAGCCGGTCGAACGTCGGCGTGGCGATGTCGCTGCCGTAGCAGCCGAACTGCGCATACCCGACGTCGTCGAGCAGCACCATGATCACGTTCGGCGCACCCTCGGGGGCGCGAACCGGATCGGGCCACCACGGCGTCGACTCGTCCAGGTACCGCCCGACCACACCCCCGAAGTCACTCATCGGGGGGAACCTACGACGCGGCGGCTACCGCTCGACGGTGATCGCGTACTCCGGGCAGTTGTCAGCGGCCAGCTGGGCGGCGTTCTCGAGCTCGGCGGGCACGTCCGCACCGTCGATCAGCAGCACGGCATAGCCCTCGTCGTCGGTGTCGAAGACGGTGGGTGCCAGGGCGTAGCAGCGGCCGTGCCCCTGGCACTTGTCGCGGTCGAAGTGGATCTTCACCGCTTGATCCTGACAGGCAGCTCGCGGGGGCCGCGCACCTGGCCGGTCGACCAGCGCACCTCGGCCGACGCGTCGAGCTCGAAGTCGGGGAAGCGCTTCATCCACTCCTCGATGGCGATCGTCAGCTCCATGCGGGCCAGGTTCGAGCCCAGGCAGCGGTGGATGCCGAGACCGAACGCCACGTGGCGGTTGCGCTCGCGGTCGATGACGAACTTGTCGGCGTCCTCGAACGCCTCCGGGTCGCGGTTGGCGGCCGGGAACGGCAGCAGCGTCCAGTCGCCTTCGCGCATGCACACGCCGCCGACCTCGACGTCCTCGGCCACGATGCGGGCCATCGTCACCGGCGCGTAGACCCGGAGGAACTCCTCGACCGCGAACGGCAGCACGTCCGGGTCCTCGACGAGCCGCTTGCGGTCCTCGGGGTGCTGGGCGAGGTGCCAGAGGCTGGCGCCGATGGCGGACCACGTCGTGTCGATGCCGGCGATGAGCAGCAGGGCGATGGTGCCGCCGATGTGGTCACCGGTGAGCTTCTCGCCACCCATCTCGGCGTTCATCAGGAAGTCGATGAGGTCGCCTTCCTTCGGGTTGGCCTGGCGCTCCTCGACCTTCTGGCGCAGGTAGAAGTCGAGCGTGTCCTCGTACTCGATGTTGTGGCCGCCGCCGGGGTTCTCGAGGATCCGGTAGATGAAGCCGCGGAACTTGTCGCCGTCCTCCTCCGGGAGACCGAGCATCTCGGCGATGACGCGCACCGGGATGTGCTGCGTGTAGTCGCGGGCCGCGTCGATGGGGCCGTCGCTCGTCTCGATGGCGTCGAGCAGCTCGTTGCACACCTTGCGGGTGGCCGGCTCCCACTTGTCGATCTCGCGCGGCGAGAACGCCGGCAGCAGGATGCGACGCGACTCCTGGTGGAACGGCGGGTCGGACGTGATGGGCGGGGCGAAGCCGCGGGGCCGGGTGGAGCCGTCGGGCTTGAACGGGTTCACGATCACGAACTCCGAGCTGAAGTGCTCGGTGTCGTGGGCGATGGCCGACACGTCGGCGTGGCGCACCGGCATCCACGCGCCGCCGAAGCGCTCGGTGTGGGCCACCGGGCAACCGCTCTGCCGCAGCTCGTCCCAGATCTCGGGCGCCTTCGCCGCGTAGTCGGGATGCGTGTGGTCGAAGTCGGTCGCCCAATCGGCGACGGGGGGCTTGACATCCGTCATGGAGGTCATGCTGCCACTTCCGGTCAGACTGCAACCATGCGAGCGATCCCGGTCGACGAGGTCGTTGGTCACCTGCACGCCGTCGACACCCTCGGCATGCCCCTGGGGCCGGGACAGCCGGCCGACCTCCTCGAGGCGCTCGGCCGCCGCACGGACTGGGAGGACCTGCGCATCTACGGCGCGCTCCTGACCGTGCTGTCCGACGTGTTCAACCACCCCAACGTGCGCTACCTCAGCGGCTTCTTCGGGCCGCTCGACCGCATGCTGCGCGACGGCGGCGCCAACGTCGGGTTCGCACCGGCCGACTTCCGGCGCTTCGTGCCGATCCTCGAGGAGCAGCGGCCGCGCGTCATGTGCACGGCGGCGTCACCCCCCGATGCCGACGGCTGGTGCAGCCTCTCGCTGCACGCCGGCGCGTCGGTCGACGAGCTGCACCGGGCCGGCGCCGATCCCGATCGCCTGCTCATCGTCGAGGTCAGCCCGCGGATGCCGCGCACGTTCGGCTTCGGCGAGCACCGCCACGCGCTCCACGTCGACGAGATCGACCTGCTGATCGAGTCCGAGCGCGAGCCCATCGCGGTGGAGGACCCGCCGCCGACCGACGTCGAGCGCGCCATCGCCGCCAACGTCGCCCGCTTCGTGCCCGACGGCGCCACGCTCCAGACCGGCATCGGCGCGGTGCCGTCCATGGTCGCCGGCCTGCTGGCCGAGGGAGGAGGCGGCGGCTACGGCGTGCACTCGGAGATGTTCACCACCGGGTTGATGAAGCTGCACCGCGCCGGCAAGGTCACGAACGAGAAGGGCCAGTACGACGGCGTGTCGGTGGCAACGTTCGGCATCGGCTCCCGCGAGCTGTACGACTGGCTGCACGAGAACCGCGAGGTCGCGTTCCTCCCGGTCGATCTCGTGAACTCGACCGAGGCGATCGCCCGCAACCCGCGCATGGTCACCATCAACGCCGCGCTGGCCGTCGACATCCACGGCCAGGTGGTGGCCGACACCATCTCCGGCATGCAGTACTCGGGCATCGGCGGCCACGAGGACTTCGTGGCGGGGCCTGCGCTCGAGCTCGAGGACCGCTCCCTGCTGTGCCTGCCGTCGACGTACACCAAGGACGGCGAGACGCGCTCGACGATCGTCCCGTGGTTCGAGGCGGGCACCGTCATCACCACGCCACGGCACCAGGTCGACGTCATCGTGACCGAGCACGGTGCCGCCGAGCTGCAGGGTCGCACCGTGCACCAGCGGGGCGAGGCGCTGGCCGCCATCGCCGCGCCGCAGTTCCGCGATCAGCTGCTCGAGGCGGCAGCGCGGGCGAGCGGCGGTCGCAGCCCCATGCCGTAGGCGAACACCGCAGCCAGGACCACCCCGCTCGACAGCATCACGAGCTGCATCGCGTTCTGCGCGCCGGTCAGGGAGTCCTCGGCGCGGAGCGCGTGGTGGGCGACGTGGGGCACGGTGAACGCGACGTAGGCGAGCAGCGCCATGAGCACGGCGTCGCGGCGGTCCCAGAGCGCGGCCGCGAGCAGGGCGATGCCGGTGGCGAGGAAGCCGGCGCCGGCGTCACTCGCGAGGTGCTCGTTGTAGGGCGGTGACGCGGCGATGAGCCGCGGATCGAAGCCGGGAAACAGGTCGTACCAGTGGTCGGGCATGACCACGGCCCACAGCCCGATCAGCAGCTGCGGGGCGCCGATCGTGACGGCGACGCCGAGTCGGACCCAGCCGGGGAGCGCAGCGGACATGGGGCTACCGTACGGAGCAGGTGGCCTGCTCCTGCAGTCCACTTCCCTCGGGAAAGAGCAGACCACTTGGACCTCGCGCTCGAGCTCGACCTGCGGCGGGGACGGCGGATCGGCCTCGAAGACGCCCTGCGCCAGGCGATCGTCGCCGGCCGCCTGCCTGCGGGCACCCGGCTCCCGTCGAGTCGCGTGCTCGCCGAAGAGCTCGGGCTCGGGCGCGCCACGGTCGTCGCCGCCTTCGAGCAGCTGGCGATCGAGGGCTACCTCGTCGCCGCCCCCGGTTCGGGGACGCGCGTCGCCTCGATCCCGGCGCTCGGTGGACACGCCGACCTCGCCGCACCGGAGCGGCGCGTGCTCCACACCGACCTGCTGCCCGGCGAGCCCGACCTCGGCTCGTTCCCGCGCGCCCAGTGGGCGTCGACGATCCGACGCGTCCTCACGACGAGCGGTGACGACCTGTTCTCCTATGACGACCCGCGAGGCCGACGGGAGCTGCGCGTGGCGCTTGCCGCGTACGTGTCGCGCGCTCGCGGCGTCCACGCCCACCCGGATCGCATCGTCGTCGTGCCCGGCTACTCGTCGGCCATCCCGCTGCTGGCCGACGCGTTCTGCGCCCTCGGCATCACCAGGGTGGCGGTCGAGGACCCGTGCCTCCCCCCGCACGCGCGGGCCCTGGCTGCAGCCGGCCAGGAGCTGGTGCCGATCCCCGTGGACGACGGCGGCCTGCGCGTGCAGGACCTCGGCGACGAGGGCGCCGTGCTGTGCACGCCGACGCACCAGTACCCGATCGGCGTCGCGCTGGCGCCCGACCGGCGCGGCGCGCTGGTCACCTGGGCACGCGAGACCGGCGGCTGGGTGGTCGAGGACGACTACGACGGCGAGTTCCGCTTCGACCGGCATCCGGTCGGGGCGCTGCAGGGACTCGACCCGTCGCGCGTGATCTACGCCGGGACCGCCAGCAAGTCGCTGGCGCCCGGTCTCGGCCTGGCGTGGCTGGTGCTGCCGCCGGCGCTGGTCGAGCCCGTCGTGCAGGCGAGACGGCGTCGACGGGCGGCGGTGTCGACCATCGAGCAGGCGGCGCTCGCCGACTTCATCGACACCGGCCGCCTCGACCGTCACGTCCGCCGCATGCGCAGCGCGTACCGGCGGCGGCGGGACGCCCTGCTGTCGATCCTCGTGCCGCGCTACGAGGTGATCGGCATCGCCGCCGGTCTCCACGTCACCGTGGTGACCGAGCGCGAGCGCGAGCTGGTGGAGCGGGCGACGTCGCGCTCGATCGCCCTGCTCGGCATCGGCGACCACGTCGTCGCCGAGCAGACGCGCTCCGGCCTGGTCGTCGGCTACAGCCGGGCGCCGGCGCACGCCTTCGCGGCCGCGCTGGAGCGCCTGGCCGCCGTGGTGGAGGATGCGTGACGTGGAGGAGATCGTCGAGGCCCTGACGCAGCAGCAGGAGGAGCTGTCGGCGCTGCTCGTGACCGCCGACCTGGACCTGCCATCGGCGTGCGCCGGCTGGTCCATCGGCGACGTGGTGCTGCACCTGGCCCACACCAACGACCTCGCCATCGCCAGCGCCGAGGGCCGGCTCCCGGCCGTCGCCGCCGTGCCGCCGGCCGGCGCCATCGACGACGGCGCCGACGCGCTCGTCGCCCGCGAGCGCGGACGGCAGTCCGGCGCCGAACTGGTGGCGCGATGGGAGGAGGGCACCTTCGCCCTGCGCCGCGCCCTGCTGGCGTGCGATCCCAGCGCGCGGCTGCAGTGGGTGGCGGGGACGCTGGCGGCGCGGACGTTGGCGACGACGCGGCTGGCCGAGACCTGGATCCACACCGGCGACATCGCCTACGGGATGGGCGTGCGGCTGGCGCCCCAACCCCGACTGCGCCACATCGCCCGGCTCGCCCACCGCACGCTGCCCTACGCGTTCGAGCGCGAGGGCCTCACCATGTCGGGACCCGTCGCGTTCCGCCTCACCGGGCCCGACGGCGCGGCGTGGGACTTCGGCGACGACGAGGCGCCGACCGTCATCCGCGGTGACGGCGTCGAGCTGTGCCACGTCGCGTCGAGACGGGTGCCGCCCGGCGACACCGCACTCGTCGGCACCGGCCCCGACGCGCAGGCCGTCCTCGCCGTGGTGCGGACCTGGGCCTGACCCCGCCGTTTGTGCGGTCGCTGGACGCGTTCGACGCGTCGAGCGACCGCACAAACCCGGGGGTCAGCTCACGGACGAACCTCGAGGATCAGGTTCATCGGGGTCTCGGCGGCGCGGCGGAAGCGCGTGAAGCCCGCCTCCTCGAACACGGCTCGAAGCTTCGCCTCGCCGGCTTGGGCGCCGAGGCCGAGACCGACCTCCTGCGAGAGCGAGTTCGGCGTGCAGATCACCGCGGACGCCGTGTACATCAGGGCAGCCATCGGGTTCTCGGCAAGGTTCTCGACGCGGCCATCGAGCGCGTACGGCTCGACGAGCAGGATCGTTCCGTCCTCGGCGAGGTGCTCCCGGGCGTAGCGGGCGTTGCCCACCGGATCGCCCATGTCGTGCAGGCAGTCGAAGAAGCAGATGACGTCGAACGTCCCCTCGTACCCCTTCGCATCCGCCACCTCGAATCGAGTCCGGGCCGCGACGCCCGCCTCCTCGGCGCGCTGACGCGCTGTCTCGATGGACGGTGCGTGGTAGTCGAAGCCGACGATGCTCGCCTGGGGGAAGGCGGTCGCCAGTACGACGGCTGACGCGCCGTGCCCGCAGCCCACATCGGCCACGGTGGCGCCTGCGGCGAGCTTGTCCGCCACGCCGTCGAGCGCCTCGATCCATGACGGCAGCTCGGCGCGGTAGCCCGTGCGGAAGAACCACTCCGTGCCGGAGAACAGGCAGTGGTGGTGGTCGCCCCACGGCAGCCCGCCGTCGCCGCGGAACGCGGCGGTGATCTTCTCGATGTCCATGAACATCGAGCCGAAGGCGTTCATCGCCCGGGCGACGAACACGGGAGAGCCGTCGTCGGCCAGCGCCATGGCCGCCTCGGGCGAGAGCGTGTACGTGTCGCTGCCGGCGTCATAGTCCACCAGCCCGCCAGCGGTCTGGCCGTCGAGCCACTCCCGCACGAGCCGCGGGTTGCACGACGCCTTGCCGGCGATCTCGTCCGCCGTCATGCCCGTCTCCCCGAGCACCCGGTACAGGCCGAGCTCGTCGCCCAGCCACACGCCGAAGCACATGGCGGCGCCGGTCATGTAGCCGCCCATCTGTCCCATCACGGCTTCGAGCCGCGACTCGTCGATCACTGTCATCTCTGCTCCTCGTCGGTGCTGGCAGGTCGATGAACGGTCCTGCCGGGCGAGGCGCGCGTTACAGCGG
>DASUCO010000217.1:0-2628 GCA_036275955.1 Acidimicrobiales bacterium
TGGCGCTGCTCGTCGCCATCCTCGCCGCGCTGCGCGAGCGCGACCGCACCGGCCAGGGCCAGGTGGTCGAGACCGCGCTGCTGCGCGTCGGCGCGTGGACCATCGGCCTCGACGTGCAGACGGCGCTGGTCGACCGCGCCCAGCCCGGCAAGCGGTCGCGGGCCGACGCGTTCAGCCCGATCAACACCAGCTACCGCTGCGCCGACGGTCGCTGGCTCATCCTGTCGGCGCAGGACCAGGGCCGGTGGGTGCCGTTCTGCGAGGCGGTCGGCCGGCCCGACCTGGCCGCTGACGAGCGCTTCGCCACGCCGCTCGGCCGCTTCCAGCACAACAAGGAGCTCATCGGCGCGCTCGAGGAGCTCTTCGCTACCGAGCCGTCGACGCACTGGGGACCGCTGCTCGACCGCACCGGGATGATCTGGGCACCGGTGAACGAGCTGCCCGACCTGGTCGACGACCCCCAGGCGCGCGCCATCGGCATGTTCACCGAGGTCCCCCACCCCGGGCTCGGGACGTTCGAGACGCTCACCGCCCCGTTCACGATGAGCAGCTCCGAGGTCGCCGTGCGGGGCCGGGCGCCCGAGCTGGGCGAGCACACCGACGAGATCCTGGCCCGCTTCGGCGTCGACCCCGCCGCGATCGCCGCGCTCCGCGAGTCCGGCGTCGTCGCCGGCTGACGGGTTTGGCCTGCATCCGACGCGCCCTGGCGCGTTGGATGCAGGCCAAAACGCTCAGGAGAGGGCGGGCCGGTCGAGCTCGAACCAGATGACCTTGCCGCCGTCGGGGCGGGGCAGCACGCCCCAGGACGTGGCGAGGGTGTCGACCAGCGCCATGCCCCGGCCCGACGTGTCGAAGTCGGCTGCGTCCTTGCGGGTCGGGTCGCCCCCACCCCGGTCCGCCACCTCGACGCGCAGGGCCGTCGGCGTCAGCACGACGGCGACCTCGGCGTCGGACGCGGCGTGGATCACCGCGTTCGTCACCAGCTCGGTGACGAGCAGGTTCACGCTGTCGAGCAGGTCGCCCACGTCCCACTGGTCGAGCGTCTCGGACATGAACCGGCGGGCGGCCCGTCCGCTCGACAGGTCCTGGTCGAAGGTGGCCCGGGCGGAGAGCGCACCGGAGATGGCGTCGAGGACGCCGGCCACGGCCAGCACGTCCCGGACGGTCTGCTTGGGCGAGAGGCCCTTCTCGACGTAGCCGACGGCGCCGCCGGCGCGGGTGACGGCCTCGAGCCGGTCGCCCGGGAAGCCGGAGACGACCACGACCCGCGTGGCGGGTGACGCCGCGTTGAGCAGCGGCAGCGACTCGAGGCCGCCCCGGCCGGGCATGGCGAGGTCCAGCAGCAGCAGGTCCGGGGTCAGCTCCCGGGTCGCCTCGATGGCGGCATCCCCGTCGCCGACCTCGGCGACGACCTCGAACCGGCCGTCCCGGTGGAGGGCGGCCCTGAGCAGGAGCCGCATGTCGCCGTCGTCGTCGGCGAGCACCACCCGGAAGGTCTCGCTCACCGCGTCATCGTGCCATTTGCGTCATCGTCACGGTCACTACGCTCCCGCTACCCATCGCGCGGAAGGGAACACCATGGCGACGACGACGAAGCAGCCGACCCGAACCCGGTCGAAGGCCACTGGCAACGGCACCAACGGCACCACCGGCAACGGCAAGGCGGCGTCGAGCAAGGAGGAGGTCGTCCTCGACGAGCTCCTCGAGGCCCTCCGAGCGGCACGAGACGGCGACTTCACCGTCCGCCTCAGCGAGCGCCGCGCCGGCAAGGCCGGGCAGGTGGCGAAGGCGTTCAACGAGCTGGTCGAGCGCAACGCCCACTCGACGCGCGAGCTGGCCCGGGTGGCCCGGATCGTGGGCCGGGAGGGACGCATGGGCGAGCGCTTCGCACTCGGCGACGCACGCGGTGGGTGGGCGGAGAAGGCGGCGTCGGTGAACGGGCTCATCGCCGACCTGTCCCGGCCCACGACGGAGGTCGCCCGCGTCATCGAGTCGGTCGCGCGCGGCGACCTGGCGCAGCGCATGGCGCTCACCATCGAGGGGCAGCCGGTCAAGGGCGAGTTCCTGCGCATCGGTACTGCCGTGAACGGGATGGTCGACCAGCTCGGCACGTTCGCGGACGAGGTCACCCGCGTGGCTCGCGAGGTGGGCACCGAGGGTCGTCTCGGCGGCCAGGCCAAGGTCAAGGGCGTCAGCGGCACGTGGAAGGACCTCACCGACAACGTGAACTCGATGGCGACGGCGCTCACCACCCAGGTGCGCGACATCGCGTCGGTCACGACCGCAGTTGCCAAGGGCGACCTCACCCGGAAGATCACCGTGGAAGCGCGCGGCGAGATGCTGGAGCTGAAGTCGACGCTCAACACGATGGTCGACCAGCTGGCGTCCTTCGCCGACGAGGTCACCCGAGTCGCCCGCGAGGTCGGCACCGAGGGTCGCCTCGGCGGCCAGGCCGAGGTACGAGGCGTCAGCGGCACGTGGCGCGACCTCACCGAGAACGTGAACGTCATGGCGTCGAACCTGACCGACCAGGTGCGATCGATCGCCACGGTGGCGAGCGCCGTGGCTCGCGGCGACCTCACGAGGAAGATCACCGTCGAGGCCAAGGGCGAGGTCGCCGCGCTCGCC
>DASUCO010000218.1:0-3077 GCA_036275955.1 Acidimicrobiales bacterium
GTGGGACGAGGCGTACGCCGACCTGGTCACCGCCGAGGTGACGCGCATCGTCGAGGCGTCGCCGCGCCGGGCCGATATCGAGTCGACGCTGCGCGAGGGCGGCTACGCGGTCGTCGTCGACGGGCCCGAGCAGGCGATCGACGTCGCCAACCGCATCGCCCCCGAGCACCTCGAGCTGCTGGTGGCCGATCCCGACGCGCTGCTGCCCATGGTGAAGCACGCCGGTGCGGTGTTCTGCGGCGAGTGGGCGCCGGCGTCGGTGGGCGACTACCTGGCCGGGCCCAACCACGTGCTGCCCACGTTCGGCTCGGCTCGCTTCTCCGAGGCGCTGCGGGTGGACGACTTCCTCAAGCACGTGCACGTTGTGACGCTCGACCGCGCCGCGCTCGACAAGGTGGCGCCCCACGTGGCGACGCTGGCCCGCGCCGAGGGCCTGGCCGCGCATGCCGAGTCGGTCGAGCTGAGGACCAAGGGATGACCCGTCCGCGCGTGCGGGACGACCTCGTCGCGCTGGAGGGCTACCACTCGCCCCAGGTGGACGTTCGCGTGCGCCTCAACACCAACGAGGCGCCCACGCCACCGCCGCAGGCGTTCCGCGACGCGCTCGCCGCCGAGCTGTCGCGCGTCGAGTGGAACCGCTACCCGGACCGTGAGGCGACCGAGCTGCGCCAGGGCATCGCCGACTTCCACGACGTGCCCGTCGAGCAGGTCTTCGTGGCCAACGGCTCCAACGAGGTCATCCAGACGCTGTGCCTGGCCTACGGCGGTCACGGCCGGACGTGCGCCATCTTCGAGCCGACGTACCGGATGCACGACCAGATCGCCTCGGTCACCGGCATGTCGACCGCCATCGGTCGTCGCGCCCCCGACCTGTCGCTCGACGTGGACGAGGTGAAGCGCGTCATCGCCGAGTCGAACCCCGCCATCACGTTCCTGTGCTCGCCCAACAACCCGACCGGCATGGTCGAGCCGCCTGACGCGGTCAAGGAGCTGGCCGACATCGCCCCCGGGCTGCTGGTCGTCGACGAGGCGTACGGGCAGTTCGCCGATTGGTCGGCGCTCGAGCTGGTGGACGAGGACCGCGCCCTGGTCGTCACCCGCACGTACTCGAAGACGTGGTCGATGGCGGCCGCCCGCCTCGGCTACCTCATCGCACCGACGTGGCTGGTGGCCGAGCTCGACAAGGTCGTGCTGCCGTATCACCTCGACGTGGCCAAGCAGATCGCCGGCCGCATCGCGCTGCGCTTCGTCGACGAGATGAACGAGCGCGTGGCTGAGATGGTGCGCGAGCGCGAGCGGCTCGTGGCCCGGCTCCAGACCATGCCGGTGCACGTATGGCCGTCGCAGGCCAGCTTCGTGCTCTTCCGGCCGGAGACCAAACCGGGCCACGAGGTGTGGCAGGCGCTGCTCGACCGATCGATCCTGGTGCGCGACACCTCGTCGTGGCCCGGGCTCGACGGCTGCCTGCGGGTCACGATCGGCACCCCCGAAGAAGACGATGCGTTCCTGGACGCGCTGGAGGAGATCCTGTGAGCGAGCGTCGAGCGACGCGAGAGCGCACCACCAAGGAGACGTCGATCACGATCGCGGTCGACGTCGACGGCGGCGGTGCGAACGTCGACGTGTCGACCGGACTCCCGTTCTTCGACCACATGCTCAGCCAGATCGGCAAGCACGGCGGCATGGACCTCACGGTGAAGGCGACCGGGGACCTCGAGGTCGACTCCCACCACACGGTGGAGGACGTCGCCATCTCGCTGGGCGAGGCGTTCCGCGAGGCGCTGGGCGACAAGGCGGGCGTGCGCCGCTTCGCGTCGGGGCTCTACCCCCTGGACGAGGCCATCGCCGAGGTGGCGCTCGACCTGTCCGGCCGCCCGTACTTCGTGTGGGACGTGCCCATCGGCGAGGTCCTGCCGCTGGGCAACCCGCCGTTCGACCCGCAGCTGGCCGAGCACTTCTGGCAGTCGTTCGCGACCGCGGCCGAGATCACGCTGCACGTGCGGCTGAAGGACGGTCGCAACACGCACCACATCGTCGAGTGCGTGTTCAAGGGCGTGTCGCGCTGCCTGCGCGACGCAGTGCGCGTCGAGGGCGGTGGCATCCCCTCCACCAAGGGCGTCCTGTGACCAAGGTCGCCGTCCTGGACTACGGGATCGGCAACCTGCGCAGCGCCCAGAAGGCGCTCGAGCACGTGGGCGCCGACGCCCGCCTCACCGCCGATCTGGCCGAGATCGAGGCGGCCGACGGCGTGGTGCTCCCCGGCGTCGGCGCGTTCCGGGCGTGCATGGACGCGCTGCGAGAGAGCGGGTTGGACAAGCCGGCGCTCGATGCCATCGCCGCCGACCGTCCGTTCATGGGCATCTGCGTCGGCATGCAGATGCTCTACGACGGCTCGGACGAGAACCCCGAGGCGACGGGCCTCGGCGTACTGCCCGGTCGCATCCGGCTGCTGCCCGACGACGTGAAGCGGCCGCAGATGCAGTGGAACGTGCTCGACCGCCGGCGCGAGAGCGCCATGTTGCGCGGGCTCGACGATCCGGTGTGGGTGTACTTCGTGCACTCGTACGCGGCCGAGCTGACCGACGACGTCGTGGCCACGTGCGACTACGGCGCGCCGCTCACCGCCGCCGTCGAGCGGGACCGGCTGTGGGCCACCCAGTTCCACCCCGAGAAGTCGGGTGCGACCGGCATGGCCATCCTGAAGCGCTTCGTCGACTCGCTCTAGGCATGGACCTCTACCCGGCGATCGACATCCGCGACGGGCGCTGCGTGCGCCTGCACCAGGGCGACTACGCGCAGGAGACCGTGTACGACGCCGACCCCGTCGCCGTGGCGCAGCAGTTCGACGAGGCGGGCGTGGCGTGGATCCACGTCGTCGATCTCGACGCGGCGCGGACCGGCGAGCAGACGTCGCGGGCGCTGATCGGTCGCATCGCGTCATCCGTCAAGGCGAAGGTGGAGACCGGCGGCGGCGTGCGCACGGTGCGCGACATCCACGAGCTGCTCGACCTCGGCATCGCTCGCGTGGTGCTGGGTACCGCCGCCATGCAGGACCCGGCGCTGGTGGCCAAGGCCGG
>DASUCO010000219.1:0-16535 GCA_036275955.1 Acidimicrobiales bacterium
CATCCCCCGCTCGAGCACGACCAGCGACATGCCCCGGTGCTTCTGCGTCGGGTCCGTCTTCACGGCCACGATCACCAGGTCGGCGTTGATGCCGTTGGTGATGAACGTCTTCGACCCGTTGACGACGTAGTGGTCGCCGTCGCGGATGGCCGTCGTCGTCATCGACGCCAGGTCGGATCCGATGCCGGGCTCAGTCATGGCGATGGCGGTGATCAGCTCGCCCGAGCAGATGCCGGGCAGCCACCGGCCCTTCTGCTCTTCGGTGGCCAGCGACAGGAAGTACGGCAGGCAGATGTCGTTGTGGAGCGTGAGGCCGAGCCCGGCGCCGCCGGCACCGACGGCCATCACCTCCTCGCCGATCACGAGGTTGAAGCGGAAGTCGTCGGTGCCGCCGCCGCCGTACTCCTCCGGCACGGCGAAGCCCAGGAACCCCGACGCCCCAGCCTTGCGGAACAGCTCGCGGTCGACGATGCCGGCCCGCTCCCACGCCTCGACGTTGGGCACGACCTCCTTGTCCAGGAACTGGCGGAACGAGGCGCGCAGCGCCTCGTGCTCGTCGTCGAAGATCGTCCGCTGCACGCGCCGACGCTACCGAGCGGTCGTGCGCTTGGCCGCCTGCTTGGTCGTCGCCTTCTTCGCGGGTGCGGCCGTCTTCGCGGCCGCCTTCTTGATCGCGGCCTTCTTCACCGGTGCCGCCTTCTTCGTCGCCGGGGCGGCCTTCACCGGTGCTGCCCTCCTGGCCCTGGCCCTCTTCGCCGGCTGCCGGGCGTCGAGCGCGCCGCTCACCCCACCGCGCAGCATGGCGCCGATCCCGAGGTAGCCACCCAGGCGATCACGGTCGAGCTCGGCGACGGGGCCCTCGTACACCACGCGGCCCGACTGCAGGAGGTGGGCGGTGTCGACGAGCCGCAAGCCGAACGAGACGTTCTGCTCGACGAGCAGCATCGTCAGCCCGGTGCTGGCGGCGACGTCACGGAGCACCGTGAACAGCTGCTCGATGATCACCGGCGCCAACCCAGCCGACGGCTCGTCGATGAGGAGCACCCGAGGCTCGTTGATCAGCGCTCGCCCGACGGCGAGGGCGGCCTGCTGGCCGCCCGACAACGAGCCGGCGAGCGCGTGGGGGCGCTCGGCGAGCATGGGCAGCTGCTCGTACACCCGGTCGAGGCGAGCCTGGTAGCCGGCGCGATCCCGACGACGGCTGGTGTACGCACCGACGCGCAGGTTCTCCTCGACGGTGAGCTCGCCGAACATGAGCCGGCCCTGCGGGACGTGCCCCATCCCCATCGCCACCCGCTGCTCAGCCGGCGTCGTCGTGACGTCGCGCCCGTCGAGGTGCACGGTCCCCGACCACGCCGGGACGAGGCCGGCGAGCACCTTGAGGAACACGCTCTTGCCGGCGCCGTTCAGACCGAAGATCCCGTGCAGCTCGCCCGCCCCGACGGTCAGGTCGATGTCGTGCAGCACGTGGTTGGCGCCGAAGCCGGCGTTGATGGCGCGCGCTTCGAGGATCGGCTCGCTCACGCGTCGACCCGCCCCAGATAGGCGTCGACGACGTCGTCGCGCGCCACCACGTCGCGAGGTGCACCGGAGGCGATCACCGTGCCCTCGCTCATCGCGTAGAGCTCATCGCACGTCTGCAGGACGAGGGGGATGTTGTGCTCGATGAGCAGGATCGTGTGCCCGGCGTCGCGCAGCTCGCCGAGCCGCGCCCCCAGGCTCTCGACGGCGGCCGGCGCCAGTCCCGCCGACGGCTCGTCGAGCATCAGCAGCGCGGGGGTCGTCATCAGCGCGCACGCGATCTCGACGATGCGCTGCTGGCCGCCGGAGAGCTGGCGGACCGGCATGTCGGCGAAGTGCTCGAAACCGAGCGTCCGCAGCGCGTCGGCGGCGCGCTCGCGGAGCTGGTCCTCGATCGACGGCGCCCGGCCGATGCCGGCGAGCGCCTCGGTCACCGAGTAGGCCGCGAGCTGGTGCTGGGCGAGCAGCAGGTTCTCGGTCACCGACCGGTCGCGGGCGAGCCCGACGAGCTGGAACGTCCGACCGAGGCCGCGCTGGGCCCGAGCGTGCGCCGCGAGCCCGGTGACGTCCTCGCCGAGCAGCCGGACGGTGCCGGCCTCCGCCCGCACGGCGCCGGAGACGGCGTTGAAGAGCGTGGTCTTGCCGGCGCCGTTCGGACCGATCAGGCCGACGATCCTCCCGCGCGGCACCGCGATCGACGCGTCGTCCACGGCGCGCACACCACCGAAGCTGACCCGGATGTGCTCGGCCACGAGGACGTCGCCGCCGTGGTCGTCGTGCGCGCGGGGCGGCGGCACCGGGAACGCGATGTCGGCCGGCTTGTCCAGGCCCGGTTCGGCGGCCGCCTCGGCTTCGGCGCGCTTGCGGTCGGCCGCCTTCTCCGCTCGCTGCTCCCGCAGCTCCCGCACGGCACCGGCCATGCCCTCCGGGTTGCGGGCGACGGCGATCAGGAGGGCGGCGGAGCCGATCACCGCGCCCCAGTTCGTCGCCGCGTCCTTGCCGATGGCCTCTTCGAGCACGAGCGGGAACACACCGAAGAAGGCGGCGGCCACGATGATCCCGGGCCGGCTGCCGATGCCGCCGACCACGACCATGATGACGAGCAGCAGCGACTGCAGGAGCGGGAACGAGTCCGCCGTCACGAATCGGTTGAGGTGCCCGAACATGAAGCCGGCGATGCCGGCCAGCGCGCCGGAGAACGTGAACGCCAACAGCTTCGTGCGGGTCACGTCGATGCCGAAGGACGCCGCCACCGACTCGTCGGCGCGGATCGCCTGCAACGCCCGCCCGAGCTTCGACTCGGTCAGGTTGGTGTCGAGCAGCCACACCACCACGACGACGAGGAGGATCACGGCGAGGTAGCTCGTGTTGCTGGCGAGCTCCTTGGTGCCGAACCACGGTCGCGGCAGGCTCACGCCGGCGGAACCGGCCGAGAGCGGCTCTGACCGGAACAGCGACTGCCACATCACGTACTGGAACGCCAGCGTGACGATCGCCAGGTAGATCCCGCGCAGCCGCAGCGCGGGCAGGCCGAGCAGGAACCCAACACCGCCGGTGAGCAGCGCCGCGAGGAGCAGCGCCGGCAGGAACGCCAGACGCAGCTCGGTCGGGCTCGTGAGCTTGGCCCCGATGAAGGCCCCGAAGCCCATCAGCGCAACGTGACCGAGCGACAGCAGGCCGGTGTAGCCGAGGATCACGTTGAGCGACAGGGCGGCGATGGCGAAGCACGCCGCGTACCCGAGGACCAGCGACCGGAAGTCGTTCAGCACGCCGATCCCGCCGAGCGCGGCGGGCAGCGCGATGGCGAGCACCGCTGCCACCGCGAACCTCCGCCATGACTTCGCGGTCACGACAGGTCCTCGAGCGGGCGCCGAAGGCCGGAATCGAGGGCCGGGACGGGGGACGACGGCACGGGTTCCGCCGGGAGACAGGTCACTAGGCGGCGCCTCGCGTGCGAGCGGACGCCAGCAGCCCAGTCGGTCGCACGACCAGCACGACGAGCACGACGACGAGCACCACGATGTACTCGAGACCCGGCAGCGTGGAGTGCAGGAACACGCGCCTGGTGCTCGACTCGAGCACGGCCAGCGCGTAGCCGCCGGCGATGGCCCCGAGCGGGCTGGCCAGCCCGCCGAGCACGGCGGCGACGATGCCGCGCAGGTAGAGCTCGGTGGCGAAGCCGGGCGCGAACACGCCGACGCTGGGCACCACCAGGAGGGCGGCGAGGGCGGCGAGCCCGGCTCCCGCGCCCCACACGAACATCGACACCCGGTTCACGGGCACGCCCATGAGCCGGGCGGCATCGGTGTGCTGGGCGGCAGCGAGCACCCCGAGGCCGAAGTCGGTCCGCCGCAGCACCCGGCTCAGCGCCACCGCGACCACGACGACGACGCCCAGCGCCAGCACCTGCGTCCAGGACACGTAGATGTCGAAGAGCTCGATGCCGAGGCCACCGATCGGGCCGCGCAGCACACGGGGGCTGGCCGAGAAGAGCTGGAACTGCAGCGCCAGCAGCAGGCTGAGCAGGCCGACGGTGGCGACGGCGACGGTGGCGCGGTCGGCGCGCTCGAGGCGCCGCACGATCAGGCGCTCGAACACGACGCCCACCAGCGCGGCAAAGGCGATGGCGACGACCGCGCCGAGCAGCCACGGCAGCCCGCGGTCGGTGACGATGCCCCACGCGATGAACAGCGAGAGCGTTCCCACCTCGCCCTGGGCGAAGTTGACGGTGCGGGCGCCGCGGAACACCAGCGCCACACTCACGGCGAAGAGCGCATAGATGGTTCCGTTGATCGCAGCGATCACGAGGACCTGACCGACGTCCCTCATCAGATGTGCTCGACGCAGGTGTCGGTGTTCTTCCAGTTCACCTTCCCGGACGGCGCCGAGTAGGCGACCATCACCGATGCGGTCCACCCGCCGCGCCGGCTGTTGCCAGCCCCGGGACGGCTGAAGTCGATGCCGCACCCGCTCGACACGGGCTTGTCGCGCATGCCGTGCATCACCTCGACCAACCGGTTTCGGGTGCAATCTCGGCCGCACTTCAGGAAGAGCTGGTGCATCGCCTTCTGGCTCGACCAGTTGAGGAAGATCAGATCACCGCCGACGCCACCGATGTCGGCGTTCGGCCGGTACTTCGCGTACTGCTGCTCGAACTGCTGCATGTCGTCCGCGTACGCCGCGAACGGGCCGCTGTAGTCGCCCATCGAGTAGGCGTTGTGCATCGAGACGCCGACCAGCGGCGGATCCAGCGCCGCATCGCCGAGCGTCTGGGTCGTCAGGTTGAACGGGAAGACGAGGAACTGCGGGCGCCAGTTCTGACCGTGGGCCTGGGTGATGAACTGCGTCGCCTCGAGGGCGTTCAACCACAGGAAGACGGTGTCGACGCCGGCGTTGCGCATGTCGACGATGTCCTGCACGTAGCTGCCCTTGTTCTGCGGGACCTCCCGCTCGAGGCGGATGTCGAGACCCGCCGGTCCGGCCACCGACTTGAACCCCTGGACGCCCGGCTCCCAGTTCTCCGAGAGCCGCTTGAGGATGCCGAACTTGCCGGAGCCGAAGCGCTTGACCGCGACCTCGCCGAACACCTCACCCATGCGCTCGGTCGTCGGCAGGAACGTGTAGCTGTGCTGGAGGTCGTCGGACCCGTTCTTCGTGGCCGTGTGGTGCATGTAGAGGACCTTGTTCTGCTCGGCCCACTCGCGCACAGCCGGGATCTGGTCGAAGCCGATCCCACCCAGGAGGATGAAGGGGTTGTGGTTCTGCTTGCACCGCGTCGCGGCCTGCCTGGCCACGTCCGCCTTGTAGTCGTCGTTCTCGTAGAAGACCTCGACACGACGCCCGTAGACGCCGCCCGCCTCGTTCACCGCCGTCCAGTAGACGTTGAGGTCCTCGGCGCTGGTGTTGAACGCAGCTCCGTAGGTCAGCGCAGCGTGGGCGCAGATCGTGATCGTGGTGTCGGTGATCCCAGCGGTGTCGTTGGCGCCGCTGAAGAGCGTGGAGCGGAAGCCGTCGGCCGGCGGTGGGGCCACACCGGGAGCACCGGGGGCGCCGGGGGCGGGCGCGGCCGCACCGGCGATCGTCGGAGGTGGGGCGCCGGGCACGGTGGGCGCCGTCGGGTCGACGGCCGAGGTCGTCGTGGTCGAGCCGTCGCCCTCCTTCGCCGTCGTCGGCACCGTGTCGGCCGTGGCCTCCACGCTGGTCCCGCTCCGGGGGGCGGCGGTGCAGGACGCGAGCGCGACCATGACCACGAGCGCGCAGATCCATCGCTTCACGGGGGTGGGGATTCGGTCCGCGGCAGGGCTTCCCCTGCGCGACTAGACGACCGGGTCGATGGGGGTGATGGTTCCGAGGGCGGACTCGATGACCCCGGCCGCCTGCAGGGCCAGGTCATCACGCCACAGGTCGGCGTAGACCTGCACACCGGTCGGGAGGCCATCGACCACGCCCGTCGGCACGGCGACGCCGGGGATGCCCAGCAGGTTGCCCGGCAGGATGAACGGCAGCCGGGCCAGCGACGTCGACACACCGGTCTCGGGATGGACGTCTGCGTCGTGCTCGAACTGCACGTCGCACCACGTCGGGCCGACCACGACCGGGTGGTCACCGAAGAACGCGCTCCACTCCCGCTGCAGGCGGTGACGCTCGACGAACGCGGTGTTGGCGTCCATGCCGTCGAGCGCCATGAGGCCCTCGATGATCGACATGGCGGGCGGCGTCATGATCGCCCCCAGCAGCGGCACCAGCTCGGCCAGGCCCAGCTGCATCATCGTGGTCCACACCGCGGCGACCGCCTCGATGTCCGGCGGCGTCGCCTCGACCACCTTCCACCCCTGCGCCTCGAGCGTGGCGCCGGCGGCGCGGATGGCCTCGGCGAACGCGGGAGGGAGCGTGACACCAGGAATGTCGAGCGCCAGGGCGGCGACGAGGACGTCAGGTGTGGGACCGTCGAGGGGGACGTCGACCGAGCGCGGATCGCGCGCGTCGCGGCCGTTCAGCACCTCCATGCCGAGGCGGAGGTCGGCGACGTGACGCGCCATCGGGCCGTCGGTGGCCATCACCTGGGCGGCCAGCATGGGGTCGAGCGGCGGGATCGAACCGGCCTGGGGCACGCGACCGTGCGTGGGCTTGATCGACGCGATGCCGTTGCAGAACGCCGGGTTGCGCAGCGAGCCGCCGATGTCGTTGCCGAGGCCGATGGGCGTCATCCCCGCCGCCAGCGCGGCGCCCTCGCCGCCGCTGGAGCCGCCGGCGCACCGGCCCAGGTCCCACGGGTTGTTGGTGCGGCCCCGCAGCGGGTTGTCGGTGGAGATGCGCAGGGCCATCTCGGGCAGGTTCGTGCGAGCCAGCGGGATCGCACCGGCCGCCTTCATGCGAGCCACGATCGGTGCGTCCATGGACGGCATGGCGTCGGCAAACGCCGGGACGCCGTTCGTCGTGGCCGACCCGACGATGTCGATGTTCTCCTTGATCGTGAACGGCACCCCGTGCAGCAGGCCGGTGCCCGGCACGCGATCGGCCTCGTCGGCGGCGGCCAGGGCTGTCTCCGCCAGCGTGACCGTCACCGCGTTGACCGCGCCGTTCACGGCCTCGATGCGGTCGAGGTGCGCCTGCACCACCTCCCGGCTCGAGACCTGCTTGTCCCGGATGAGCCCCGCCAGCTCACCGGCCCCCTTCGACCACAGCGCATCAGCCATGGCGGCTGACGCTAGAACGCGAGGCGGCCCCGCCGTCGGCGGGGCCGCGCTCTCAAGCTGCTGTAGCTCGGGGGCGAGGACTCGAACCCCGAATGACTGGACCAGAACCAGTTGTGTTACCGATTACACCACCCCCGAAGGTGGACGGCACAGGTTAGCGGCCGGTCTTCGCATCCAGGTCCACGAGGCGGCGGTGGCCGAGGATCCGGCCGATGCCGACGGCGAGCGTCTCCCGGGCCAGGTGGTACGTGCGACTGCCGATCCCCGCCGTCTCCTCGGCCGGGGAGGCCGAGCCCCGCAGGCCGACCTCCGCCGCGATCTGCTCGGTGCGCAGCGCGTGGTACGGGCTCGACACCAGCACGACGTCGACGATGCCCTCCTCCCGGAGGAACCGCGCCGCCGCGGCCAGGCTCTCCCATGACGACGAGCCCTGCGTCTCGAGTCGCATGGCCTCCGCCGGCACGCCGTGCTGCTGCAGGTATCGGTCACCGGCGGACGCCTCGGTGAACCGGTCGCCGGGCTGGTTCCCGCCGGTGACCACCACGACGGGGGCGACGCCCGCCTCGTAGAGCTCGACGGCGTGGTCGAGCCGGCTGCGCAGCACGGGCGACGGCTCGCCGTCGTACTGAGCGGCACCGAGCACGACGATGGCGTCGGCCGAGTCGGGGCCGGATGCCCGCGACGCGCTCCACACCTGCACGAACGTGATGCCGAAGTAGAGGACGAGCAGCGCGACGACGACGGTCGCGATCCTCCGGACGACGCGGAGCACCTCGCTAGCCGAGCTTCGCCCGGGCGGCGCGCAGCCGCGCCAGCGCGACGTCGCGACCGAGGATCTCCAGTGACTCCCACAGCGGCGGCCCCACGGTGCGGCCCGTGATCGCCACCCGCACCGGCGCCTGCGCCTTCTTGCGGCTCACGCCCAGCTGCTCGGCGATCCCGAGGGTGGCCTCGCCGATCGTCTCGGGCACCCAGGCGATCGACTCCCAGGCCGTCGCCGCGGCATCGAGGACGGAGATGGCGTCGGTGTTCATCGTCTTCGCCCACGACGTCTCGTCGATCTCGGGTTCGTCGAGGAACAGGAAGTCGACCATGGGCGCGGCCTCGGTGAGGACCTCGATGCGCTCTTGCACCAGCGGCGCCACCGTCCGGAACCGCTCGAGGTCGAAGCGGTCGGCCCACGACAGCCGAGCGGCGAACGGCTCGACGGCGGCGACGAACTCGTCGACCGGCAGGGCCCGGATGGAGTCGGCGTTGAACGCCCGCAGCTTCTTCACGTCGAAGAACCCCGGGCTCTTGCCGACGGCGTCGAGGCTGAACTCGCGCACCATCTCCTCGACGGTGAAGCGCTCTCGGTGGTCCGGCGGCGACCACCCGATGAGCGCCAGGTAGTTGAGCATCACGTCGGGCAGGTAGCCCTCGTCCCGGTACAGCTCGAGCGCCACGGGATCGCGCCGCTTCGACAGCTTCTGACGCTTCTCGTTCACGACCACCGGCGGGTGCGCGTACAGCGGTGGCTCCCCGTGGCCCAGCGCCTCCCACAGGAGGATGTGCTTGGGCGTGGTCGGCAGGTGCTCCTCGGAGCGGATGACGTGGCTGATGCGCATGTCGGCGTCGTCGACGACGTTGGCGAGCACGAAGATGGGCACGCCGGTGGATCGCACGATCACCGGATCGTCGATGGTCGCGTTGTCGAACTCGACGTCGCCGCGGATGAGGTCGTGGACGACCGTCGTGCCCTCGTCCGGCGTGCGGAAGCGCAGGGCGCGACCCTCGCCGCGCCGCAGGCCGCGATCGCGACAGAAGCCGTCGTAGCCGGGCGGCCCGCCCCGCTCCTTGGCCCGGGCGTCGACGTCGTCGCGGGTGCACTCGCACCAGTAGGCGCGCCCGGACGCCTCGAGCTGCTGCGCGGCCGCCTCGTACAGGGCCTTGCGCTCGGACTGCCGGTAGAGCTCGTCCCAGTCGAGGCCGACCCAGCGCATGGCGTCGTAGATCCCCTCGACCCACTCCTCACGGTTGCGCTCCTCGTCGGTGTCCTCGATCCGGAGGATGAACGCGCCCCCCTGCTGGCGGGCGAGCACCCAGTTGTAGAGCGCGGTGCGCGTGCCCCCGACGTGGAAGTAGCCGGTCGGCGAGGGCGCGAAGCGGACGCGAACGGGCCGATCGGTCATGGAACCGACGGTAACCGCGTCCGAGCGAAGTAGCCGACTGCCTCAGGTCGGGTGGCATGTCTGACTTTGTCGGAATCGTGCGTGTCCAATGCGACCTGAGGCAGTCGGCTTCATCGCTCGTGGAGAGGTAGCCGCACGCATCGTGTCGAAAAACTGATGCATGCATCGCCGCCTCGTGGCGGTGGCGGCGGCAGCGTGCTCCCTCGCGCTCGCGCTCCCCCTCACCGCTCGCGCAAACACACCGGGCACCGGACCGGGGACTCCCCCCGCCTGCCCGACCGGGGTCCTGTGCGCCGGCGTCGGCATCGCCGACGCCACCTGGCACGTCGGCGCCGGCAGTGGCCAGCACGCCGGCACCAACGACGGCTCGGCGCTCACGGGCGGCGACGCCGACCCGCACGCCCACGCCACCAAGGCCGAGAACAGCTACGGCGTGGCCTCCCGCCTCACCATGCGCGCCCTGGTCGTGCAGGGGTCGAACGGCAAGCGCATCGTGCTCCTCAAGAGCGACAACTACCTGGCGCAGAACCTGCTCGTACGCCGCGTCGGCCAGCTCCTGGCCGAGGCCGGCTCGTCGATCACGGCCGACGACATCCTCCACTCGGCGTCACACAACCACTCCTCGCCCTACTACTCGACCACAGCGGCCGGCGTGTGGCTCTTCCAGGACGCAGTCGACCTCCGGGCATTCGAGTACCAGGCCCGCCAGATGCGCGAGGCCATCCTCGAGGGCGAGCGCAACCTTCGTGCCGCCAAGATGGGCGCCACCACCGTCGAGCACGACGCGTTCAAGGGCAACGTGACCGGCACCGATCTGGCCGACGACGACACGCCCGCCGGCTACCCCCTGGACTACGGCGACAACGCGATCACCGTCCTGCGCTTCGACGACGGCCGGTCGGGTGCACCGCTGGCCGTCTGGGTGAACCACGGCCAGCACCCTGAGTCGCTCGACGAGTACCAGCTGATCAGCGCCGACTACCTGGGGCCGCTCGAGCGCATGGTCGAGGACGACCTGGGCGCGCCCATGGTGTTCAGCCAGGGCGACGTCGGCAGCGCCGAGGGTCCCAGCGAGAACGAGGACCCGACGCCGTGGCTGCCCGACGGCACCCAACGGGCGTGGTACCAGACCGGCTACGCACAGGCCGAGCGGGGCGCGCGGTTGCTCGCCGACTCCGTCGTCGAGGGCTGGAACGCCATCGGCACCGGCAACGTCGCCGTCCCGCTGTCGTCCGACGTGCCGGTCGACATGCTGACCTACTGGGCGCCGGGACCGATCTCGCACCCCTTGCCGACCGTCGGCAACTGCCGCGCCGAGCGCAGCTTCGAGGGCGAGCCCGGCGCGCCGGGGGCGCCGGACTGCGAGCGCGGCGGCGCCGAGGGCGCCAACCCCATCGCATGGGAGAACCTGAAGGCGCACGGCATCCCGCTGCCCGAGCACTACAGCTCGGACGGCTACCTGACGGTCGAGGAGAACGCTCGGCTGCAGCTGCAGGCGGTTCGCCTCGGTGAGGTGCTGCTCGGCTCGTGCGGGTGCGAGGCGCAGGTCGACCTGATCCTGAACTTCGAGAGCCGAGCCGACGACGAGGTGGGCGTCTACGACGGCTTCCCCTGGGACGAGCACTGCGATCCGCAGGCCGACGGCACGTGGGCGTGCCCCCACCCCGATCGCGACGACCTGGCCGACCGCAGCCTGATCGTCGACGACGCCCGGTTCCAGCGCATGAAGGCACAGATCCACAACGACGCCGCTGGCTGGGACGCGCCCGAGTACGCGCCCTACGCCGAGAGCGAGCCCGCCGACCCGGCGCTGATCAAGGGCAACTTCACCAAGGAGGAGCTGTCGCCCGAGGTCGGCTTCCCGATCGTCGTCGGTCTCGGCCACACGGGTGACTACAACGGCTACACCGTCTCCTACCGCGAGTACATGCGCGGCGACCACTACCGCAAGGCGCTCACCTCCTACGGCCCGCACACCGCCGACTACATGGTCACGCGGCTGGTGCGCATGGGCGCCGCGCTCCGCACCGGCACCGCGTTCACGCCGACCGATCCCCTGACGCCGGTGGCCATCGCCGACGAGGCCCGGCAGGAGGCGCTCGCCCAAGCGGTGGGGCGCGCCGCCGGCGCCGCCTACGACGCCTGGCTCCTGGCCCTACCCGACGACGCCGGCACGCCGGAGGCGATCCGCCAGCCGACCTCGATCACGCGCTTCGACGCCGCGTCGTTCCGGTGGCGAGGTGGGTCCAACGCCGTCGACAACCCGACCGTTCGGGTCGAGCGTCTCGTCGACGGTGAGTGGCAGCCGTACGCCGACCAGAGCGGCCAGGTCCAGACGATGGTCGACCTCCCGGACGGCGTCGCCGGCATCGCCGACACCTACCTCGGGCAGCAGGAGTGGCACTGGACGGCGACGTTCGAGGCGTTCGACGGCAAGCCGGCGCGCTTCGGGCAGACGCCGAACGGCACGTACCGCTTCGTCGTCGACGGCGCCTTCCGCACCGGTCGCGAGACGACGCCGTACCAGCTCACCTCGGCGCCGTTCGACGTCTCGCCGTGGCGTGGGATCACGATCAGCGACCTGCGGCTCGATGCTCGCGACGTCTCCTTCGTCGTCGACCCGATCAGGTATCCCCGCACGTACACCTCGCCGCTGCGCTTCATCCACGATCCCGGCGGCACGAAGATCTGCAGGACGTGCACGTTCCTGCCGTGGGCGACCGACGGCCGGGTCGCCTCGATCGACGTGCGCGTGCTCAACCGCAGCGGCCACCTGCTGCGCACCGTCCCGGCCACGTTCGTCGACGGACGCTGGGTGGCGGACACCAACCTCACGCCCAGTCAGGTCGCCCGCATCGAGCCCGGCGACGTGCGCGACACCTGGGGCGAGATCAACGGCGCCGCCTACGTGATCGGTGGCGACGGCTCGATGCCGGCGACGGCCGCCGCCACTCCCCTCGCGCCGGCGCCTGCCGAGGACGTCGTGCCGCTGGTGCCCATCTCCAGCTCCTCGGCCCTGCCGCCGCCACCCGCCATCGTCGCCGTCGTGCTCGCGCTCACCGTGCTGGCCGCGATCACGCAGAAGGTCTACCGATGAAGAAGCTCCTGCTCGTCGTCGCCCTGCTGGTGTCGACGCTCGCGCTGGTGCCCTCGGCGCGTGCGCATCACCAGCCGCGCCACCTCACCGGCTACATCCCGGTGGCGCAGGGCACCGACAAGGCCACGACGCTCCACTACCAGGTGCTGTTGCCGGATCCCGCCGTGCACGGCGAGGGCCCGTACCCGACCGTCGTCGACTACTCGGGCTACATGCCGGCCATCGACATCTACGACGGGCTCGACGACCGGTTCCTCGCCGCCGGCTACGCCGTCGCCGGTGTGAACATCCGCGGCACCGGCTGCTCGGGCGGCATCTTCGACTACTTCGAGCCGGTGCAGTCGACCGACGGCGCCGAGGCCATCGACTTCCTGGGCACCCAGCCGTGGTCCAACGGCAAGGTGGCGATGGTCGGCAAGTCGTACCCCGGCATCACCCAGCTGTTCGTCGCCGCGCAGCGCCCCACCCACCTCACCGCCATCGTGCCCGGCCACGTGTTCGGCGACCTCTACCGGGACGTGCCGTTCCCGGGCGGGATCATGAACGTCACGTTCTCCGCTGGCTGGTCAGCGGGCCGACTCGTCGAGCTGTACGTCGGACCGCAGTACGCGTTCGAGAACGGTGACCAGCAGTGCGCGGAGAACCAGGCCATGCACGTCGCCAACCCGCCGTTCAACCCGTTCGTGCAGGCGCTGCCCAACCAGTACGACGGCGCGCTCTTCCACGAGCGCTCGCCGTGGTACTTCGCCGACCAGATCGACGTGCCGACGTTCCTCATCGAGGCGTGGCAGGACGAGCAGGTCGGTTCCCGCGCCACGAACCTGATCGAGCGGCTCCGCCCCGGGCTGCCGTGGCGCATGCTCGTCACCAACGGCGACCACGGCGAGTACTACGGCCCCGAGGTGCTGCCGGACATCCTCGAGTTCCTCGACGTGTACATGGGCGACACGCGGCCGCACGAGCGCAAGAAGTACGAGAAGCGCGATCGCGTGATCGTGAACTTCGAGAACGGCACGCACGGCGGCCGGCGTGCCGGGTGGCGCACGACATACGAGACGTGGCCGGTGCCCGGCACGTCAGCGTGGCGCCTGTTCCTGCACGACGACGGCACGATGTCGGAGCAGCCCGACCTGCTCGCCGGCGACGTCTCGTACACCTACGCCCCCGGCATCGGCTCGCAGGAGCGCGGCGGCCACGCCATCCAGGACGAGCCGCCGGCGTCGTGGGAGGACCGACCGGCCGACGGCACCTTCGCGTCGTTCACGACGCCCGTGCTCGACACGGACCGCGTGCTGCTCGGCACCGGCAGCCTCGACCTCTGGCTGTCGTCCACCGCGGCCGACACCGACCTCGAGGTCACGCTGTCCGAGGTGCGTCCCGACGGCACCGAGATGTTCGTGCAGCAGGGGTGGCTGCGGGCCAGCCATCGCAAGGAGAACCCGGCGCACTCGAACGAGCTGCGGCCGTACCAGACCCATCTCGTCGAGGACGTCCAGCCGCTCGTCCCGGGCCAGCCGGTGCCGGTGCGCGTGGAGATCTTCCCGTTCGGCCACGTGTTCCGGAAGGGCTCGCAGGTCCGGGTCACCGTCGCCGCTCCCCACGTCCGGCCCGACCTGTGGGGCTTCGCCGCCCTGCCGCTGCCGGCGCAGAACACCATCTGGACGGGCGGCGACCTCGCCTCGTCCCTCGCACTCCCCCTCGTCCCCGGCATCGCCGAGGCACCGCTCCCCCCTTGCACGCTTCGCAACCAGCCGTGCCGACCGGAGGTCACCCCGTGAAGCTGTCCCGCACCATCGCCGCCGGCCTCGTCGCGGGCGCCACCCTCGTCGGCTCCGCGTGGGCCGGCGTCGGCCTCGTGCCGATCTCCACCGACACGCCGCCGGTCGTCGACGCCGACGCGGCCGCCACGACCGCCGGCGCCGTCGGCATCGAGCACCGGACCGGCGTACCGAAGCCGGCCGGCTCGCTCGTCGGCGCGGCCAAGGTGTCCATCTACCCGGACCCCGAGACCTACGACGGGACGTGGGAGCGTGATCGCGCGAAGTGCGCGACGCTCAGCGAGGACGCGTTCAGCAATCCGCCGTCGGGCGATCACCTTGCCGCGGCAGGGACGCCGTGGCCCGAGAACCCCAGCTGCATCTACATGGGCGGGTACGGCATCGGACCCATGAACCCGATCGTGGAGGTCGAGCCCGACTACGGGTTCTGGGTCCGCTCGGTCGCCATCGGCGACGGCACCGACACGATCGTCCTGACCGTGATCGATGCCGAGGGCTACCTGTGGGACTACAAGAGCAAGTGCGAGCGCTGCGGCTCGAAGCAGCTGGCTGAGGACCTCGGTGCCGAGCTCGGCATCGCCAAGGAGAGCTTCGTCATCGCCGCCACGCACTCGCACACCGCGCCGGACCTCATCGGCGGGTGGGGCTTCGTGCCCGACTGGTACATGAATCAGGTCACGGACGCCATCAAGACGTCCGTGCGCGACGCGGTGGCCACGATGCGGCCCGCGACCATCGAGGTCGGCGAGGTCACCGCCCGCGGCCAGAACCGCGAGCGCCGCGACACGTACCGCTCGGCCGAGGAGCAGCAGCTCACCTGGTTGCGCGCCATCGACGAGAAGAAGGACGTCATCGCCACCGTCGGCGCCTACGCCGCCCATCCCACGAGCGCGGAGGAGAGCACCGGCCTCGGCGACCCCGACTGGATCGGACGCTTCGAGAAGGGCGTCGAGGAGCGCTTCGGCGGCGTCGGCCTCCACTTCATGACGGGTCTCGGCAACATGTCGACCAGTGGCGGCGTCGAGATGGGCCACGTGCTCGCCGGCATGGTGCCCGACATCGGCGATGGCACCGTGCTCACCAACACCGACCTGCGCGTCACGCAGGCCACGTGGGAGCAGCCGGCGACGAACGTGCCGCTGACCGCGCTGGGCTTCCCCGGGTTCTTCGACCGCGAGTTCCTGACGACGCCGTCGGCGTTGCGGACAGGGAAGTCGCCCGACACGGCGCCGTGCCTGTCGACCTCCGCGTTCACGGTCGAGCTCCCTGCCACCGCGGCTCGCATCGGCGACCAGTTCGCGCTCACTGCGGCACCGGGCGAGGTGTTCTCGAACCTGACGAACACGATCAAGGACAACGCGAAGGCCACGGTGACCATGCCGCTCGCACAGGCCAACGACGCCCTCGGCTACATGCCGCAGTCGTTCGAGCTGAGTCCCGTGGGCCAGCAGGGACTCGGCTTCGTGGCCGGCGGCGTGCTCATCGTCAACTACGAGGACTCCTACGCCATCGACCGCTGCGTGGGCGACATGGTCCTCGAGACGACCTTGACGCTCCTCGACAGCATCCGCTGAGGTCCTTCGTTCTGGTGATGGCCGCGGGTCGGAGACGACCCGCTGACATCACCAGAACCATGCGAAGTCGGGCTACGGTCCGCCGATGCCCAGGTGGACGCGCGCCGCTGCCGCGGTGCTCCTCGTGGTGGTGGCGGCCGCCTGTTCCGGAGACGACGACGATGATGCCGGCGCGCCGGTGGACGACACCGGCGAGGTCGCCCTCGAGGCGACGGTCGGCGAGCACCCCACCAGCGCGATCGCCGCGGTGCTCGAGGTGACGACGGATCCGGCGGCGTCCGTCACCGTCACCGTCGACGGGCCCGGCGGCGGGTTCGAGATCCCGGCGACGGAGGAGGCGGCCACCCATCGCATCCCCGTCGTCGGCATGCGGGCCGAGTCCGACTACACGCTCGAGGTCTCGGCGGGCAGCGCCGCCCAGACGCTCACCTGGACGACAGGCGCGCTGCCCGAGGACCTGCCGCCGGTCACCGCCGCCGTAGCCGAGACCGCGCGCATGCAGCCCGGGTACACCGTGTTCAACGCGTTCGCGTGGGACGCCGTGCCCGAGGGTGCACCACCGCCCGACGCCGGCTTCATCCTCGCCGTGGACGGCGAGGGCCAGGTGGTCTGGTACCAGCGCCTGTCGCACCAGATCCTCGACGTCGACACCACGTCGCGCGGCACCTTCATCGCGACCGCGGGCGAGGCGCTGCTCC
>DASUCO010000220.1:0-4449 GCA_036275955.1 Acidimicrobiales bacterium
TGCGTCGCCCCTGAGCCCCGTCGGCGGTCACGAGCCGCGACGTACGACCACGACTGGACACGCCGCGGCATGCAGGCAGCGGCGGCTGACCGACCCGAGCAGGAGCGCCGCGAAGCCACCCAGCCCTCGAGCGCCGACCACGACCAGGGCAGCGTCGCGGGACGCCTCCACGAGCGCCGAACCGCCGAGGGCGCGCACCACGAGCGCTCGCACGTCGGCACGGCGTTCGACGTCGAGTTGGAACGCTTCTCGTTCGTCTGCCGTGGCATCGAGCGCGTGATCGATGACGAGGCGTGCAGCGCGCTCGAGCTCGTCCTCTTCGGCGACCGCGCCTCGTCGATCGCCCAGACCAGGGCGTGCTCGGCTGCGCTCGAGCCGTCGACGCCGACCACGATCGTCATGCCTTCGACTCTCCTCGGGGAGCTCGAAGCTGGACAGGGCCGAACGACCCCGCCGCGGACGTTCGGCCCTACTCCCGACGCCGGCCTCGCCGGACGATGGCGCCAGCGACCAAGGAGAGGCCATGCACGCCAGTGTTGGAGACCGGATCGAGATCGAGGGCCACCGAATCGGCGAGCCGTCGCGCAGCTGCGAGGTGCTCGAGGCTCGCGGCCCCGACGGCACCGCCCCGTTCCGCGTGCGATGGGACGACTCGGGCCACGAGACGATCTTCTTCCCGGGCCCGGACGCGTCGGTCCATCACTACGAGCACCACGGCGAGCGAGCGGCCAGCTGAGCCGCCACGGCGAGCGTGGGCGTCACCCGTGACCGCCACCCGGTCGACCAAGATCGTGCCGATGTGGCGAGGACCGGAGGCCGGACGACCAGAGGACGTCCTCGAGCACGTCACCGACGGTGCCGACCTGATCGTGCCGCTGGCCAACGGGGAGCCGGTGTCGGTGCTCGACGCCCTCGAGGCGAACGCGACCCGCTTCACCGGGGTGCGCGTGCACCAGATGCACGCTCTGCACGACCGCCCGTACCTCCACGGCTCGATGCGCGACCACCTGCTGCACGTCTCGTACTTCCTGTCGCCGGTCACCCGCCCCGCCTTCTACGAGCGGAGGTGCGAGCTGGTGCCAAGCCACTTCAGCGAGGTCCCACGACTGCTCCGTGAGACGACGAGGTGCTCGTTGGTGCTGGCCGCCGCCGCCCCGCCCGACCGGCACGGCTACTTCTCGCTCGGGACCAACTGCGACTACGTGGGCGCGTTCATCGGGAAGGTGCCGTTCTTCCTCGAGGTCAACGCCCAGATGCCGCGCACCTTCGGGCGCAACCAGGTGCACTCGAGCCAGCTGGTGGGCTGGACGGAGGTCGACCGACCGCTGGTGGAGGTGCCACCGTCGGAGCCGTCGTCGGTCGACGAGCGCATCGCTGCGCTCGTGGCCGAACGGATCGAAGACGGGGCGACGATCCAGGCCGGCATCGGGTCGATACCGAACGCCCTCCTCCGGGCCCTGGCCGGTCACCGCGACCTCGGCGTGCACACCGAGCTGCTCTCCGACGGGCTTATCGATCTCATCGAGACGGGCGTCGTCACCGGCACCAAGAAGCGACGGGCGCCAGGCAAGGTGGTCACCACCTTCGCCCTCGGCACGAACCGCCTGTACCAGTTCCTCCACGAGAACGCGATCGTCGAGCTGCTCCCGGTCGAGTACGTGAACGACCCGCGGCTCATCGCCACCGAGGACCGCTTCGTCTCGATCAACGCCACCGTCGAGGTCGATCTGCTGGGCCAGTGCGCGTCCGAGACGGTGGCCGGCCGCTACTGGTCGTCCAGCGGCGGACAGGCGGACTTCGCCCGCGGCGCCATGTACTCCGAGCACGGCGCCGCCTTCATCGTGCTGCCGTCGACCGCGCAGGACGGGACCATCTCACGCATCCGATCGACCCTGACGCCCGGGTCGGTGGTCACCACGCTGAAGAACACCGTCGACCACGTCGTCACCGAGTTCGGCGTCGCCGAGCTGCGCGGGCGCTCCATCTCCCAGCGCGCCGCCGCCCTCATCGCCATCGCACATCCATCCTTTCGCGACCAGCTGGCCTCCGAGGCCCACGCCCTCGGCTACATCTAGCCGGAAAGGGCCGAAGGACCCACCCACCTGGGACCCTCGGCCCTCATGTGGGCCAGTCCACGGCAGGAGCATGGGGTCGTGACCGCCACCGTGCTGCACCTCCCGCTCGAGGTCGAGTCGGACACGCACGCGCTCGACGCGCTCACCGCCAGGGCCGTGCGCCTGGCACTGGGTCCCGCCCGCCCGATCGACGAGATGGCAGTCGAGCTCTGCGCCACCGCGCGCGGCAGCATCCGCCTGCTAGACGCGGCGATCGCCCGGGTCGATCGCGCGCTCGCGTCGGAGTGGAGCAGGACAGGAGCCCTGGCGCTGACCGCGCTGGAGGCCGCCCGCACCCGGCTGCGAGGACGCTGAACGTGGCGCAGTCGATCGCCGTCGACGAGATCGACGCCGTCCTCCGGGATGGCACGGTCGTCCACATCCGGCCGATGCACCCCACCGATGCCGGCCGCCTGGTGCGCTTCCATCACTCCCTGTCGCCGGCCTCCACCCGGCTGCGCTTCTTCACGTTCCACCCCGAGCTGAGCCCGAAGGAGCTCGATCGGTTCACCCATGTCGACCACCGCGAACGGGAGGCGGTCGTCGCCCTCGACGGGGACGACATCGTGGGCGTGGGGCGGTACGACCGCATGTCGGGGACCGACACGGCGGAGGTGGCGTTCGTCGTCACCGACGCCTGGCAGGGACGGGGCGTCGGCCGGGTGCTGTTCGATGCGGTCGCAGCCCGCGCCTGCGAGGCCGGCATCGACCAGCTCGACGCGGTCACCCTGCCCGACAACGTGCGCATGCTCCACGTGCTGCGGGCCACTGGCCTGCCGATGCGCTCGCTGTTCGAGGACGGCACCGTCCGCGCCTCCCTCCAGCTGAGGAGATCCACCCCATGACGACCCGCGTCTTCCTCCTCGACGACCACGAGATCGTGCGCCGAGGCCTGCGAGAGCTCCTCGAGCACGAGCCCGACCTGGAGGTCGTCGGTGAGGCCGGCACCGCCGCCGAGGCGCTGTCACGGATCCCGCCGACGCACCCGGACGTCGCCGTGCTCGACGTCCGTCTCCCGGACGGCAACGGCATCGAGGTCTGCCGAGAGATCCGCTCGGCCCAACCCGAGATCGCGTGCGTGATGCTGACGTCCTACGCCGACGACGAAGCGATGTTCAGCGCCATCATGGCTGGTGCATCGGGCTACCTCCTCAAGCAGGTCCGAGCCGACGAGCTGGTCGACGACATCCGACGCGTCGCCCGCGGCGAGTCGCTGCTGGACCCCGTGACGGCCTCCCGCGTGCTGGACCGCATCCGGTCGCATGCCGGTACGCCGGACGAGCTGGCATCGCTCACCCCGCAGGAGCGCATCCTCATCGGTCACATCGCCAAGGGGATGACGAACCGCCAGATCGGCGAGGAGATGCACCTTGCCGAGAAGACGATCAAGAACTACGTGTCGAACCTGCTGGTCAAGCTGGGCATGAAGCGGCGTACGGAGGCCGCCGTGTACGCAGCGAGGATCATCGAGCGACACCACCACGACGCTGCGTCCTGACGCTGGTCAGCCGACGCGGGCGCCTTGGCCTCCGTCGACCAGCAGCAGGATCCCGGTGATGAACGCCGACTCGTCCGATGCGAGGAACAGCGCGGCGTTGGCGACGTCCCAGGCCGTGCCCTGACGCCCGAGCGGCACCATGCTGGCCCTGGCATCGGCGACGACCGACCGATCCACGCCCCGCGCGCGGGCGGCAGCGTCGTTGGCCATGGGCGTGTCGATGAAGCCTGGCAGGATGGCGTTGGCGCGGATGCCGTGCTTGGCGTTGGTGACGGCGAGGTTCTGGGTGAGCGCGTTGACGCCGGCCTTCGACAGCTTGTAGGCGGTGAGGTTGCCGGCCGCCGCGATCGATGCCAGCGACGAGACGTTCACGATCGCCGCGTGCTCGCTGGCTCGCAGCACGGGCACCGCCGCCCGGCAGGTGCGGAACATGGCGCGCAGGTTCACGTCCATGATCCGGTCGTAGGCGTCGTCGGTGAGGTGGTGCGGCGGGCCGTCACCGGCGCCGATGCCGACGTTGTTGTGCAGCACGTCGATCCCGCCGAATGCATCGACCGCCGCCTGCACGATGCGGTCAGGGCCGTCGTCGCTGGCGACGTCGGCGACCACGGTGACGACCTCGGCTCCCTCGTCCCGGCAGCGGACCGCCGTCTCCTCCAGCGACTCGCCGTCCCGGTCGACGAGCACCAGCCGAGCGCCCTCCCGAGCGAAGGTGATGGCGGTGGCGCGACCGTTGCCGATCGTCTCGCCTGCGGTCTGCCCGGCGCCGACGACGAGCGCGATGCGGTCCTGGAGTCGGTTCACGCCCTCTCTCTACTGCACCGGGCGCGGGGTGAG
>DASUCO010000221.1:0-24268 GCA_036275955.1 Acidimicrobiales bacterium
ACGCCGCCGTGGCGGACGATCGCGGCGTCGAGGATCTCGTAGTGGCGGGGGATGGCGGCCGCCATCGCCTCCGGCGCGTCCTCCCAGCGGCGGGACGATCCCTCCACGTCGGTCAGCAGGAACGTGACGGTGCCGGTGGGCAGCGAGAACGCCACGTCGCTCACGTCGGGCTCCGCCACGAACGCGATCCCGATGCCACCGCCGCCACGTGCTCCATGATCAGTCATGGCTCGCACGATCGGGGATCGCGAGGCCACGAACATCCGCCAGATGGCGGATCTGGCCTAGGGCCCGCGGAGCCCGTCGAGGCAGAAGGCGACGGCGGCGTCGGCGATCTCCTCGACCGAGTCGTGGCGGTCGCGGAGGTAGATGCGGGAGAGCTGGTTGGTCACGCCGAGGACGCCGTGGGCCAGGACCTCGGGGTCGACGTCGCGCACCTTGCCCTCGACGATGCCGTCCTTGATGTGGCGGACCACGTCGGCCACCGCCACCTCCTGGCCGCGGCGCAGGGCGGGTGCGAACTGCTCCTCGGTCGCCGCGAACTGGAACAGGTTGTAGACGTGGCGGTTCTCCTCGAGCCACCGCAGCGAGGCCCGGATGCCGAGCTCGATGCGTCGCACGGGGTCAGGCTCGTCGCCGTAGGCCACCCGCTGGGCCCGGCGCATGCCCTGCTGGGCCTCCTTGAGGATCTCGAGGAACAGCTCTTCCTTGGAGTCGAAGTACCAGTAGAAGACGCCCTTGCCGACGCCCAGACCCTGCACGATCTCGGCCACGGACGTGGGGTGGTAGCCGCCCTCGGCGAAGCGCGTCGCGGCGTAGTCCATCAGCTGCTGGCGGCGCTCCTTGCCACGTGCGGTGAGCCTGCGTTCCATCTCAGACGAAAGGTTGACAACACTTGACCGCACGGTCAAGAAGCCGCGAATCGGCCCGTGTACCATCCGTCCCGATGGCGTACTGGGTGCTCAAGCTGTTGCTGACTCCCGTGCTGCGCTTCTTCTGGCGAGTGCGGGTCGAGGGGATCGAGCACATCCCGGAGTCGGGCGCGGCCATCCTGGCCAGCAACCACATCTCCTTCAGTGACTCGATCTTCCTGCCGCTGGTGCTGCGCCGGCGGATCACCTTCGTGGCCAAGGCCGAGTACTTCGAGGACCCGAAGACGGCGTGGTTCTTCCGGGCCGTCGGCCAGATCCCGATCAAGCGCACCGGCGGGTCGGCGGCCATGGCCGCCCTCGACTCGGCGGCCGAGGTGCTCGAGGGCGGGCACCTGTTCGGCATCTACCCGGAGGGCACGCGCTCGCCCGACGGGCGGCTCTACAAGGGCAAGACGGGCGTCGCCCGCCTGGCGTTGCGCTGCAAGGTGCCCGTGCTGGCGTGCGCCATGGTCGGCACCAAGGAGATCCAGCCGATCGGGCAGGTGAAGCCGAACATCTTCCGGCCCATCACGATCCGCATCAGCCCCCCGATGGACTTCTCCCGCTACTACGACGACCCGAGCAACCCGAAGGTCCTGCGCCAGATCACCGACGAGATCATGTTCACCCTGCGCGAGCTGTCCGGCCAGGAGTACGTGCACGAGTACGCCAAGCGGAAGTCGCCCGACGAGGTGATGGAGCCGGAGTCGACGCCGATGCTCAGCGGCCCGCCGCTGGAGGCAATCGCGTAGCGAGCTCGGGGAAGACCTTGGCCACCTTGCCGAGCAGGTACTCGCCGTAGGTCCCCTCCCACGACAGCACGTCCTCGCCGTCCCACCGCTCGACGGCGCCGGCTGCTCCCTCGGGCACGGGCACCACCGCATCCCACGACGGGTCGAAGAAGAACGGGAACGACAGCCGGCCCACATCGCTCGTGTTGCGCACGCGGTGCGGCGTCGACCGGTACGTGCCGCCGGTCATGCGCTCGAGCATGTCGCCGATGTTCACGACGAACGATCCCGGGATGGGCGGCGCGTCGATCCAGCCCGAGGTGCTCTTCACCTGCAGCCCGCTCGTCGGGTCCTGGCGCAGGATCGTGAGCAACCCGTAGTCGGTGTGCTCGCCCACGCCCCAGCCGCCGTCGCCGCCGGCGGGATAGTGGAAGATGCGGAACAGGATCGTCGGATCGCGTGTGATCTCGGGGTCGATGCCCACCAGCGACGCCAGGCGATGGCCGAGCGCCGTCATCGCGTCGAGGTAGCCGAGCACCGCCTCGCGCAGGTCGTCGTCGGGGAACAGGTTGGGGCCGCGCAGCGGCAGGTCCCCGGGCGGCTCCTCGGCCCCGAAGTAGATGCCCTCCTTCCGGTCCGGCACGCCCGAGGTGAGCTCGCCGCCCACCGGGAACCAGCCCCGCCAGGCATTCCCGCCGCGGGCCATGGCGATCTCCGCCTTGACGTCGTCGGGCCGGGCGAAGAACGCCCGCGACGACGACTCGAGCCGCTCCTGCAGGCTCTCGTCGACGCCGTGTCCGACCACGTAGAAGAACCCGACCTCACGGCACGCGCGATCGATGGCCTCGGCCGCGTCCGCCGACGTGAGATCCACGACAGGTAACTGGCCGTTCACACGCCCAACGTACGCTGCCGTCGTGGAGACCTACGTCGTGCGCGTCTGGATCCCGGACCGGCCCGGTGCGCTCGGCGCCGTCGCCAGCCGCATCGGTGCGGTGCGCGGCGACGTGGTCGGCATCGACATCCTCGAGCGCGGCGCCGACCGCGCCATCGACGAGCTGACCGTCGTGCTGCCGGAAGCCGGCCTGGTCGACCTCCTCGTGAGCGAGATCAAGGCGGTCGACGGCGTGTCCGTCGAGGACATCCGTGCCGTGGTCGACGGCGTGCGCGATCCTCGGCTCGACGCGCTCGAGACGGCGGCCAGCCTGGTCGAGGCCACGTCGAGGGACGTCCTGCTCGGCGCGCTCGTCGAGAGCGCCGTGCGCGACTTCGGCGGTGACTGGGCTGCCGTGCTGGACGACGAGGAGCCGGTGCTGCACGCGTCGGAGGGCCCGGCGCCCGAGGCGGCCTGGCTCCGCGCCTTCGTGCAGGGGAGCAGCACGTCCGAGGCCGTGGCGTCCGGTCGTTCGGGCCCGAACGAGCTGGCGTGGGCCGCACTGCCCACGGCTCGCCTGCACCTGGTGATCGGCCGGGCCGGCGTGCAGCTGCGCGCCGTGGAGCGCCGCCAGGTCGCGGCGCTGGCCCGCATCGCCGACTCGCGCTGGAGCGAGGTCAGCTAGTCGTCGCGCCCCTCGGCCACGGCCTTGGTGACGCCGGCCTGGATGGCGAGCGCCAGGCCCCAGCCCATCGCCGGCCAGATGGGCCAGAAGTAGTCGAACGGCGTGGTGAGGAACCAGATCAGCACCAGGAACGCGATCACCGACAGGTAGACCGCGGTGTGGACCTTCAGCGCCACCTGGGCGCCCTTCTTGGCCGACACGCGCACCGGCGCGGCGGACGGCTTCACCCGGACCGGCGGTGACGACGGGATGTGCACCGGCGTGCGCGGCAGCTCGCGCACGGCGTGCTCCAGCTGGGCGACGGTGCCGGCCGCGTACACCTCAGCGATGCGCTCCTCGAGCTCGTCGAGCGTGAGCCGGCCGTCGCCACAGTGCTTGGTCAGATCGCGCACGACCCGCTCGCGGTCCGCGTCGGAGGGCTTCAGGTCGTCCGCCACGGTCAGATGATCCCTCATGCCCGCGCGACGAGCACGTCCACCCTCAGGACGCGCTCGATTGGCGGGCCATCCACGCCGACCATGCCGCAGCCACGAGCGGTCGCAGGCCGGGCTCGCCGAGCCGGAGCGTCGGCAGGAAGGGCAGCGGCGGGAGCGGTCCACGCCGCGGGTCGGATGGCGTCGCGCGAGGGGAGGCGAAAGGGAGGCAGCTCCCGGAAGGCGAGCTGCAGCTCGGCTTCGGTGGTGGCCGCGTACACCTCGGAGATGCGGTCCTCGAGCTCGTCGAGGGTCAGGCGGCCTTCACCGCAGTGGCGCGTGAGCTCGCGCACCGCCTGTTCACGATCCGCGTCGGTCATCGGCATCGGTTCTTGTTCGTCAGCACCATGCCCGGGAGCACGAACCAGCAGATCATCGCCAGGATGAACATCCCGTTGAACAGCAGGACGAAGCCACCGATCACGAACAGCGCGCCCACCGGCTTCTCCCACTCCGGCGGCTCCACCCTCGTGACCTCGGGCCGCGGCGGGAGCGCCATTCGCGGGGTTGCCGGCTCGGCGGCCATCGTCACTGGTTCGTGCGCCTCGACCGGCAGGTCGCGCAGCACGTGACGCAGCTCGGCGTCGGTGGTGGCGGCGTACGCCTCGGTGATGCGCTCCTCGAGCTCGTCGAGGGTGAGCCGGCCGTCACCGCAGTGGCGCGTCAGCGCTCGGATGACCTCGTCTCGTTCGTCCGTGATGACCCCCATGTCAAGGTGATCATGACAACTCAGGTGAACGCTGTGAAGATGACGTGCGTCACGCCTCAGTGCTCCCAGCGGAGCGACCGCTCGACCGCCCGCGTCCAGTCACGGTACGCCGCATCGGCGGTCTCCGGCGAGGCCGCGGGCTGCACCTCGACGTCGAGCTGCCACTGCGCACCGACCTCCTCGAGGCTCGACCACACGCCCTCGGCCAGGCCGGCGAGGTAGGCGGCGCCGAGCGCTGTCGTCTCCTGCACGACCGGACGCTGCACCGGCACCTGCAGCTGATCGGCCTGCAGCTGGAGCAGCAGCCCGTTCACCGATGCGCCGCCGTCGACGCGCAGCGAGGCGAGGGGCGTGCCCGACGCACGGCACATCGCGTCGACGACGTCGCGGGACTGATAGGCGATGGCCTCGAGCGTGGCGCGGGCGAGGTGAGCGCGTCCGGTGCCGCGCGTGATGCCGACGACGGTGCCGCGGGCGTACGGGTCCCACCACGGGCTGCCGAGGCCGGTGAACGCGGGGACCAGGAACACGCCGTCGGTCGAGTCGACGGTGGCGGCCAGCGCCTCGATCTCGCCCGCGTCGTCGATGATCTGCAGGCCGTCGCGCAGCCACTGCACGGCGGCACCGGTGACGAACACCGCGCCCTCGAGCGCGTACACCGCGCCCGGCTGTCCGTCGATCGTCCACCCGACGGTGGTGAGCAGGCCCTCGACCGGCTCGGGACAGGTCGTGCCGACGTTCATGAGGAGGAACGAACCGGTGCCATAGGTGTTCTTCGCCATGCCGGGCGCGACGCAGGCCTGGCCGAACAGCGCCGCCTGCTGGTCGCCGGCGATGCCGCTGACCGGGATCCCAGCCCCGATGCCGGATCCTTCGGTTGTCACGCCGAAGCGGCCGCACGACGGGCGCACCTCGGGAAGGCACGACATCGGCACGCCGAGCACGTCACACAGCTCGTCGGACCACCGCAGGTCGCGGATGTCGTAGAGCAGGGTGCGGCTGGCGTTGGACGGCTCGGTGGCGTGCACCTTCCCGCCGGTGAGGTTCCACAGCACCCACGAGTCGACGGTTCCGAACGCCAGGTCGGGTGCGGCCTCGACCCCGCCCTCGGTCAGCAGCCACTCGAGCTTGGTGCCGGAGAAGTACGGGTCGAGCACCAGGCCGGTGCGCTCCCGCACCAGCGGGAGGTGCCCGGCGTCGCGCAGCGCGTCGCACCGCTCGGCCGTGCGCCGGTCCTGCCACACGATCGCCCGGTGCAGCGGTCGGCCCGTCCGGCGATCCCACACCACGACCGTCTCGCGCTGGTCGGTGATGCCGATGGCGGCGATGGGCTGGTCGAGCGTCGACCGCAGCTCGGCCAGCGTCGTCTGCACCGTGTTCCAGATGTCGTCGGCGTCGTGCTCGACCCAGCCGGGCCGCGGGAAGTGCTGGGGGAACTCGCGGTACGACCAGCCGACCGGCCGCCCCGTCTCGTCGACCGCGAACGCCCGCACGCCGGTGGTGCCGGCGTCGATGGCGACGACAACAGACATGAGTGATGGACGATAGGACAGGAGGCGACCCTCGCCGAAGGCCTCGAATCGCCGACGAGACGTCCGAATGCGCCTGGGTCTCGAAGGCGCTTATGAAGGAGCGAGGATCTCGGCGCGGACCGTCGCCACCCCGGCGTGCACGGTGCCGAGGTAGGCGGCGACGCCGTGGGAGAGGTCGAGGATGCGGCCGCCGACGAACGGACCTCGGTCGTTCACCAGCACGACGACCGAGCGTCCGCCGTGGCTGATCAGCAAGATGGTGCCGAGCGGCAGCGTCCGGTGGGCGACGGTCCAGCCCTCCTGGTCGAAGATGGCGCCGCTGGCCGTGGCCCGCCCGTCGAAGCCGGGGCCGTACCACGACGCCCGACCCTGCAGGACGGAGCCGGTGGCGACCAGCCCGGCGGGCACGCCGGCGGCGGGGCCGAACCGGTAGCGGCGGAACAGCTCCGCCTGGCTGCCGGTGGCGCGCCGGTGGCGCGACGTGCCGATCCCGCCCACGAGCGATGCCCGGGCCTTGGCCGCGCTCTTGGCCTTGGCCCGCTCGTAGGTGATGCGGTCGCTGATCGTCCGCTCGAGCGCGGCCCGCATCGTCTCCAGCTCGGCGACGGTGCGGCGGGCGTCGGCGTTGGCGGCGGCGGCCGCCGCCTCCTCGTTCTCCGCCCGCTCCTTGGCGGCGCGGAAGTCGAGCAGCGCGGCCTCGTCGGTGACGGCGAGCGCCCCGGCCCACGCCCGGCGTCGCAGCTGCAGGTCCTCGGTGTCCTGCACCCCGTCGAGGTAGGCGTCGACGACGTGCGCCGCGAACCGCTTGCGAGCGGCCAGGAGCGCCGCCTGCGACATGGCTCGCTTGCGGTCGGCGTGGGCGGCGCGCAGGTGGGCCCGGGTCGCCTCATCGGTGAGCCTGGCGATCCGCGTCACCAGGACCTGTCGCTGGGCCTGCAGCGAGGCCGTCGTCTCCGCGGCATCGACCGGTCGCAGGGGGAGCACGACCGTCGCGACCAGCAGGCCGACCAGCCCGACGAGGGCGGCCCGGCGCACCGGTACCTTTTGACGAATGCGTGTCGGAGTGCTCACGGGTGGCGGCGACTGTCCTGGTCTGAACGCGGTCATCCGGGCCGTGGTCCGCAAGGGCGAGCGGGTCTACGGGGACCAGATCGTCGGGTTCCTGGATGGCTGGAAGGGCGTGATCGAGGGGCGGACGTTACCGCTGGATGTCGAAACGATGCGAGGCACCCTCCCCAAGGGCGGGACCATCATCGGCACGAGTCGGACCAACCCGTACAAGGTGGACGGCGGCGCCGAGCAGGTGCAGGCCACGCTGGCCGCCCAGCACATCGACGCGCTGGTGGCCATCGGCGGCGAGGACACCCTGGGCGTCGCCCACCGGCTGTTCACCGAGTCGGGCGTGCGCGTGGTGGGCGTGCCCAAGACCATCGACAACGACCTGAACGCCACCGAGGTCACCTTCGGCTTCCACACCGCGGTGCAGATCGTCACCGACGCCATCGATCGCCTGCACACGACGGCCGAGTCGCACGACCGGGTGATGGTGGTCGAGGTCATGGGCCGTCATGCCGGGCACATCGCCCTCTACAGCGGCATCGCAGGTGGCGCGGCCGAGATCCTCGTGCCCGAGGAGCCCTTCGACGTGGACGCCGTGTGCGAGCGGATCAAGGAGCGCCACGGCCGCGGCCGGTACGCGTCGATCGTCGTGGTCGCCGAGGGCGCGGCGCCGGCGGACGGCGGGAACATCCTCAAGGACGCCGAGCTCGACGCCTTCGGTCACGTGAAGCTGGGTGGCATCGGCTCCTGGCTGGCCGACCAGATCGAGGAGCGCACCGGCTTCGAGACGCGGGTGACGATCCTCGGGCACATCCAGCGCGGTGGCACGCCGACCGCGTACGACAGGGTGCTCTCGACCCGCTTCGGCATCGGGGCCATCGACGCCGTGCACGACGACGCGTTCGGGCAGATGGTGGCGCTGCGGGCCGACCACATCGTGCGCGTGCCGCTGAGCGAGGCGACGGCCGAGCTCAAGCTGATCGACCCCGAGCTGTACCACGGCGTCGCCGAGGTCTTCTTCGGTTGATGGCGTGAAGATCGGCGTCTGCGTCCTCCCCGTCGACGCGACGACGCGGACGTTCGAGGAGCTCGAGGACGCCGGCTTCGACGCGGCCTGGACCTACGACCACCTCGAGTGGGGCGGGTGGCGAGGTCGACCGTGGTTCGGCGCCCTCCCGCTGCTCGCCGCCGTCGCGGCGAGGACGTCACGCATCCGCATCGGCACGCTGGTGTCGTCGATCTCGCTGCGCCACCCGCTGGAGCTGGCCCAGCAGGCGCTGACCATCGATCACGTGTCGGGCGGTCGCTTCGACCTCGGCATCGGCGCGGGCAGCGTGGGCTTCGACGCGCAGGTGCACGGGCACGAGCCGTGGAGCCCGGGGGAGCGGGCTGCCCGCTTCGCGGAGTACGTCGAGCTGGTCGACGCGCTGCTGACGAACGAGCGCACGACGTACACCGGCACGTACTACGCGGCCATCGACGCACCGATGCACGCCGGGTGCGTGCAGCGACCACGGGTCCCGCTCACCGTCGCCGCTGACAAGCCGAGGACCATGGCCGTGGCCGCTCGCTTCGGCGACCGGTGGGTGGCCAACTCGATCTACGGCGAGGTCGCCGAGAAGTGCGCCCGGCTCGACGCCGCGTGCGCGGCCGCGGGGCGCGATCCGGCGAGCATCGAGCGGGTCCTGCTCATCGACGAGCCGGCCGACCAGCTGCGGTCGATCGACGACGAGCTGGCTCGCGCGGAGGCGCTCGGCTTCGGCGAGACGGTGTTCCGGTACCCGCACGAGGGCGACCGCGGCGTCCTCGCCGCGCTCGGCTCGTCGCGCTAGTCGCCCTTCTTGCCCCGGCCCCGGGCCGGCCGGTCGCCGCCGTCGCCGGTGCCGTCGTCAGGGGGCGGGGCGATCGTGGTGGCAGGCGTCTCGTCTCCGGACCCGGACGAGACGGCCAGCGCGACGGTCCCGCCGACGGCGACCGGCTCGCCCTCACCCGGTTCGAGGCCGATCACCGTGCCCGCCGGCTGGTCGGACTCGACGTCGTTGACGTCGACCTCCAAGCCGGCGCCCTCGAGATAGGCGGTGGCGTCCGCGACCTTGCTGCCCACGAGGCCGTCGGGGACGGAGCGGACGTCGACGGGATCGCTGCCGAACGCGCGGACGAGCAGGAGCAACACCAGCGCGGCAACGACGATCCCGAGGATGAGCGGCCACGGAACGTCGGACGTCGGGCGCTTCGCCGGCGGTGGCACCGGCGGCAGTGGTGACGGATCGATCAGCTCGGCGTCGGGATCGGGCGCGGCGACGACGGCCGGCATGACCATCGTCCCGTCCGGACTCACCGGCGTGATGGTCACGGTCTCGTCCCCGGGGTCGCTCTGGAGGGCGGCCCGCAGCTCGCTGGCGAGCGCGGCGCCGTCGGTGGGCCGATGGGCCGGGTCCTTGGCCAGCGCGCGCAGCACGAGTGCGTTCACCGCGGCCGGGACGTCGGCCACGTCGGCCGGCGGCACCGCCTCGTCCTGCACGTGGCGCAGCGCCACGGTGACCGGGCTGTCGCCGACGAAGGGCGGTGCGCCGGTGAGCAGCTCGTAGAGCACGCAGCCGAGGGCGTAGACGTCGACCGCCGGCGTGAGCGGCATGCCCTGCGCCTGCTCGGGCGCCAGGTACGACGCCGTGCCCATCACCAGACCACGGGTGAGCGTGGTGGCGTCGACGTTGCGGGCGATGCCGAAGTCGACCAGCGTCGGCACCTGGTCGTGGCAGACGATGTTGGCCGGCTTCACGTCGCGGTGGATGACGCCGCGTGCATGGGCGGCGCCGAGCCCGTCGGCCACGTCGGCGACGAGCGTCACCGCCTCGTCGACGTCGAGGGTGCCGCGCTCGCTGATGATGGTGGCGAGGGAGCTGCCGTCGAGCAGCTCCATCACCATGAACGGCATGCCGTCGTCCTCGCCGCTGTCGAGGACGCGCACCAGGTTTGGGTGTTCGAGACCCTCGAGGACGTGCGCCTCACGGCCGGCGCGCTCCCGCAGCGTCGGGTCGACGCCCTCGTCGCGCAGGATCTTGATGGCGACCCGGGAGCCCGCCTCGGTGTCCTCGGCCCGCCACACTGACGCCGTTCCGCCCCGTGCGAGCGACTCGATCAGCCGGTACCGACCCCCGACGACCGAATCCGGCGCCAGGTCAAGCGAGCTCTGCATCAGGGACGGTGTTCCCCGTGGGCGACCGGCCTACCCCCTTCCGGGGGAGGGCGAGGGGGGCGGCCGCCGCGGCGATGGCGGCGAAGGGCAGGACCGGGATGTGGAACCGCACGTTGCCCCAGAGCAGGACGGGCAGCAGGAGCAGGGCGACGTAGGCGGTGGCGACGAGCACGTCGACGGGGCGGTGCCGGCGCAGGAGCCCGACCAGCCCGACGGCCGAGGCGGCCATGGCCAGCCAGAACCACCAGTTGGCGACGTTGATGGCGACCCGGCGGGGGCCGGGCTCGAGGACGGTGAAGTTGACGCTCTCTGCCTCCTGCAGGCCGGAGTGGTCGTGCTCGAGCATGCGCCCGAAGCGCTGCCCCATGAGCCACAGCTCCTTGCCCGGGTGCTCGATGATGAACGACAGCGCCTTGCCGATGTTCTTGCGGTTGCGCTCGGCCTCGGGGAGGTCGGACGCCGCACACCCGTCGTGCACCGCCCACCGGAAGCCGCCGTCGGAGTCCATCGACCGGTCGATGCACGCGGTGTCGCCCAGGTTCGTCGAGATCGGCACGAACGCGTGCATGGCGCCCAGGTTGCGGATCGTCCACGGCGTGAGGATGAGCACGATCGGCAGGACCGTCCACGCCAGGGACGTGAGGACGCGCCGCCAGCCGACCTTCGTGACGACGAGCGCCACCGCGAGGCCGACGAGGAACGGGAGCGAGAACGGACGCGTGATCACCGACAGGCCGAGCACCGTCCCGAACGCGAGGAGGCGGCGTGTGCTCGGGGGCCCGCCGTCCCAGTCGTGGGTGGCGATCACCGCCAGCGCGGCGGTGGACCAGAAGATGAACGCCGTCTCCAGCGTGTACGTCGGGACGTTGAAGATGAGGTTGGGCCAGAGCGCGGCGAGCAGCGCGGCCAGGAGCGCCAGGCGACGCCCCAGCGCAGCACGGGCGATGAGGAAGATGAACCACACCGTGGCCGTCGCCATCGCCGCGTGCAGCAGCGCCACCGCCGTGGGCTGGTGGTCGGGTATGGGCGTGTGGTCCTGTAGCCAGAACAGCGCAGCCAGCGTCGCCGGGTAGCCGATGGGGTAGTAGGCGGTGCCGACGTCGGTGACGTAGCTGATGTAGCCGTCGCCGTGCGCGATCTCGTTGCCGTAGTACCAGTACGAGTACTGGTCGCCGGCGGTCACCCACGTCTCGGGCACCGGCCCGTCCATGGCGGCGACGCCGAAGCCGAACCGCAGCACGGCAGCCACGACGAGGATCGCGACGAGCGCCCGGTCGACGCGGCGGCTCACCGGGGGGTGTCGGGTTCCAGGTACACGACGCGGGCCGACGGGACGGCGGCACGCAGGCGCGTCTCGGCGTCGTTGATCGTCAGCGCGACCTGCTCGAACGTCAGCGTCGGGTCCATGGCGACCTTTGCGCCGACGAGCAGCTCGTCGGGACCGAGGTGCTGGGTGCGCATGTGGATGAGGCGCTGCACGTTGGGCGTCGTCTCGATGGCGCCCTTGATCTTGCCGACGTCGTCGGAGGTCGCCGACTCGCCGATGAGCAGGCTCTTCATCTCGATGACGAGCACGATGGCGATGATCACCAGCAGGATCCCGATGCCGAGCGAGCCGGCCGCGTCCCAACGGGGCTCGTCGGTGACCCGGGCGGTGATGACGCCACCGAGCGCCATGAGCAGGCCGACCTCGGCGCCGATGTCCTCCAGCAGCACCACCGGCAGCTCGGGATTGCGGGAGTGGCGGATGAACGTCCACCAGGAGCGATCGCCGCGCACGTGGTTGGCTTCGCGGATCGCGGTCGTGAGCGAGAACGTCTCCAGCGCGACGGCGACGACGAGGATGCCGATGGCGATGCCGAAGCTCTCCAGCTCGTGGGGGTGGCGCAGCTTCTCGATGCCCTCGTAGATGGCGAAGAGCCCGCCGAGGCTGAACAGCACCAGGGCCACGACGAACGCCCAGAAGTAGCGCTCGCGGCCGAAGCCGAACGGGTGCAGCTCGGACGCCTTGGCCCGGGCTCGCTTGCCGCCGAGCAGCAGGAGCGCCTGGTTGCTGGTGTCTGCGAAGGAGTGGACCGCCTCGGCGAGCATCGACGCCGCGCCCGTGAGGAGGAAGCCCACGAACTTGGCGATGGCGATGCCGCCGTTGGCGATGAGCGCGGCGATGATCGCCTTGCGACTTCCCTCTTGCACGCCGCGCACGCTACTCATGCCGCCGTGGAGCGCCTGACAGCGTCGGAGAGCGAGGACCAGCAGCGGCGGGTGGCCGGTGCGCTCCGTGCGCGTGGCGTCGGCGCCAGCGACCGGGTGGCGATGCTGCTGCCCCGTCGGGCCGCCGCGCTCTCGGCCGTGCTCGGCGCGCTGCGCTCGGGCGTCATCCCGGTCGTGCTGAACGCCGGGCTCCTGCCCCACGAGCGCGACGAGCTGCTGGCCGACGCCGAGCCCACGCTGGTCGTCACCGGCGACGACGGCCTGGCCGCCCTCCTCGCCGGGTCACCGACGGAGCTGGCGCCGGCGCCGCTCGGGCGACCGATGCAGTACACGTCGGGTACGACCGGCCGGCCCAAGGGCGTGTGGTCCGGCGTCCTCGACGAGGCCGACGCGCTGGCGCTGGTGCAGGAGGAGCGCGACGCGTGGGGCTTCGACGCGCGCGACGTCCACCTCGTCGTCTCGCCCCTGCACCACTCGGCGCCCATCCGCTTCTCGTCGGGCACGCTCCTGGCGGGCGGCGACGTGGTCGTGCTCGACCGCTTCGACGTGGGCGGGTTCGGTGCCGCCGTTCGCCAGCACGGCCCGTCCACCGCGTTCCTCGTGCCGACGCACCTGCAGCGCCTGCTGCGCGAACCGGTCGACCTCGCGTCGTTCCGGCTCGTCGCCCACGCCGGTGCGCCGTGCTCGGAGCCGCTCAAGCGCGCCGCGCTGGCAGCGTTCCCGCCTGGCGCGGTCTGGGAGTTCTACGGCTCGACCGAGGGGCAGTTCACCGTGTGCGGTCCCGACGAGTGGCTGGACCGCCCCGGGACCGTAGGTCGGGCTCGGCCAGGCCGCACCCTGTCCGTCGATCCCGACGGCGTCATCTGGTGCGAGGTGCCGCGCTGGTCGCGGTTCGAGTACTGGCGCGACCCGGCGCGCACCGCTGCCGCGTGGCGCGGTGACGCGTTCAGCGTGGGCGACGTCGGTCGCCTGGACGCGGACGGCTACCTGTTCCTCGACGGCCGGCGCGACGACCTGATCATCAGCGGCGGCGTGAACGTGTACCCGCTCGAGGTGGAGCAGGCCATCCAGCGCCACCCCGGCGTCGAGGACGTCGCCGTGTTCCCGGTCGACGACGACGACTGGGGCCAGCGCGTGTGCGCCGCCGTCGTGGGCGACGTCGACCTCGACGCGCTCCACGCCTGGCTGCGCACCCAGGTGGCGCCGTACAAGCTGCCCAAGCAGCTGCTGGCGATGGAGGAGCTGCCCCGCACCTCCACCGGCAAGGTGCGACGCTCGCTGCTGGCCGCCGAGCTGGGTCTGGGGTAGCACTGGGTCCATGACCCAGACGGTGCTGACCACAGGGGCGAACTCGGGGATCGGGCTGGCGTGCGCGCTGGAGGTGGCCCGCAAGGGCTATCGGTCGGTGGGCTCGGTGCGCTCCGAAGCCAAGGCCGAGGTGGTGCACAAGGCGGCGGCCGACGCCGGCGTCGAGGTCGAGACGGTGCTGCTCGACGTCACCGACGCGGACCGATGTTCGGCGGTCATCGACGAGATCGGCCCGCTGTACGGGCTGGTGAACAACGCCGGCTACGGCGTCACCGGCGCAGTGGAGGACGTCGAGGACGACGAGGCGCGCGCGGTGCTGGAGACGATGGTGCTGGCGCCCATGCGCCTCGCCCGTCTCGCGCTGCCGGCCATGCGCGAGGCGAACGCCGGTCGCATCGTCAACGTGTCGTCGATCATGGGCCGCACCACGACGCCGTTCACCGGCTGGTACCAGGCGTCCAAGCACGCGCTGGAGGGCGTCACCGACGCGCTGCGCATCGAGGTGGCCTCGGCCGGCATCAAGGTCGTGCTCGTCGAGCCCGGCGGGTTCAAGACCGGCATCTGGGAGGAGCTCGAGCGCGACATCGCCAAGCGTGCCGACTCCCGCTTCGAGGCCGCGTACAGGCGGTCCCAGCAGCTCATGAAGCTGGCCGAGCCGGTGATGGGCGACCCCGGGCAGGTGGCCAAGGTCATCGGCAACGTCCTGTCGTCGCGCTCGCCGCGGGCGCGCTACCTGATCGGGATCGACGCCAACCTCATCGCCCTGACCGACCGCTTCACGCCGACCGCGATCAAGGACCGCGCCACCCGCTTCGGCCTCGGGATCTAGCGACTACGGGATGATCGTGGTCGTCGTCGCCGTCGGGTCGAACTGATCGAAGTCCCGGCGGCGCAGCGGCTCGGACGTGAGCTCGTTCCCGGCCCCTGGCACCTCGGCCGGCCCCACACCGTCGAACTTGAACAGCACGCGATCGACGTTCGGCAGTCCGGTGGCGGTGAACACCACCTGGGCGATGGCGAGTCGCTGCAGCTCGCGACTGACGGTGAGGATCTCCCCGGACAGGTCGATGGTGATCAGACCCTGCGTGGGTCCCTCGACACCCAGCAGTCGCGTGCCTGACGCGATGTTGGAGCGGAGGCCGTTGGCCGCTTCGGCATCGGACACGCCCTCGAGCAGCGCCCCGACGATGTCCTCCACCGTCACCGGCGGCTCGAGCCGGCGCTCACCTCGCGCCAGCATCCCGTCGTTGTCGACGAACCACACCGCGCGCGACGGCCCGTCCTCGTTGTCGGGGTTGGCCACGCTGGTGGCCGGCTCCAGCAGTCCGAACGGGACGTCCTCCGGTGCCAGCGCGCGCGGGCCGGTGTCGTCCTGCACGCCGCACGCGGCGACGACGAGCAGCGAGAGAACGAGCGCGATCCTCCTCACGGCTGCTGCTCCTCCACCAGGTCGCTGACGAGGACGGCTGCCGGCGGCAGCTCCTCCTCCTCGGGCTCGGGCTCCTCGCCGGTCACCACCGGCAGCTCGACCACGAAGCGGGCGCCGGACAGGCCGTCGTCGCGGTCGGTGACCCAGACCTTGCCGCCGTGCAGCGACACGTGCTCCTTCACGAGGGCCAGGCCGAGACCGGAGCCCTCGCCGCTGCCACGGCTGCCGGCGGCCACGGTGCCGCGCGCGAACCGCTCGAACACCCGCTCGCGCTCCTCGGGCGGCACGCCGTCGCCGCCGTCCTCGACGACGATGTGCACGACGTCACCGGTGACGTCCACCTCGACGCCCGTCGCTCCGCCGCCGTACTTGGCCGCGTTGTCGATGAGGTTGGCGATCACGCGCACCAGCCGGCGCTTGTCGACGAGCACGATGGCGGCCGCCGCCTGGGCCGACACCGCCACCGGCACGTTGGCCGACGCGGACCCGACGGCGTTGAGCACGAGCTGGCTGATGCGCACGTCCTCCAGCTCGAGCCGCGCCGCGCCGGCGTCGTAGCGGGAGATCTCGAGCAGATCGGCCACCAGCTGGGTGAAGCGCTTGATGTCGGCATCCAGCAGGTCGAGTGCCGACTGGGCGCGCTCGGGCATCTCCTCGCGGCGCGACTTCAGCACCTCGATCGAGGCCGACAGCGTGGTGAGCGGCGACCGCAGCTCGTGGCTCACGTCAGACGCAAACCGGGCGTCGCGCTCCACGCGCTCCTGCAGGGCGCCCGCCATCTCGTTGAACGAGTCGATGAGCGCAGCCAGGTCGACGTCGTCGGGACGAGCCACGCGGGTGTCGAGGCGGCCACCGGCGATCGCCTGCGCGGCAGCACCGAGGTGGGTCAGCGGTCGCAGCACCTGTCGGCTGCTGGTGGCGCCCAGCACGGCGCCGGCGATCGTGGTCACGACCGACGCCGCCAGCAGCGCGATGCCGAGGGAGTTCAGCGTCCGCTGGGTCTCGGCCAGGGAGACGATCTCGTAGTACTCGGCGTCGACCGCGGGCAGCGGGATGCCGATGACGAGCATGGGCTCGTCGTCGAGCGAGAAGCGCATGCGCGCCGGGGTGCCCGCGGCGACCTCGTCACGCAGGGCCTGCGGGATCTCACCGCCGCCGCTCGCCGCCGTCGGCGCGAACTTGGCGCCGTCGACGATGAGGATCGGCTCCGCGCCGGTCGGCGTCTGCAGGCCGTCGAGCAGCTGCGAGGGCTGCAGGCCGGCGGTGCGCAGGCTGTCGCGGATGAAGTTCGCGTTCAGGAACACCTGGCGCGTGGCGCTCGTCTCCCGCTGCCGCACGATGTTCTCGCGAACGAGTCCGTACGTCACCGCTGCGAGGAGCGCGGAGAGGACCAGACCGCCGAGCGCGAACGCGATCGTGAATCGCGCGCGAAGGCCCAGCCGCATGATGCGGCGGGTCCTGGCGGCGCGGGCCATCGACGCCTTCAGGGCGCGCCTACGGCTGCAGCTTGTAGCCGAGCCCGCGCACGGTCACGACGTGCCGCGGGTTGGCGGCGTCGGGCTCGACCTTGGTGCGCAGCCGGCGGACGTGCACGTCCACGAGCCGCCCGTCGCCGAAGTAGTCGTAGCCCCAGACCCGCTCGAGCAGCTGCTCGCGGCTGAACACGCGACCCGGTGCCGAGGCCAGCTCGCACAGGAGCCGGAACTCGGTCTTGGTGAGGTGCACCTCGCCGCCGGCCGAGCGAACGACGCCCTCGGCCGGGATCACCTCGAGGTCACCGAAGCGCAGGTGCGGGTTGCCGCTCTCCGCCGGGCGGGCCCGGCGCAGGAGGGCCCGGATCCGGGCCGACAGCTCCTTGGGCTGGAACGGCTTGGTGACGTAGTCGTCGGCGCCGGCCTCGAGCCCGGCCACCACGTCGTGGGTGTCGGTGCGCGCCGTCACCATCAGGATGGGCACGTCGCTCTGGCGCCGGATGGCACGGCACAGCTCGAAGCCGTCGATGCCGGGGAGCATGAGGTCGATCAGCACCACGTCCGTCGGCTGTGACGCGAACACCTCGATCGCCGCCTCGCCGCTCTCGGCCTCGACGACGTCCCAGCCCTCGTCCTCGAGGGCCATCTTCACCGAGGTTCGGATGCGCTCGTCGTCCTCGACGGTCAGGATGCGCGTTCCCACACCCGCAGGATGCCCCAATTCCGCCCCGTCGCGGCGGATCAGCTGCGACGCGCTCAGCCCTCGCCGGCGTAGGCGTGCAGCAGGACGTCCTGCCCGGCGCCGCCACTGCAGGTGCGGTAGTGCAGGCCGCCGTTGATCGACCTGGCGGCGTCACGGCACGCGAGCAGGGCGGACGCGCCGTGGTCGTCGAAGCTGTCGATCGCGCTGAGGTCGATGTCCAAGCGGGTGCTGCCGGTGCTCACCGCCTCGGTCACGGCGGCGACCAGCTGGGCGCCGGCGTGGATGTCGAGCGGTCCGGCCACGGTCACGACCGCGCCGTCGCCTTCCCTCGACATCTGGACGCGCGGGGACGACGCGGCAGGTTCGGGCACGGCGTCCATGGTGGTCCCGGTGACGCCGCGAGGGGGTGTCCGAGCCGTGACGATCCTGTGACTTTGGCGGGCGGTTTGCCCGATTCAGGCGTTCTCGGCGCCGGCGTCCCGCAGCAGACCGCGGAGCTCGGCGAACAGGCCAGGCGTGCTGGCCAGGGTGAACGCGGTCGACGCCGGACCGCCGTCGAGGTCGCCCACGTGGGCCCCCGCCTCCCGCGCGATGAGCGCGCCGGCCGCCAGGTCCCACGGCTGCAGGCCCTTCTCGTAGAACGCGTCGAGACGTCCACACGCGACCCAGCACAGGTCGAGCGCAGCTGCTCCCATGCGCCGCACGTCGCGGGCGCGCGGGAGCAGCCGACCGACGACTGCGCCCTGCCGCGTGCGGCGATCGGCGTCGTAGGAGAAGCCGGTGCCGACCAGCGCGTGCGCCAGCGCCGTCTCGTCCCCGCACGCGATGGGCTTGCCGTTGCACGTGGCGCCGCCGCCGGCGACCGCGGCAAACGTCTCGCGGTGCGACGGATCGGCGACGACGCCGACGACGACCTCGCCGTCGACCTCGACCGCGATCGACACCGCGAACGCAGGCAGTGCGTAGAGGTAGTTGGTCGTGCCGTCGAGCGGGTCGATGATCCATCGCACGCCGCTCGTGCCGACGTCGTCGGTGCCCTCCTCGCCGACGATGGCGTCATCGGGGCGAGCGGCGCGGATGCCGTCGACGATGTGCTGCTCCGACGCGCGGTCCATCGACGTGACCATGTCGGTGTGCGTCGACTTGCTGCCCAGCACCTCGGCCGTGGCCAAGCCGTCGAGGAGCAGCTGACCAGCCTCCTCGGCCAGGCGATGGGCGATCGACAGCAGCGCCGAGGGGTCCACGGGGGCGGACTGTAGGGTCCGCGCCCATGGTGTCCCGCGTTGTCGCCGACCTCCGGTCCGACACCCTCACGCAGCCGACCCCGGAGATGCGCCGCGCCATGGCCGATGCCGAGGTGGGCGACGACGTGTATGGCGAGGACCCGACGGTGCGGCGGCTCGAGGAGGCGTACGCCGAGCTCGTGGGCAAGGAGGCCGGGCTGTTCGTGCCGTCGGGGACGATGGCGAACCAGGTCGTGCTGCGCGTCCTCGGCCGGGCCGGCTCCACCGTGCTGTGCGGTCGCTCGTCGCACATCGGGTCGTTCGAGGCGGGCGTGGCCGGGCTGAACAGCCAGGCCCAGATCGTGACGCTGCCCGACGACGACGGTCTGCTCGATCCAGACGACGTCGCGTTCCATGCCGCCGCCCCCGAGCACCACTGGGCGGCACCGTCGATGGTGTGCATCGAGAACACGGCCATGTTCGCCGGCGGCGTGCCGTACCCGCTCGAGCGCGTGCGGGCCATCGCCGCGTGCGGCATCCCGGTGCACGTCGACGGCGCTCGCCTGTTCAACGCCGTGGTCGCGACCGGCGTCAGCGCGCGTGAGTACGCGGCCGACGCGCGGACGGTGTGGACCGCGCTCAGCAAGGGCCTGTGCGCCCCCGTCGGCTCCGTCCTGGCCGGTGCCGCCGACGTCATCGACGAGCTGCGCGTCGGGCGGCACTCGCTGGGCGGTCAGATGCGACAGGTCGGTGTGCTCGGCGCCGCCGGTCTCGTCGCGCTGACGCTCGTCGACCGGCTGGCCGAGGACCACGAACGGGCGTCGCGCCTCGCCGACGCCGTCGCCGAGCGGTGGCCCGACGCACTCGACCCGACGACGGTGCAGACGAACATGGTGATGTTCCGCCACCACGACACGGCGGCGCTGCTGTCGCATCTGGCCGACGCCGGCGTGCTTGCCGGCACGGTCGCACCGGGCGTCGTGCGACTCGTGACGCACCGCGACGTCGACGACGACGGTGTTGAGGCGGCGCGCAAGGCGCTGGCGTCCGCCCCGTGACCGTCCTCGACGACATCCCCGAGCGCGTCCTCGCCGTGTACGCCCATCCGGACGACCCCGAGGTGTCCTGCGGCGGTGCGCTGGCGCGCTGGGCGGCGGCCGGCGCCGAGGTGCACGTCGTGATCGCGTGCCAGGGCGACAAGGGGAGCCAGGATCCGTCGACCGATCCCATGGCGCTCGCCGCCGAGCGCGCCGAGGAGGTCGCCGCCGCGGCCGAGGCGCTCGGGCTGGCCGGCGTCGAGCTCCTCGGCCACCCCGACGGCGACCTCGACGTGACCACCGGGCTCAAGGCGCAGATCGTCGGACTGGTGCGCCGCTTCCGGCCCGACACCGTCGTGGCGCCCGACCCCACCGCGGTGTTCTTCGGTGACGGCTACGTGAGCCACGCCGACCACCGCGCCATCGGCTGGGCGACGCTCGACGCCGTCGCCCCCGCCGCAGCGTCGCCGCTCTACTACCGGGAGCTCGGCGACGCCCACCAGGTGCGCACCGTGCTGCTCACCGGGACGCTCGATCCCGACACGTGGGTCGACATCGAGTCCGCGCTCGCCGCCAAGGTGGCCGCCATCTTCGCCCACCGCACCCAGCTCGCCGACGACGCGGAGGAGTGGCTGGCCGACTTCGTCCGGCACCGCGCGGAGGAGGAGGGCCGCAAGGCGGGCGTGGCGTGCGCCGAGTCGTTCCGCCGGCTCCGCCTCGCTGCGTAGCTGCTACTCGTCGCCCTCGAGCTCGAGCTCGCGGCGCCACTCGGCCATCGCCCGGAGCACGAGCACGGAGACGATCGCCGTGCCGCCGGCGAACGCCACGGCGCCGACGCCGGCGCCGGCCGCGGCCCAGGTCGAGCACCCCTCCTCGCCCTCGTCGGGGTCGATGCCGGCCTCGCGGGCAGCCACCGGGTCGTCGTCGTTGCCGCACTGGAGGTCGGTGACGGACCAGCCGATGAGGCCGCCGCACGCGCCGGCGATCACGATGGCGAGGAACGCCAGCCAGCGCGCCGTGACCGACGGGAGCGCCGTCGGCGTGTAGGCCCGAGCGATCTGGGGTGAGGGTCGGTCGGCCATCGCCGCCATCGTGCCAGAGTTGTCCGGTGCGCCCACTGGTCGTGCTGCCGACGTACCAGGAGGCGGACAACATCGAGACCGCCCTCCGTCGCCTGCGGGCGGCAGTGCCGGACGCGCACGTCCTGGTCGTCGACGACGGCAGTCCGGACGGCACCGCCGACCTGGCCGAGAAGGTGGCCGAGGAGCTGGGCTCGATCGACGTGCTGCGCCGCGGCGTCAAGGACGGCCTCGGCAGCGCGTATCGCACGGGCTTCGCGTGGGGCATGGAGCGGGGCTACGACGTCCTCGTCGAGATGGACGCCGACCTGTCGCACCAGCCCGAGGCGCTGCCCGAGATGCTGGCCGTGGTCGGAGCCGGGGCCGACCTCGTCATCGGGTCGCGCTACGTGCCCGGCGGGTCGACGCCGGAGTGGCCGCGCATCAGGCGCTTCCTGTCCGTGTGGGCCAACCGGTACGCGGCGGCGATGCTCGGCCTCGCCATCAACGACGCCACCGCCGGGTTCCGCGCCTACCGGGCGGACGTGCTGCGGCGCATCGACCTCGAGCACGTGCGCGCCGACGGCTACGGCTTCCAGGTCGAGATGGTGTACCGGATCGTGCACATCGGTGGCCGCATCGTCGAGGTGCCGATCACGTTCACCGACCGCGTCGAGGGCAGCTCGAAGATGTCCGGCCGCATCGTCGTCGAGGCGCTGGGACTGGTGACGTTGTGGGGGCTGCGCGACCTGGTGACCGGCCGACGCCGCCGGCGGCCGGACTAGACCGCCTTTCCACTCGTCGGTGCCATGCTCTCGGCGTGATCGAGGGCGACGTCGACGACGGCTACGGGAAGGTCGCTGACGCGTTCCGCTCGACCTTCGAACGTGGCAAGGAGATCGGCGCCGCGTGCGCCGTCTACCGCGATGGAGCGCTGGTGGTCGACCTGTGGGGTGGACACCGCGACAAGGCGAGGACGAAGCGGTGGCGGCGGGACACGATGGTCACCGTCTTCTCGACGACGAAGGGCATGGCGGCCGCGGCGATGGCGGTGGCCCACTCCCGCGGCCTGTTCGGCCTCGACGAGGCGGTGGCGACGTACTGGCCCGAGTTCGCCCAGGCGGGCAAGGCGGCGATCACCGTGCGCCAGCTGCTCAGCCATCGGGCCGGGCTCGCCGTGATCGACGAGCCGCTCGATCTCGACGTGCTGGCCGACCGCGACGATCGCCTCGCATCGATCCTCGCCGCCCAACGCCCGAACTGGGAGCCGGGGACCATGTCCGGCTACCACGCCCACTCGCTCGGCTGGTACCAGAGCCAGCTGCTGCGTCGTGTCGATCCGCAGCGTCGGACCATCGGGAGGTTCTTCGCCGACGAGGTCGCGACGCCCCTCGACGCCGCGTTCCACATCGGGCTGCCGGATGACATCCCGGCCGAGCGCCTCGCCACGATGTACGGCGGCAAGCCGATCGGTGCGCTGCTCCACCTGCACGAGATGCCGCCCAAGCTGGTCTTTGCCATCGCCAACCCGAGGACGCTCACCGGTCGGGCGTTCAACAACCCGAAGGCACTGCGCGGAATCTCGGACGTGAACCGGCGCGACCTGCTCCGGCTCGAGCTGCCGTCGGTGAACGGGACGGGCGAGCCGCGCGCCATCGCCAAGGTGTACGGCGAGCTCGCCACCGGCGGCGCCGCCCTCGGCATCACCGACGCGACGCGAGCCGAGCTCGAGCGAACGGTCGAGCTGTCGCCCGATCGCATCTTCCGCCTGGACGCCGCGTTCGCCATGGGCTTCATGAAGCCGTTCGTGCCGTTCGGCTCAGGACCGCGGGCGTACGGCCACACGGGAGCCGGGGGCTCGTTCGGGTTCGCCGACCCCGACACCGGCGTCGGCTACGCGTACGCCATGAACCGAGCCGGGTGGGCCCTGCCCTTCGACCCACGCGACCTCGCGCTGCGGGAGGCGCTGGCAGCCTCTCTGGCCGGCTAGCTGTACTCGGCCGTCGCCGCCGACGGCCGGACTAGACCTCGATCGACAGGAGGTCGTTGGCGAGCACGATCTCGCCGTCGAACTCGGCGGCGGCGATCGCCTTCCACTCGTCCTCGGCGCCCGGCGCCACCGCCGGAACCATGTGCGTGAGGACCAGCGTGCGCACGCCGTTGCGCGCCGCCGTCTGCGCCGCCTGCGTCACCGACGAGTGGTAGTCGAGGATGTCCTGCAGGCGGGCGCTGGGCACCAGCTTGACGAGGTCGTCGCGGATGACGGTCTGCACGTACACGTCGGCGCCGGCGCACAGGCGGTCGAGTCCCTCGCACGGCACCGTGTCGCCGGCGAGCGCGACGACCCCGCCCTCGTGCTCGACGCGGTAGCCGACCGTCGGATGCACCGGGCGGTGATCCGTCGGCGCCGCGATGACGCGCACACCGTCCTCGTCGAGCACGACGCCGTCGAGGACCTCGGTCACGTCGACCTGCGGCGGCTCGTTCAGGTCGTCGTGATGCGCGATGCGGTAGCCGATGTCATCGGTGAGCATGACCAGCGTCCGTTTGGTGAACGTGCTCGTGCCCGGTGGGCCGCTGACGGGGAGCGGCCGGGGCCCGGGCGACATGACCCAGCTCGTCGTGACGACGTCGTTGAAGTCGGTGATGTGATCGCTGTGCAGGTGGGTGAGCAGCACCCGGTGCAGCATCGGCGGCAGCAGCCCGGCGCCGGCGAGACGCATGACGACGCCGCGCCCGCAGTCGACGAGCAGGTTCAGCCCGCCGGCCTGCACCAGCGTGGACGGTCCGGCGCGGTTTGGATCGGGGATGGGCCCGCCAGAGCCGAGGATCGTGACCTTCAAGTACCGGACAGTAACGATGCGATCGCCGTTCATGGTGACGACCCCCGCCCGCCACCCTCGGTCGCGATGGTGGCGACATGGACGAACGAGTCATCGTCAGCCCGGTGGCCGGGGTGTTCTCACCCCGGACCGACCTGCCCGAGCTGGTGACGGTGGGGTCGCAGCTCGGCTACGTGCAAGCGGGCGCCGACCGGGTGCCGGTCCTGTCGCCCTTCGCCGGTCGGCTGATGGGCATGAGCGCGGTGGCGGGGGAGCGGCTCGAGCCCTACCAGCGCGTGGCCTGGCTGCGAGCCGCGTAGCGGAGGCGAACGTTGTCGCGCTGACCTCTCACTGGGGGGTCAGCGCGACAACGTTCGCTCGAGCGGCCTACTTCGCCAGGTCAGCCACGGTGCCGCCGCTGACGCGGACGAGGTCGTCGGGGGCGATGGGGAAGACGTCGGTCCACGTGCCAGCGGCCGCCCACACCTCGTCCCAGCGGAGCAGGTCCTCGTCGACGTGGATCGGGAGGTCGTGCCCGAGCGGCGGGACGCCGCCGATGGGGAAGCCCGTGGCGGCCCGCACGGCGTCGGCGTCGGCTCGCGACACGGTGCCGCCGCCGTGGGCCGCGGCCAGCTTGTGCTCGTCGAGCTGGTTGTCGCCCGCGACGAGGGCCATGACCGGGGCGCCGTCGACGAGGAACACGAGCGACTTCACGATCTGCCCGACCTCGACGCCGATGGCGGCGGCGGCGTCGGCCGCCGTCTTGGTCCCGTCGGGGAACGAGCGGGGCTCGATCGTCAGCCCTCGGGCCTCGCCGGCGGCGACGACGGCGCGC